>JAHFDT010000135.1 GCA_023248875.1 Myxococcales bacterium | reverse complement strand
GGACCAGGTACGCTCCATTGGATTGAGCTCAGGCGAATACGGGGGCAGGTAGAGCACGCTTGCACCAACGGCTTCGATGCGCTGCTGCACGCCCTCTGCATAGTGCGCTCGCAGGTTGTCCCTCACCACGATGTCGCCGCATCGCAGGGACGGTACGAGACCTCGTTTTACAAACTCCAGAAACGCTACTTTGGTCGTCCCGCCTTCATAGGCCATCAGCGAGCGCACACCGTGTACCTCCCTTCGCCCGCTTCATATGCGTCCACAATCCGTCGCCGCAGATCGTTCGAAATCGCTCCGCCCATCCTTCTCTTTGATCACATTATAAGGATGCTCCCCTCCGGTCCTCGCCGTCGCCTCGCCGGCCGGACGCGTCGGCTGCGATCATCGCCTGACTTATTGATTCGCCGGCCCTGACCTACTTTTTCTTGCCTTGTCGCATCGCGATCAGCCTCAGTTCCGATTCCGCTTCGGTGAGCAGGGGATCGATTTCGAGGGCGGTGCGTAGGCTGGTGGTCGCCTCATCGAGGAGCCCCTCATCGCGCAGCACTACGCCGAGGTAGTGATGTGCGCGGGCGCAGCGCGGCGAGAGCTGGATGGCTTTCTGCAGATCGCCCTTGATGCCGCTGAGCGGCACTTGGCCAGCGGCTACCCGCATCCAGGCGTAGAGCGCGTGGTGCTCGGCCTCCTCGGGATTGAGGTCGACCGCTCGCTTGAACGCGACGACTGCGCCCATCACATCGTGCTTGCGCAGCGCCGCTTCGCCCTCGAGAAAGGCCATCTCGGCATCGACGATCGCGCGGACTCGCTCTTCATCGACCGGAATGTCTGGCGCATCGGGCGTGGGCGAGTTGCGTTTGTCGATGTAGGCCGCACGCTTTTTATCATCGGAAAGTATGGCGTAGGCTTCGTTGATCAGACGAAAGAGCTGCTCCACTTGAGCACGTCGCTCGGGAGGACTACCCGCGTATCGATCGGGATGAAACGCCTTGGCGGCCGCGAGATAAGCACTCTTGATCTGATCGCGCGTGGCGTTGTCGGGTACATCGAGCAGGACGAATAGATCGTTGTCGCGTGCCGCCTGGAAACGCGACCGCAAGATGTCTCCGACGGCGGACTCTTCGGCCGAGAGCGGTACGCTCACCGTCAGCGCTGCAGAGTAGTGCAGCACGCAGGCGAGTGCACAAATAACGCCATGGGGCTGGTTGGTTCGCTCCGTGACGCGCGCCAGTGTGGCCCCAGAAAAGGCCTTGACGATCGTCAGATCCGCTTCCGAAAAGCCGTAACGCCCCAGCATTTCTGGACTCGCATTGACGGTCAGCGCCCGACCCTCGAAAGGCTGGCAAGCCTGCCGGCACCGCGCCGCAGTCCATGCCCCGCGAATGCCGTGGTAGATGGCGCGGCGCGGCTGAATCCGCAGCTGTTTGGCCTCTTCTGCGCTGATCTCCTGCTCGGTCTCCTCGATGGAAAAACTCCCGCGTTCGATGAAAAAGAGCCGATGGAGCCGACGGCGTGTCTGGATCCGCAG
Source organism: Myxococcales bacterium (assembly GCA_023248875.1). Taxonomy (GTDB): domain Bacteria; phylum Myxococcota_A; class Polyangia; order Palsa-1104; family SHYY01; genus JAHFDT01. Next base: position 9,064 of record JAHFDT010000135.1, on the reverse strand, counting down.
TGCCTCGAACAGCTGTGATTGGGTGATGATCCCCTCCTCGATGAGCGTCTGCCCAAATGGACGACCATCGGAGGAGAGCGAAAAGCGGTCCACCTGGTCGAGCAACACCAATTTGCTTTCGACCAGCACCTGACCGAGCTGGTCCGCCTTGGCGGTCACCGCGATGGGATAGCCCTGCCAAAGCGAGACCTGGACTCGGCCGCCCGCCACGTCCAACGTGAGCAGGCCGCTCAGCTGCTGGCCATGCAGCGCATGCAGCAGCCCGGGAAGCGGATCGGTGGCCAGCTGACCATTGCGAAGCGTCGACACCTCTGCGATTTTCGCTCGGGATGAGTGCCAAAGCAAACGGACGCACCGACTTCCGCGTGTGCGTAGAGTTCATGGCTCCGCGCGAGCTGGCGACCCCGGCGGTGCAGAGACTGCTCGTCGCCCATCGTGTCGCACCGATGCTGGCGGTCCATCCGGGAGACGATGCGGAGGCGCTGGAGGCGCTAGCTCCCTACGCGGCAGCGGGCCTGCCCGCCTGCGCTTGGCCTCTGCTGTCGGACGAGGAGGGCTACTGGCCATCAGAGCGCAACGTTGTTCGCTTTTCCCAGCGCGTAGCCGAGCTCCTCGAAACCGCGCGAGGGCGCCCGCCGCCCTGGATCGCGATCGATCTGGAGCCGCCGCTCGGTGATCTCGCTGCGCTGCGCCAGCCCCTCAGCTGGCGAGCTTTTCCAGGCCTTGTCGATCGCGCGTGGCACCATCTCGATCGAGCCGAATTCGAAGCGGCACAGAGGGTCTATACTGCGCTGCAACATAAGATTGCTGCAACGCACACTCGCACCTTAGCCATCTCCTATCCTTTTGTCGCTGCCGACTATGGCCTCATTCGCTCCCAGGCGATGCAGGACCTCTGCGAAGCGCCGCTGGAATGTGGCTGGGATCGCATCGCAATCATGACCTACGGCTCGCTGATGGCAGGCTATTCCCAGGGTCTCTTTTCCAGCGAGGATGTACGCTGGTATGGCTATCGTGCGCTCGGCCGAATGGCCCAGGCGTTTCCCGGTTGCGCGGGCGCATTCCTTGGCATCGTCGGCCACGGCAAACTCGGGGATGAGCCGAGCTACGAGACGCCCGAAGAGCTGGCGCGCGATGCCGCGGCAGCCCGCGCCGCCGGCGTGGCCGAAATCGGCCTCTTCTGCCTCGAAGGTCTCCTCGGGCGACCGAATCCTGAAGCCTGGCTCCAAGCGCTCACCGAGCCGACATCTGTGCCACCGCCCAGACGATGGCGTGGGGAGCTCCTGCATCGTGGCCTCGGCGCGATCGGCTTGGCGGCCCAGGCAGTGCGATCGGCTCGGGCTTGCCGAATGGCTGTTTCACAGCGAAAGTAGCCCCCGTGCCCGGCATCGGCGTCATCACCAACCCGCGATCGCGACAGAACCTGCGCGACCCCGCGTCCATGCGGCGTCTCGGCTACCTCATCGGCAGCCGTGGGGAAGCTGCTGCCACCGGGTCGCTCGACGATCTCTATCGCGTTGCCGAGGAGTTCAAAAAGGCATCGATCGATATCCTGGGTATCAACGGCGGCGATGGCACCATCCACCACACGCTGACGGCCTTCATCAAAGCGTACGGCGAACAGCCGCTGCCGCAGGTCGCGATTCTGCGCGGCGGCACCATGAACACCATTGCCAACTCTCTCGGAATCAAAGGAGATCCGGCGAAACTCCTCTTCGAACTGGTCGACAAATACCATCAGAACGACCCGTTCGAGGTGATCGAAAAAGAGGTGCTGGCGATCGGTGACGCCTACGGCTTCATCTTTGGCACTGGTCTGACCGCCAACTTCCTCGAGGCCTACTACAAAACGGGCAAAGCCTCACCGTCCACCGCGGCTAAGTTACTTCTCCGCGCGATTTTCTCCTCCCTCGTCGATGGAAAATTGGCGCGGGAGATCACAAAACGCTTTCACGCCCGCGTGGTGGTGGATGGCGACGTGTGGGCCCGCGACGATTTCATGACCGTCACGGCCTCTACCATCGAACAGATCGGCCTCGGCTTTCGCCCCTTCTACCGCTGCAACGAAAAACCCGCCCACTTCGCGTTGCTGGGCATCCACACGCCGACACCGCTCGGCGTGGCGGGTGAGCTCGCGCGCGTCTTCCGTGGTCGGCCCATGCGACGCGACAAGGTGATCGACTCCATCGCCCGCGAGGTCTTTTTCGAGTGCGATGGTCAGCCGGGCTATACCATCGATGGCGACATCTACAAGATCCAGGGCCGGCTGCGCCTCGCGACCGGCCCGAAGCTGCAACTCATTCGGCTGAACTCAAGGCTGCTCGAAGAACGCAATCAGCGCTGAAGTGAATTTGGCACGGCCGCGCTCGATGGGGGCTAATTTGCCGAGGCCGGGCAGCACGACGAACCATTTGTGCGCCGAGGCCAGCTCCTGGAAAAACTGCACCCGGTCGGGCACGGTATCGCCCTCGCGATCACCCATGATGAGCAGTGTCGGCTGCTTGATCGCCTCCGGCCGCACGGCGCTGCGCTGGGTGAGATCGCGCAGCGCACCGTTGGGCGATTGCGGATCTGCCGCCGCGCAAATCTGCGCTCGGCGACGCACGAACGCCGGATCGAGATCGCCATCTTCGGGCCTGAGCATGGCGGTCTCTGGAGTATTGCGCCGATACTGCTCCGCCGGCTCCGCCTTGCGTTCCGCCTGGCGGTAGCGCATGCCGAACAGCGCCAGCTTGGCTACCTTCTTGGGGTGCTTGTTGGCAAACAGTCCCACCGCCTGCGCGCCCCACTGGTAACCCAGCAGGTGGATCTTTTCAATCCAGCGGAAGGCGCGAATGTAATCGGCCGCGGCATCGAGATCTTCCGCCGCCGTCTCCGCCTCGGTCCAGTCGCGCTCGGTCTTTCCCGACTTGCCGTAGCCATGAAGATCGATCGCGAACACGTCGTATCCGGCGGCCGCCAAATCGTCCATCAGCGAATAGTCGTCCGCCGTGTCGAACGTGCAACGCGATGACCAGGTCGCACCGTGTACCAGGAGCACCACCTTGCCGTTCTGCCGCCATTTGCTCTCGTCGCCGGGGGTCCACTTTTCGAACAGCGTCAGCTTTACCCCCGCGCGTTCGACCTCATGCTCGTGCGACTTCTGACCCTTGGCCCCAGCCGAGGGCACACCTACGAGAAACAGCAGGATCCAACTTAGTCGCAACATGATGGCTCCTTGATCTTGGGATCGGCTTTTTACAGCGATCGACCGGCTGGTGACAACTCCAAAGGAGAGCTCACCGTCGCCGCTCTACCGCTTGCCGTGCGAGCTCGTCAGCGCGCTCGTTTTCGACGATCCCGGCGTGGCCCGCCACTTTGACGAGACGTAGGTCGGAAAACTCGCGCCCGAGCGCCCGCATCGCGGCCACCAATTCGCGATTGGCCTTGGGCTTCCAGTCCTTGCCTAGCAGTCCGAGTGCGTAGGCACTGTCGGAATGAACGATGACCGTACGGTCGCGTGGCGCTCGTTCGAGCGCGCGAATGATGGCGGTGAGCTCGGCGATGTTGTTGGTGCCTTCGCCGAGGTATTCGGAAAGCTCTTCGCGCTGGTCGCCATCGAGGAGCACGACACCGATGCCGCACGGGCCGGGATTTCCCGTGCAGGAGCCGTCCGCATAGATGATGAACGCAGGGCGATGGGGCTGCCAGGACATGGGCAAACCTTAACATATCTCCCCATAGTTCCTTGGCAGATGCGTCGTAGCAGGCTACTCTCACAGACCGCGTGACCCTTCGTTACCGGCTCCCAAATGGCTTGACGGTTCTGCTCGAGGAGCACCACCAGAGCCCGGTGGTTGCCTTCCAAGCCTGGGTGGCGGTGGGCTCGGCCGACGAGCCCGCGGAATTGGCGGGCGTCGCCCACGTGTTTGAACACATGCTGTTCAAAGGGACGCGGCGTCGCGGCGTCGGCCAGATCGCGCAAGAGGTGGAGGCGGCGGGCGGTGATATCAATGCCTGGACCTCGTTTGATCAGACCGTGTACCACCTGGTGCTGGCGAGCCGCTATTTCGACACCGGGCTGGATATCATCGCCGATGCGCTGCAGCATTCGTCGTTCGATCCGGCGGAGCTCGAGCGCGAGCTCAAGGTGGTGCTGGAGGAGGTCAAACAGGGCGAGGACAGCCCCGGGCGGATGGCGGCGCAGCAGCTGTTTTCCACGGTCTATTCGCGCCATCCCTATCGGCGGCCGGTGATCGGCCATACGCGTACCGTCGAGAAGTTGCAGCGTTCGGCGATGCTCGAGTTTTTTCGGCGCCACTATGTTCCCGAGAAGATCACCCTGGTGGTGGTCGGCGACTTTGCGGTGGAAGAGGCGCGGAGGAAGATCGCTGTGGCCTGGGGTCGGGCTCGCCGATCTCGGCCGGTGCAGGCACGCGCTCGAGTGAGTGAGCCGCTGCAGCGTGCGCCACGGATGGCGGTGGGCGGAGCCGATATCAAAGAAACCCATCTCGCCATCGCCTTCCACATTCCGGGGCTACACCACGCCGATGTCGCGGTGCTGGATGTGGGCGCGATTCTGCTCGGTCAGGGCGATAGCTCGCGTCTCCAGCGCGAGCTCAAGCACCGCCAGCAGCTCGTGTCGGAGGTCTATGCCTACTCCTACACGCCCAAAGATCCCGGGCTCTTGGTCGCGGGGGCCACCCTTCCGCCGGCCGATATCGAGCGCGCGGTCGGGGCGCTCTGCGACCAGCTGTTTCGCCTCACCTATGAGGATGCGGCGCTCGAGGAGATCGACAAGGCCAAGGCGATCATCGAGAGCGAAGCGATCTATCAGCGGGAGACCGTGCAGGGGCTGGCGCGCAAACTCGGCTTCTATCAAGTGGTGGCGGGTTCCGTGGAATGGGAGGCGGAGTACAACCGGGCCGTGGGGTCGGTGACACCGGCGCAGCTGCGCGCGGCCTTTGCGCGCTACGTTCGCCCAGAGAATTGTACGATTTCAGCGCTGGTGCCGAACCCGGCGACGGCGGGCCTCGAGGCCCGGCTGCGGTCTCAGCTCACCACCGCCTGGCGGCGTGTCCGGCGGACCCCGCCGAGGGTACAGAGAAGCGACGAGCTGGTCCGTGAGGTATTGCCGTGCGGGGCGAAGGTGCTGATCCAGCGCGACCCGTCCCTGCCACTACTAGCGATGCGCGCGGTCTGGCCGGGTGGAGTTCGTCTCGAAGATCCACGCACCAATGGGATCAATAATCTGCTGGCGCAGCTCGTGACGCGCGGCACCGAGCAGCTGTCGGGCGATCAGCTGGCACACGAGATCGAATCGATGGCGGGATCGATCTCGGGGTTAAGCGGCCGCAATAGCTTTGGCGTCCGACTCGACGTGCTATCGCGCCATGGCGAGCGGGCCCTCGAGCTCTTGGTGGACACGATCCTCCATCCGACGTTTTCTGATGAGGAGTTGGAGAAGGAGCGGCGCCAAGTTCTCGAAGAGCTGCGGACGCAAGAGGACAATGTTTCCTCCGTGGTGTTCCGCCTCTTTGCGCAGACACTCTATCGCCACCATCCCTACCGGCTCGATCTCTTGGGGACACCCCAATCGGTCGGTGGGCTGACGCGCCGCAAACTTAGGGAGTTCTACCGTCGCCACGTGGTGCCGTCGGAAATGACCCTCGCCATCGTTGGAGATGTGGGCATCGCCAGCACCTTGGAGGAGCTGCGCAGTCTATTCTCCGGTGAGCGCGCGATGCCAACGGTTCGCCGAGCGCCGCCTCGGCCCGAGCCGCTCCCCACCGCGCCGCGGGAGATTCGGCAGGTTCTCGCCAAGCAGCAGGCGCATCTGGTGCTCGGCTTTCCGGGAACCACCATCGCGAGTCCAGATCGGCATGCGCTGGAAGTGCTATCGACACTTCTGTCAGGCCAGGGCGGACGCCTTTTCGTCGAGCTGCGCGACAAGCAGGGGCTGGCCTATCGCATCAGCGCCTTTTCGCTCGAAGGGGTGGATCCCGGCTACTTCGGCGTCTACATCGCCACCAGCCCCGAGAAGCTCTTGCAGGCGGAGGCCGGCATCCGCGCTGAGCTTGAACGTATGCGGCGAGATCTCGTACCCGTAGCCGAGCTGGCCCGCGCCCAGCGGTACCTCATCGGGACGCACGACATTTCTCTGCAGCGCCGCTCATCGCTGGCCTCCACCCTCGCCTTCCACGAATGCTACGGTCTTGGCTGGGACGAATATCGTCGCTACGCGCCGGCCATTTTGGCGGTGACCGTTGAAGCGGTCCGGCAGGCCGCGCGCCGCTATCTCGATCCGGAGCGCGCGGTGATGGCGGTGGTCACGCCCGAACCGGCCAGTGCCCGCGCGCCCGCCGGGCTCGCCGCCGCCGCCCGTGCTGTCCGTAAACGCTGATGGCCCGGCGCAGTCTCGGTGGCTATTTCCGTCGCTGCAACCTGCTCACGAGTCTAATCTTGGTGTTCCCCCTGTGGCTCATCTACCAGCTCGGCGTCGTGTTCATGCCACAGCAGGGCAACGGTGCCGACTTTCTCACGGAGCGACTGGTCCTGCTGGCCGGCTCGCTCAAGGCCTACCTTCTCGGCCATCTCGTGCTGGCGCTGCTGTTTGCCGTGGTGGTCCTGATCTTGCGCCGCAAGCAGCAGTTCGACCCGCGGATCGTCGTGCCGCTCATCCTCGAAAGTTCGGTCTACGCCATCACCATGGGCGGCCTCATTGTCTCGCTCATGAATCTCCTCCATATCAGCCCCGAGCTCCGCCTCAACGCGCTCCACCGTGGCCCGCTCAGCATCGCCTTTGTGTCGATCGGGGCCGGTGTCAACGAGGAGCTCTTATTTCGGCTGATTCTTCTCAGCGCGACCCTGCTGTTCTTGCAAAAGTTTTTTTCCTTCTCGCGCTGGGCCACAGTAGCGCTCGGCTTTCTCATCACTGCGGCGCTCTTTTCCGCCGCGCACCATCTCATTGGCGGTGAGCCGTGGCATTTCGGTGTCTTTACCTACCGCCTCTTCTGCGGCCTCATCTTCGCCGCCCTCTATCAGTGGCGCGGCTTTGCCGTCGCCGTGTATACGCACACGCTCTACGACGTGTATGTGATGGTGCTGAAGAGCTGATCTTATCCAAGAAAATCCTCATTGTACTTGATGATTTTCATGATCGCGTTCAACGCGTGATCGAGAGACGAACGCGCATACTCATTCTCGAAGCCCTCAAGCGCACCCCGATAGTCTCCCTTCTGGGCCCGCGTCAGTCTGGCAAGACGACCCTGGCCCGCGCGTTGGCTCGCAAGCGCTGGTCGACCTCGTTCGATCTCGAGAATCCAACGGACGTCGCACGTCTTTCGCTGCCGATGATTGCCCTCGAACCTCTCCGAGGGCTGATGGTCATCGATGAAATCCAGCGAATGCCGAAGCTATTCGAAGTTCTGCGGGTTTTGGCCGATCGCCCCCGAACCCCAGCGCGCTTCCTGATTCTCGGCAGCGCCGACCCTCATCTGATTCGTGGCGTATCCGAGAGTCTCGCCGGCCGCGTGAGCCACATCGACATCGGGGGCTTCGACCTGTCCGAGGTCGGGCCCGAGAGCTTCGCCAAGCTGTGGTTGAGGGGCGGCCTCCCCCGTTCATACCTCGCACGTTCGAACGCCACGAGCCTGGCATAGCGCAAAGACTACGTTCGCGATTTTCTCCAGCGCGATCTGACCGAGCTCGGCGTGACGATCCCAGCGAGCACCATCGGGCGGTTCTGGAGCATGGTTGCCCATTACCACGGCGAGATCTGGAACGCTGCAGAGTTCGCACGTTCGCTCGGCGCCTCGGAAAATACTGCTCGTCACTACCTCGACCTTCTCTCGGGAGCCTGGGCCGTTCGTCAGCTTCAACGTCGATGCGCATCGCGATCGCGGATCTTTCGCTCGACCGCCTGTTCGTCGTCTATCCGGGAGCGACTTCGTTCTCTATTGACGAGAACGTGGAGGTCATCGGCGCAGAAGAGCTGCCGGCCCGGTTGACTCGGCTCCAATGAGACGGACCGACCGCCCTTTGCCCGACGACCGCTTCTTGGAGAGCAGGCTAACGCTTCGGCAAAGTTGGCCGCGGCGGGGCGAACCGCTATGATCCTCTTGTGGACCTCGACGAAGCCGTACGGCAGCGCATTTCTGCGGCGGCGATGCGAGCAAACGGGCTCTCGCTGCTGGTGCTGGTCGGATCGCGCGCGCGCGGAGATGCACGGGCCGGATCCGACTGGGACTTCGGCCTCCTCTCTGACTCGGGCTTCGACGTCGAGGCTTTCCTCGGCGAGCTGGTATCGCTGCTTGGAAACGAGCGGATCGACCTCGTCGACCTACGCCGCGCCGGGGCTCTGTTCCGTTTCCGCGCCGCGCGCGATGGGATTCCACTCCACCAGGCAGAGCCGGGAAACTTCGATCGCTTCTGGCTCGAGGCCGTCTCGTTCTGGTGCGACGTGGAGCCGGTACTCCGGCCCGCTTACGATGCGCTCCTCGATGAGTTTTCGCGATGACACTGGATCTGGCGCTGCTCGCCGAAAAGGTCGCCGCCGTCGAGCGGCACCTCATTCGCGTTGCTGAGAAGCTGCCTGAAAACCCCGAAGATCTGCGTCCCTCATCGGATGCTTCCGATGCGGTCATCCTCCACCTCTGGCAGGCGATCCAGATCGTGATCGACCTCGCACTCTCGACGTGCGTACACCTCCGGCTCGGTGCCCCGGCGACCTATGCGGATGCCTTTCGAGCCCTGGCCGCACAGGGTCATCTGGACCCGGTACTGGCCGATCGCCTCGTCAAGGCGGCCGGCTTTCGCAACTTCCTCGCCCACGCCTACGAAGGGTTAGACATGGCGCGGGTCCATGACGTCGCAAAGCAGGGCCCGGCCGACCTCCGGGCGTTTCTCATGACGTTGCGGAACCTGGGCTGAACCTCTATGGCGGTGCTCACTCGCGTTGAAACAAAGCGCTGCTCAGGCGCGTTCAGCGCGAGCGCCTCCCCTCGGCCTCGGCCGCAGACGCCCTCGGACCGGGGGCCCCGCGGAGCGACCCGAGGGAGCGTACGCGGTTGGTACGTGACCGAGG
>JAHFDT010000134.1:3075-10639 GCA_023248875.1 Myxococcales bacterium | reverse complement strand
GATCGGCCCGAACGGGATCGTCTAGATCGGTCATGGTGGCCGAGTCGATCACCGGCTGGCGGCGCGCTGGATTCCACACCTCCGCTTCGGCCACCGCATAGGTTCCTTTGGGAGTGCCTCGCCGCGTCAGCCCACCGACAATGAGCACGTTGCCACTCGGCAAGAGGGTCTGGGTATGGCCAAAGCGCGGGATGAGTAGACCCTGCGCTGCACCCTCGGGAGCGATCTGCGCCAGTTCGTTGGTGGCAATCCGGTAGACCGCGGCCTGGTCGAGCGCACAGGAGAGCACGTCGTCGCCAGCGCTGCAATCGTGGCAGGTCGGCTGAGTATAGACGTTGCGCGCCGTACCGCCCGTGATGAGCACGCGATCGCCGGTGGCGAGTCGAGTGGCCGCGTTCCACGCCGCCGGTCGGTAGCGACTCGGGTTTTTGCAAGCCTCATCGAACAGGAGGGTCCCGGTCGGTTGGGTCGCCAAGATGGGCAGCGCGGGACACATCTGGTTCGGGTTGTCGACACAGGGCTGCATCACCGATTCGCTCGAGATCTGATACAGGCCGCCACTCCCCGAGGGGGGCTGGGTCGCCGACTGGCCCACCACCTCGAGGCCTCCTGCGACCAGCAGTTTGGCCTTCGTGGTACCGGGCGGATCGAGCGCCACCAGCCTCGCGAACTGGAGTGGCGGCAGCGACAGCCCCTTGGCCTCGACGGGCGAGCCTTTCGCCGTCTGGAGGTCCAGCTGCTGAAAGGGAGCGCCACCGCTCGACGACAGCATCCCGCCGATCAAGAGCGCACGCATGCCATCGAGCGCTACCAGCGCCGCCGCCAAGCGCGTATCGGCGAGCTTTCCCTGTTGCAGCTTCGTGCCGTCGGTGACGTCGCAATGGTCCTCGGGCCCGATCGATCCACTCGACGGTGTCCCGCCTCCCGCCACCACCATTCCACCGCCTGGGAGGGGTGCGCCTGCCTGCAGCGCCAGCGAGTGCATTCCGGCCGGCCCGTTCGAGCGACTGATCGACCGCGCCACGGGATCGTAGGTCAAGATCTCGGCCGCTGCGTTGGCCAGGTTCGTCCCCGCCGGTGCCCAGCGAAAACCAATCGGCTGCCCCATGTAGTCGCGCACCAGCGCTTCGGTGCGCGAGCTAGTCGAAAGACCGCCGACCAAAAGAACACGCACTTTGTGGCTGCCGTCCTCCGGCAACAGGGCCGCCTGGTGGAAGGCCCGAGGGAGCGGCTTGGCTCCCGAGAGTACGGTAAAGGTGCCCGTCCCCGGATCGTAGAGCTCCGCGATGTCCGTGACGTAGAGGGAATCGCCGCTCTTCGTCGGCCCTTCCCCCCCTTCCAAGGAGGGGATCAAACCACCCAGGATCAGAACCTCACCGCTCGGAAGTGCCGTGGCGGTGTGAAAAGCACGGGGTTGAGTCAGACGAAAACGAGCTGCCGATCCATTCGCGTTGCAGCGGAAATTTTCGCTCGGAAACAGCCGCAGATCAGGAAGGGACTTCGAAAAGTCGACGGCCAAGAGCGCGCCACTCGCCAGTCGGTGTGCAGTCACATCGAAGGCTTCGGCGAAAAGATCGATGAGGGCGCCGCTGCTCTGCGGATAGGCCAGTGCTACCCGTTCACTACCGCCAAAGGTCGCGTCACAGAGCGCGGTGCTGCCATCGGCTTTGCGCACCCGCACCGTCACGCGAATATTCGTCTTGTCTCCGAGCGTCGATAGCGCCAGATCGGTGCCCGAGCAGGTCTTGGCCGCATCCACCGTGTTGACGACCACCAGGCGGAGATCCGGTCCGATCGGCGCCGACGAACAGGCACTCAGGAACAGCAGAAGAGGTGAGGCGAAGCGCATTTCCGACGGAGCCAGCCTACCGAATGGACGGAGGAGAAGCAACTTCGATAGGTCCTACCGCGCACTGCGGTGTTGTAAAAAGATCAGTTCATCGTCCACTTGCCCTGATCGCAGGTCAGACCGCCCTCCTTGGTTTCGTCGACGGTCTGCGCGAACATCAGGCACATCTCCTTACCAAACGTGTAGGGCGTGCCATCGTTGGGGATCTTCCAATCACAGTGGATGCTGAACTCGTCGCCGGCTTGGAAGAGGATGGCGTTCGCCGGATCGCGCTTCATATTGGGCGGATGGAATGCATCGTCCGCGCCCCACGGAGAGACATCAAACAGGCGATCCGTATTGCCGCCGCTCTTTCGGTCGATGGTGATCCGGGTACCCCAGCGGTGCATGTGGGGGGCGATCCACCAAGCCCGCACATCCCTCGGCAGCGTACAGTGGATATCGATGGAAGGCGTGCCAGGCTTGAGGCTCAGACTGGTATCCAAGAGAACGAGCCAACTGCTTTGCGTGTACTCGGCTTTGGGATCGCCGAAAAAAACGTTCATGGCGGATGCGCCATCCATCGGTTTCGGGCTAGCGTTGAGGTAGTGGTGGTTGATGACCAGCTGGGAGCCGGCGGCAATACGGAAGGCCAGGTTGCCCGGTGCGGCCGCAACCTGGTGCGAGGCCCCCTCACCGCCGGCGGTCGCGGCGATCAGCTGAAAGGTGGCCATGTCCTGATCGATGCACTCGCGCGTGGTGCCAGCGGGTTGGTGCTTTTGAGTCGCGAATAGAATCAGATGATGGCCCCCCGCGGATTGGAAGCCCTCGATCGAACGAACTGCCACATCGTGGTTGATCACCTGGTCGGTCCAGGTACAGATCTCGTTGCTCGATCCCGGTGCAAATCCGCGCTGCATCGGAAGCACGACCTGCAATCCGTTGGTGGGTGGAGCTCCCGGATCGACCGCGACTGGGGGCGGCAGCACACCGTTCTCACCACCACAACCAGCGATCAGCAGTAGCCACAGATACCTCATGTTCACCTCTTCTTCGCTTGGGGCCGAGCACCGTTGAGAAACAGGGTAGCGACTCCCTGCAGCACCTGATCGAGCGGCATCATCGGATGGGCACACCAGGCCAGGGCAGCCGAGAACATCGTCATGAGAAAGAACTCGGCCAGTAGCTCGGGTGCCACCAGCTCACTCAACTCCCCATGTCGGGCCGCGGCAACGAACCGCTGCCCCACCGCTTGACGCACTGAATCGGCGCCCGTTCCGGCGCGCTGCTCGGCACTTTGCCGCAGAGCCACCGTGCCCACCGCGGGCAGCAGGGCCGGATCGTTCTGCCACTCTTTGGCCATGGCACCACACACCGAGCGCAGGTGCGCTTCGAGTGAAGCGCGTGGGGAAAGACGGCGCACCGCCTGCGCTACGCGCTCGCTCGATTCGGCGAGCAGCTGGGCTAAAACATCGTCCTTGGTGGCGAAATGAAAATAGAAGGTGCCGTGGCTGACCTCGGCGGCGCGGACGATGTCTTCGATCCGTGCGCCCGCCACACCATCGCGGCGAAAGATGGTCAACGCGGCGGCGTAGATCCTCTGACGGGTTTCGGCGCGCTGAAGGTCCCGGCCGGAGGGGGCGTGTCGCCGGGCAATGCGGCTGGCGGGTTTCATCAGGACCGAGTTATAACCATAAACTGACTATTGTCAATGATAAATGTCAGCAGAAAGACAGACCACTCTCCGCTCGCCCCGTTGACCCGCTCTTCGATCGGGAGCAGCAGTGGGCGCTCCGGCGAGCGTTTGACTCGCCCTCCTCACCACGCTACCGTGCCTCCTCCGTGAACAACGAGAAGGGCGGGCTTACCTACCGCGACGCCGGCGTCGACATCGATGCCGGTGACGAGCTGGTCGAACGCATCAAACCGCATGTCGCCCGCACGCTGCGACGGGAAGTGATCGGAGGTCTGGGCGGCTTCGGCGGACTGTTTGCGGTGCCGCCCGGCTACCGCGAGCCGGTGCTGGTCTCCGGCACCGACGGAGTGGGTACCAAACTCAAGGTTGCCTTCGCCACCGGGCGCCATGACACCATCGGCATCGACTTGGTGGCGATGTGCGTCAACGACATCGCGGTGATGGGAGCGGAGCCGCTGTTTTTTCTGGACTATTTCGCCTCCGGTAAGCTGGAGGTTGCGACCGGGGAGGCGATCGTCGCCGGGATCGCCGAAGGGTGCCACCAGGCGGGCTGCGCACTCATCGGTGGTGAGACCGCCGAGCTTCCAGGAATGTACCCACCGGGCGAATACGATCTCGCCGGCTTTGCGGTGGGAGTGGTCGAACGCAGCTTAATTCTCGACGGTGCTCGAATCACGGTCGGCGACGCGGTCATTGGTGTGGCTTCGAGCGGGCTCCACTCCAACGGCTACTCGCTGGCGCGTAAAGTGCTACTGGAACAGCTCGGCCTGCCGCTCGCCGAAGTCGCCGAAGATCTCCTGCGCCCCACGCGCATCTACGTGCGCGCTCTCCGGGCAGTGCTCAAAAGCTGCGATCTCCGCGGCGCGGCCCACATCACCGGTGGCGGTCTCGTCGAGAATCCGCCACGGATTCTGCGCGATGGCCTGGCGCTGCGCCTCGACGAGCGCAGCTGGCCCTTGCCCGCCCTGTTCGCTCGCATCCGCGCCGGTGGCCCTGTCGCACCGCCGGAGATGCGTCGGACCTTCAATATGGGGATCGGCCTGGTCCTGGTGGTACCCCCCCCCGAGACCCAAGCCTGCCTGGCCGCCTGCGAGAGCGCGGGTGAGACGGCCTACCCGATCGGCGAGGTCGTCGCAGCCGCGGGAGAGCCCCACGTGCAATTCGTATGATGCGCGTCGGCCTGCTCGTCTCCGGCTCGGGCACCAATCTGCAGGCCATCCTGGAGGCAGCAGCCCAGGGCGATCTGAACCCCGCCCTCCCCGCGCTGGTGATCTCCAACCGTCCCGATGCGCCCGCGCTGGAACGCGCTCGCCGCGCCGGCATCGAGACACTGGTCGTCGACCATCGCCCCTTCCTCCGCCGCGCCGATTTCGATCGCGCGCTCACCCGTGCGCTGCGCCAGCACCAAATCGACCTGGTCGCGCTCGCCGGCTTCATGCGGATCGTCGGGCCCGAGCTCCTGAGTGCGTTCCCCGATCGCGTGGTCAACATCCACCCGTCGCTCTTGCCCTCCTTCCCCGGCCTCCATGCCCAGCGCCAGGCCCTTCTCTACGGCGCCAAGATCAGCGGCTGCACCGTCCATTTTGTCGACGATGGCATCGATAGCGGGCCGATCATCGCCCAGGCGGCGGTGGAGGTGCAGCCCCACGATGACGAAGCGGCTCTCAGCGCCCGGATCCTCGCACAGGAGCATCTCCTCTACCCGCGCGTGCTCCGCGCCCTTGCGGAGGGGCGCGTTCACCGCGACGGCCGACGCGCCTGGATTCGTCCATGAACCGGGCAACCAACTATTACGACGTCATCGTCCTCGGGGATGAAGTGGCAGGAGCCGCGGCCGCGGCCCTCCTCGCGCGACGGGGCTTTCGCGTCCTCCTGCTCTCGACTGCGCCCGCCGAGACGGAATCGGTCGGGCTGTTTGCCGTACCGCGGATGTTATTGCCACTCAGCACGATCGACACGCCAGGCCTCCGGCGCGTGCTCGGGGAACTCAACCTGGTCCCGCAGGTGCGGCGCCGAATGGTCCCCCATCAGCCGCCCTTTCAGCTGCTTCTTCCCGACCATCGGCTCGATGGTGGAGAGGGTTGGTCGCGCGAGCTGGAGCGCGAACTCCCCGAGCAGGCAGTAGCGAGCGCGGCCTTCACCGCGCGCGCTCACGAATTGTCCGCCACGCTCGAAAAGCTGCTCTCGCAGGAGGTGACGATCCCACCGGATGGTTTTTGGGATCGGCGCGACCTCAAACGCATCGCCACGCAGCTGCCCAGCGACCAAGATGCTACGCTCGATGAGCTGCTTCGTCGTTCGGGCCTGCTCGGCGGCTTGGCAGCGTACCTCTTTACCGACCTGTACCAGCCCGGCCTGATCGCGCAGGCCCGCGCCTTTGACCTGCTCTTGCGCGGCACCTGCCACTTCGAGGGGGGGCGCGAGGCGCTGCGCGCCCTGCTCCACGAGCGAGCGCGCACCTACTCGGCGGAGATTCGCTATGACGCGCTAGTGCGCGGCCTGGTGGTAAAACGCGGACGAGTCGTCGGCGTAAACGTAGGAGCGCGCGATGAGATCCTCGGCTGTGGTCAGGTGATCGCGGCGATGTCGGCGGCAGAGCTGACGGGGCTACTGGCGGATCGGCCACCGCGACGGCTGGTGCAAGCGGCAGCGCTGCGGACGCCGCTCCATCGCTACCATCTCCATATGGTGGTTCCATCGGCCATCTTGCCCGATGCGTTGGGACCCTTGGCGCTCGCGGTCCGCCTCCCGGAAGCGCCGCTTGTCGATGGCAACGCGCTGGCACTGTTTCGTACCCCTGCGCCCGGAGGTCACGCCATTCTGACCGCCCAGGCGCTGGCCACCGATCCCTCTCCGGATGCCCTGGCCGAGCTGCGAAACAACGTACTCGCCCACGTCGATGAGCTCTTCCCCTTCGTGTCCGACTGGCGGGTAGCCCTCGGGTCGCCGCATGATGGGCTCTCCGACGAGCTCGGGCCCGAAGGCACGGCGATCGCCCGCGATCCACGGCCGATGGAGCCGGTGTGGGATTTCCCGGCGCCGCGATCACTCGGGCTGTGCGGGCTTGCCTATGCCAGCGGGATCAAAGAGCTCTATTTCGCATCGCGGCAGAATCTGCCGGGCCTTGGCCTCGATGGGGAATTCGCCGCCGGATGGGGCGTCGCGCGGCTCATCACTTTGCGTTCGAAGCGCCGCGAGATCGACAAGGGTTCGCTCCTGACGGCAGCGGGATAGTCACGGAGCGGTCAGCGGCTTGGCCTCTTCGATGAGCAGCTGCGGAATCTCATCGAGGATGGCATAGCGCAGTCGGCAAGCGTGACAATCGAGCCCATCGCCCGCCGCTGTCACCTCCAGCTTGCCGCGACACTTCGGGCAGCGCACCAGCTCCAGCAGATCGGGATGAATCGCCATGGGCGGGTTATATCATAATGGAGAGCTATCCCCGTCGCGCCACTGGTATAGCTGTGCCCGCGGCTCGCCGTCGGGGCCCGCGCCCGAAATGATGAGGTGAGTAAAGGCGCGCCGCTCGGGGCCGGTCTCCGCCCAGCTGCCCGTGTTGATGTAGGTGGCTCCGCTCGACAGCGGCACAGTCTCGGCGAAGTGCGAATGGCCGAACACGATGAAGGGCGCCCGCACAATTCGCCAGATGGCCTCGGGCGCGCGACGCAGGAGCTGTGCCGAATCGAGGATCCGCGTCCGCGCCAGCAGGGCATTGGTGACCAGCGACGCGCCCAGCAGGAGGGCGCTCCCCGATAGTTTCCACCACCCGGGCGCCAGCGCCAGCACCAGAACCAGTGCCAACAGTGCGACCACACCGAGTAGCATGCGATCGATAAAGAGCGTCACAAAGACGCGGAACAGACTGCGCAGCGCGGGCAACGGCCGCAGCCCGTCGAGCGCCTCCAACTTCTCCACCGCCAGTCGGTACGATTCCGCCAGCTCCCGCAGACGCCGCCGATGCAAATCGGCCCGCACCGCTGCCGAAGTCCGGTCGGTCAGGAGCGCCGACAGCTCGATCAGCTTGCGCACCAGCGTCGCAT
>JAHFDT010000134.1:0-3065 GCA_023248875.1 Myxococcales bacterium | reverse complement strand
GCCCCCTGCGCCCAGCCCCATTTGATGTAGTCGACGAAGCCGAACTCTTCGACGCGATGGTGGTCGAGCTCCGGCACGAGATTGGTGAAATAGCGCATCCCGGCGTGCGCCAGCGAAAGCGCCATGCCACCTGGGGCGCCGGCGACGGGATGTAGCTGGTAGTCGAACGAGCAGTACTCGTCGTACTGGTGGCCATGCTCGACGTAGACCACCTCTTCCTCGTAATAGAACCAGGGGCAAAAGCGGATACGCCCGGCCGCTGCGCCGAGCTCCACCAGCGCTTCCACCAGCCGCGCCTGCACGCCGGGGTAGTGAAATTCCACATCGTGGTTACCGACCACCACCACCAGCTCGTTGCCCGCTCCCACGAATTCGCCGAGCGCCTGGAACACCGTCCGGTGGCGCTCGATGACGCAGCCGAGCTTGGCCACCGACTGCTCTTCGCCATAGCCGAGGCCATACTGGCGCTCCTCCGCGCTCGAGGCCTCACGGGCACTCGGCATGATCTGGATCGACATGAAATCGACCATGTCGCCGTTGACCACCAGACGCCACGGGCGGTCACCAACGCGACGCGTCGTGTAGTGCCGGAGAAAGGCGCACAGCTCCTTCTCGAGCGTCAACAAGCGTCTAAGATATGACACACTTGACGTATTTTGACGGATCCCTTCGCCGAGATGGAGGTCCGATATCACTAGGATATTTTTTTCCAGTCGAGCTTTCATCGCGAAAACACTGCCTTCCTGGGTCTCTCTGGCCCGGGATCTAGATCCGGCAACCCGCCAAGATCACTTCCCATCGCTACTGTTATGCAAGCCGCAAGCCGCTCGCTGCTCGACAATTGGCAGTCTCCTGGTCACGCCGTAGGTGGCCATGCTATCGTCCGAGCGTTCAAATGACGCACCGCATTCCGAGGAGTTCGTCGAGATGAAGCTGTTCGTCTTCACCGCCCTGTTAGTCACCTCCCTCGTGCTATTCGGCCGCTCCGTGGTGCAGCTCTGGCGGCCGCTCACGAAAGCCCGCCCCGACGCTCGTTTCGACCGCTGGCCGGAGCGCCTCTGGAGCGTCCTCATCTACTTCTTCGCCCAGGCGAAAGTGGGCGAGCCACCGAGCTACGAGGCGGCCCGGCGCGGCATCACCTCCAAGCACCACCTCTGGATTTTTTGGGGCTTCCTGCTGATCCAGATCGCCGCGGTCGAAATGCTCGCGCAGGGCTTCTCCCCCTCGTGGAGCCTGGAGTTTGTCGGGCCCACGCTCTACCGCACGATCAAATTCTCCGTCGACTGGTTCAATCTGCTGGTCCTGGTCATGGTGGTCTACGGCTTGGTGCGCCGCATCCTCCTCAAGCCGCGCCTCATCCCGATGAACTGGGACGCCGGAATCGTGCTCGGTCTCATCGGCGCGCTGATGGTGACCCATTTTCTCCACCATTCGTTCCATTTCGCCCACGAGGGCGACGTGCCCTACTGGGGCGAAGGCACGGTCTCGGCCGCGCTCTCCCATCTGTGGCCGGAGCGGGCCGCCTGGGCCCCAGCGCTCGCGGAGGCAATGTGGTGGGCGCACATCGGCATCATCTTCTTTTTCCTCAACTACATCCCGCACTCGAAACACATCCATCTGCTCGGCGCGCTGCCCAACATCCTGTTCCGCAACCTGGACGCGCGCGTCGTGGGAACGAAGCGCAACCTCGAGGACGAGAACGACTACGGCGTCGGCAAGATCGAGCAGTTCACCTGGAAGCAGCTGCTCGACACCTACGCCTGCACCGAGTGCGCGCGCTGCTCCAACTTCTGCCCTGCCTTCAACACCGACAAGCCGCTCTCACCGATGCAGCTCATCCACGACATGAAGCATGAGATGCAGTATGGCGGCAGCGAACCCCTCGTCGGTGGGCGCATCAAAGACGAGACGCTGTGGGCCTGCACCACCTGCGGCGCCTGCCAAGAGGTGTGCCCGGTGTTCATCGAGCATCCGCGCGCCATCGTCGACATGCGCACGCATCTCGTGCTCTCCGAAAGCCGCATGCCGGCCGAGCTTTCGCGCGCCTTCACCAACCTCGAGCGCAACTCCAATCCGTGGGGCATCGGCGCCGATCAGCGAATGGGTTGGGCCGAGGGGCTGGAGGTGCCGACCATCGCCGATCGGCCCGACGCCGAATATCTACTCTTCGTCGGCTGCGCGGGCGCCTTCGACGACCGCATCAAGAAATCGATGCGCGCGCTCGTACAACTTCTGCACGCAGCAAAAGTGTCGTTCGCGGTGCTCGGCCCCGAGGAGCAGTGCACCGGCGATCCGGCCCGGCGCGCGGGCAACGAGTACCTGTTCCAGGTCCAGGCGCAGGCCAATATTGAAGCCATGAACGCGGCCCGCGTCACCAAAGTGGTCGCCTCCTGCCCGCACTGTTTCCACACCATCCGCAACGAGTACCCGGCCTTCGGCGGCAAGTATGAAGTGGTCCACCACTCGCAGCTTTTGGCCCATCTCCTCGAAACCAAGCGGCTCACTCCGCTCCATCCCGTAACAGAGAATTTCACCTACCACGACTCCTGCTACCTCGGCCGCTGGAATGGCGAGTACGATGCGCCGCGCCAGGTGCTCGAGGCTGCGGCGGGCGGCTCTTCGATGTCTTCCGGTGGCCTCATCGAGCTCGGCCGCAAGAAGCAGCATGGCTTCTGCTGCGGCGGCGGCGGCGGACGGATGTGGATGGAGGAGAAGATCGGCACGCGCGTCAACCGCAACCGCACCGACGAAATCCTGGCCACGGGGGCGAAGATTGCCGCGGTCGCGTGCCCCTACTGCACCATCATGATCAGTGATGGTGTCAAGGATGCGGGCGCCGAAGAGCGAGTGCAGGTGCTCGACATTGCCGAAGTATTGGTGCGCACGATGCCGAACACACTGGCCCAGCCGAACCCGCGCGTGCCCGAGCCGGTGCAGGAACGCGACTAGTACCCTGGAACCGAGATTTATGACATATCTCCAAGTCCAAGGTTCGCAGTTCAGGGCACTAGCCATTGAGGGGAGGCGTGCCGCCTCCCTCGACGAGCAAAGCTCGTCGAGGCTCC
>JAHFDT010000133.1 GCA_023248875.1 Myxococcales bacterium | reverse complement strand
CGTAATGGAGAAACGCAAGGACGAAGCCGGCAGCAACAACCTCTCCTGCTCATTCTGCGGCAAGAATCAGAAGGAGGTGAAGAAGCTCATCGCCGGGCCGACGGTCTACATCTGCGACGAGTGCATCGGACTCTGCAACGATATCATCGCCGAAGAGATCGAGAAGGAGGAGCAGGTCTCGGGTTTCACGAGCGTGCCGAAGCCGGCCGAGATCAAAGCCATCCTCGACGAGTATGTGATCGGCCAGGAGCGGGCCAAGAAGATTTTGGCGGTGGCGGTCCACAACCACTACAAACGCATCGATGCCAAGGTGGGCGTTGACGATGTCGAGCTACAGAAGTCGAACATCCTCCTGCTCGGACCGACGGGCTGCGGCAAGACGCTGCTCGCACAAACGTTGGCGCGAATGCTCAATGTACCGTTTGCGATCGCGGATGCCACCAACCTGACCGAAGCGGGCTACGTCGGTGAGGATGTCGAAAACATCATCGTGAGTCTCTTGCAGAACGCCGACCACGATATCGATAAGGCGCAGCGCGGCATCGTCTACATCGATGAGATCGACAAGATCGCGCGCAAGAGTGACAACCCGTCGATCACGCGCGACGTGTCGGGTGAGGGGGTGCAGCAGGCGCTCTTGAAGATCATCGAGGGGACGGTGGCGAGCGTGCCGCCCAAGGGGGGGCGCAAACATCCACAACAGGAATTTTTGCAGATCGATACCACCAATATTTTATTTATCTGCGGCGGCGCCTTCACGGGGCTCGAGGACATCATCGAGAACCGGATCGGGCAGAAGCAGATGGGCTTCGGTGCGAAGATCCAGTCCAAAGAGGAGAAGAAGATTTGGGAGTACCTCAAAGAGGTGCAGCCCGAGGATCTTCTGAAGTACGGTATGATCCCGGAGTTCGTTGGGCGCTTGCCGGTGATTGCGCCACTGCACGAGTTATCCGAAGAGGCGCTGGTAGATATTTTGACCAAACCGAAGAATGCGCTCGTGAAACAGTATCAGAAGCTGTTCGAGATGGATGGCGCCAAACTGAAGTTCACCAAGGGTGCGCTCAACGCCGTTGCCAAGGCGGCGCAAAAGCACAAGTCGGGCGCGCGCGGTCTGCGAGCGATTCTGGAAAATGCCATGCTCGATATCATGTACGAGCTGCCCTCCTCGGGAAATGTGAAGGAAGTGATGATCAACGAGGAGGTCATCGACGCGCAGCAGCAGCCGCTACTGATGTATCAAAAGGAAGCGGCCGAAGGGCGTTAGGGCTTCGGCGCGCTGACCGGTTGCGTCTCGATCGCGGGAGGGGGCGTAGCGGTGGCTGGGGGGGCGGGCTCTTTCTTGGCACCAAATAGCGTCATGCGGTCGGCGAGCTTGGTCATGCTCACGGTGATGGCGTCGTTCTTGTGGGTGTAGAGACGCGTGTGGACGGGAAAGTATCCCTCAGCGCGTAGCAGTAAGTCGATCGGGCCGCTATCGCGCGGGCGTTCGAGGGCAAAGGGCGTAGCGCCGAGCAACTTCTTCCCCCAAAAGATTTTCACTCTGCGGGCGGTCGCACGCACGCCAAGGTGTACCGGTGGGAGGGGCGCTTTCGTCACGACGACGACTGGGGCTGGTGCAGGCGGGAGCGCGGCGGAGGCGGGCGCGATCGCGGCGTCGGTGCGTGGGGTCGGGGGGGCGGACGCTGCGTCGGTGCTACGGTGGCAGCCAGCCGCAGCGAGGAGGAGCGCGACCGTCGCTGGGCGGATCATTCTTCCTCTTCCTCTCGGGCCGTACCCGCTGCGCGCGCTTCGGGGCTGTCGGGGGGCACCGGCATGGGCCCGGGCGGATAGTCCACTCCCGGCTTGGGCGCATAGCCTGCCATCGGCTTCTTCAGCTTGCCGAGAATATTGCCTTCGAGGACCGTCACCGGCAGTGGTGGATCGAGCAGGTAGCGGTAACCGCGCGTCGGCAGCCGCATCTCGTAGACATCGTCCTTCCAGAGAAATTGGCGGCTGAAGCCGAGCGGCTGGTCCCCTTCGACGCGCATGGTGCGGTGGCGCAGGATGAACGAAAACAGGCGCTCGGCGAGATGGTTGACCAGACGGTGGCATCCGTGCGAGTAGCCGTCGGGGTTGAACATCGAGCGATATTCCGATGAGCCGTGGACCCGCACACCGTTGTCCCAGTCGGGCTTGCCCTCTTTGCCGGGAACCACGTTGTAGGCTGCGACGAGACCATAGGCCGAGAGATAGCCCGGTCCCACCTCATCGTAGTTGACCACCAACTGGTTCATGCCCCGGACGTTTTTCACCTTGACCAAGGTGCGCACGGGGGTCGAGTTGGGGGCAATCCAGACCGGGCCCGCGACGATATTTCGCCAGACGCGCGGTCCCACGTCGGACCCTTTGTAACGAAAGTACTCATACCCGTTGCTCGCCAAATCGGAACGCCAGCCGCCGATCGTGGTGCGCCAGCGCACCAGCGGGATCTGCTGGTCGTGGTAGCGTACGCGCACCGTCAGTGATGGAAAATGGTGGCGCGTCTGATTGTTGGGCTTGCCGTGCTCGTCGAACAGCGGGTCGTAGATGACGTCGCCACGGTCGATTTCGACCGAAAGATCCATGTGGGGCGCGTAGTATTCCGGGGGCGGTGCGAAGCGGACCCCTGCGCGCAGGGTGGCGAAATCGGCGGCCGGGTGGCGTTTAAAAAAGGTCAGCGCCAAAGCGGGCGAATCGAGCCCGAGCTGCTGCAGTGCCGCTTGACTCGCTTCGGCGGCCAAATTGCGCAGCGACTGCTTTTGCCCGTGGGCATCGAGGTAGGTCGCTTCCGTCGTGCCATCCTCCAGTACATCCGCCGCCGCCACCGCGCGCTCGGTCACCACGCGCACCAGCGCCTGGTGGTCGTTTTCGAGCAGCGTACGGCCGAGCGCAGCCACGGTCTCCTTCCGAAAGGCCGCACCGTCATAGATCTTGTTCTTGTGTTGGAAACGCACAAGCGCCTCGCGTAGAGCATCGTCAAAACGGCCGGGCAGATGGCGCGCACGCGGCGCTAGCAGCCCTTCACAGCGCAGCCGCTTTTCGATCTCCTCGAAGGCCGCCAGCGCCACCGGATCCTTGAGCGGAAATTTGCTGGGAATGATCGTGACGGCACGGATCTTGGAGAAATCCACGTCGCTGCAACGCGATTCATCCTCGAGAAAACGGGCGCGCAGCACCGATAGCGTCGGCGGGATGCCATAGAGCTCGAGATAATTGTGTGGCTGACTCGACGGATCTTTCGCGCGCTGCTTTTCCGATACCAGGGGCTGCCCATCGGCATCGGTGAGGTCGCCGGCCAGGCCGAGAAAGATCGCGCGATAGCGGTTGCCGAGCAGAGTGCCATTCTCGGCTTGGCCTTCGGAAAAAATGTAGGGCGAAAAGCGGTCGCTGAGATCGACCAGCGTCAGCCCCGCGGCGCGCGCCGCCGGCTCTTCGAGTCGCTGCTCTTGGCCGTCCTTGATCACCAGCACACGCTCCTGGGCATGGCTCGGCCGAAGTGTGAACAGGAGTACGAAGAGGAGAGTTCGGAACACGAGGCTAGCTTATCGTGGCTTTCCGAGTAGGAAAGTTTTCAAATTGGTAGGATGGCGGGGATGCGAGGAATGCTCCTGGTCTTTTGTATAGAGTGCTCGGTTTCGGCGCATGCGTAGGTGGGCGTCTCGTCTCCGACTACTTGGCCACTGACACCGGCGCGAGCACCGGCCGCCGGTGCACGATCAACGTCTGCTGCGACAGTACCTGATTCGACTGACGCACTACCACCGTCACCGTATTGGCTCCCGGCCAGAGTGGGATATCAGCGTCGAACTTCATCTGCTTGGGTGCTGCGCCATTGCGATTCGACCGATAGAACACCTTGCGCCGATCGATCTTGGCGCCGCGGTTCGATACAAACACATAGCCATCCGCCACCTGATGCTCGTCGGTCGCCCCCGCATTCAAATGAAACGCCGGTGCATCGACCGCCAACGGCGCCCCCACGATCTCGAGATGCGGCGGCGCGACCTGCAAGAGCGGCGAAAATTTACCCATTGCTCCCTTCGCCGGGCTCTTGCCCAAACTGGCTGCTTTGGCCGCCACGAACGCGGACCGCCCGGGCTCAATCTCGACGCGCAGCGCATCCGCCGTCCGCCCTGTCACTCTGAATACGCTCCCCTTCGGTGCGTAGCCCACCACCTGCGCATCGCCCGCCACCGACGTACGCACCTCCGCCTGCTCTGCCAACACCCCCGCCCCGCCCGAAGCCGCCTCCACCGCTACGGTTCCCGGCGCCACCGGAAAGTTGAGCTTATCGGTCACGAGCTCGTGCAGCGTCTCATCGTAGACGTCCATTTCGAGCGCGAACTTATCCTCCTTGTACTCCCCCACAGTGAAGGTGAAATCGACTGCCTTGGATTCCCCGGGCGCAAGGCTACCCAGCTGGAAGCGCCCCTTGCCCACATCCACTCCCTCCCCCGACTTGTTGGCCAACGTCGCCAGCGTCTGGAACACTTTGCCCTCGCCGATGTTGTTCACCGTCACATGAAGCCGGACCTCCTCGACGCGCTGAGCCTGTCCGTCGCCATTGCCCTTCACATCATCGATGAGCTGGTAGCCATAGGCAAAACGCGGCCGCGGCAGCCCATCGACGCGCAACTCGATGCGGCTGACATTCACACGTGTCCCCCGCGCATCGGCCAAGTCGAGCTTTACCAGATCGAGCCGCGAGAGCGCCGCGCGATCGATCTTGACCGGCACGGTCCACGTGCGCGATTCACCGGGCCCGATCTGTCCGAAGAAAAACTCGCGATCCTCCATCAAAGGATCGTCGCTCTTGGTGATCGCCCGCACCTGGGATGCGGCCACCGCCCCGCGGTTCTGTACGGTCGCCTTCAAAGTGATGCTATCGCCGGCAGCCACCTGGTGGTTCGGCTTGTCCGTCGAAAGCTCTGCCAGGAGATCCGCTCCGCCACTCGATCCCGTCTGGGCCCACTCGACGCCGAGCTTCTTCAGCCCCTCCGCGATCTTGGTCTGCTCCTCGGCCAACTTATGGTCGAAGTAGCCCCGCGACGAGGCGAGCAGCTCCCGCCGACGCCACCCCTTGGCCTGCACCAACAGGTCGCGGGCAAACACGATCTCGTAGTCCTCCTTGAACTCCTCGTTGTCGAGCGCCGCCAAATCCTCCTCCGGCTCCGCCTCGGGATCATCTGGATCCGACTTCGAATCGTCTCGCAAGAGCGCGCTCGGTTCCCTCTTCTTCGGCTGCTCGCTCAAATAGCGCACCGTTTCGATCGGCTTGTCTCCCTCCTGGGCGTTGCGCGAGGTGAGGTGCGCGTCGAGGTCCTGTTCGCGAAGACCATGGCGCGGGCGAAACACCGAGGCCCGCTCCTTCGAGAGCGCCGCCGCCTCGATCACGATATCGGGCATGATGCCCACCGATTGGATCGAAACGTCTCCGGGTGTGAGGTACTGCGCAATCGTCAGCTTGAGCGCACTGCCATCGTCGTTGTCATAGAGCACCTGCACCGATCCCTTGCCAA
Source organism: Myxococcales bacterium (assembly GCA_023248875.1). Taxonomy (GTDB): domain Bacteria; phylum Myxococcota_A; class Polyangia; order Palsa-1104; family SHYY01; genus JAHFDT01. The sequence goes on along the minus strand of JAHFDT010000133.1, from coordinate 5,107 downwards.
AAGTGCGGCTGCCGATCACCACTGCGCGGTCGAGATTCTTGAGCGCTCCTGCGACGATTTCCGACGCCGATGCCGAGCTGCCGTCGACCAGCACCGCCATCGGCACGTGCGGCTGATTGCCCGGCGTGGCCCGCTCCTCCTTGCGGGTCTTGCGCGCATTGTCGACCGTTGTCACGATCGTGCCGCTCTCGACAAACTCGTCCGCCACTTTGATCGCCTGGTCGAGCAGCCCGCCCGGATCGCCGCGCAGATCGAGAATGATTCCCTTCACTCCGCCCTTCGACTTCATCTCGTCGAGAGAGCGCGCGAGCTCGCTCACCGAATTTCCGGCGAACTGAAGCAGCTTCACATAGGCGATGTTGTTCTTGAGCGCCCGTGCCTCGATGGTCTTCACCTGGATCACCGCGCGCGTCAGCCGATAGCGCTTGGCTGCCACGTCACCGCGTTGCACCCAGATCTCTACTTCGGTATTGGGCTCACCGCGCAGCCGATTGACCGCGTCGTTGAGCATCATGTTGACCGTGCTCTCCTTCTCGATCCGCACGATCCTATCACCCGCCTTGAGCCCCGCCAGCGATGCGGGTGTGTTGGGCATCGGTTTCAGCACCGTCAGGGCCCCCTTGCGGATGCCGATGACGATTCCGAGGCCGCCGAAGTTGCCGCGGGTATTGAGCCGCATCTCGTTGTAGACCGCGGGCTCGAGCAGCACCGAATGGGGGTCGAGCGTCGAGAGCATCCCATTGGTGGCGGCATACTCGAGCTCCTTGGCATCGGTACCCGGCTGGATGTTGTCCCCGATGAAGCGGAAGATCTCGCGCATCTTCAGCGAGAGCGCCCAGGGCGAATCGACCTCGTCTTTGCAAGGCGGCGGCGTCGGTGCATTCGCCGCGACCGGCTTGGACGCCGGGCAGCCGATGCGAAATTCTTTCTGCACCGTATCGACCCGTACCACGATCCGGTCCTCCTCGGGATGCGGCTCCACCAGCACCTCGGCAACCGATTTCTGCACCTGGTCGAGCGCTGAGAGCAGCATCTGCTTGGGGTCAACCCGCGCCGGATCTACATAAGAGTCGTTGATCCTCATCAACGTGGCGTTGAAGACATGCAGCGATGAGAGATCGTATTTCTTTCCACTCGTCGCCACGGGCGGCGGCGTCGCCCCGAGCGGCTCGCCCGCGCTCAAGCGCAGGCCGTGCGGATCGCGCACCGTGACCGTCAGCAGCAGCGCCAGCGCCAGCGTCACCACCACGAGTAGCGACTTCCGATTGCGTCTCATCCAGGGCTCCGGTGCATGGGATTCGATACGGGCCTGCCCTGATCCGTCAAACAGGTCCATGGGTAGTCTAACGGAGTATAGGAAGCCCGACCCCGCTCGTCCATGAGTTCCCGACGAAATTGTCTCCCGACGGACGATCGCCTAGTACTACTGCGTCACTTTCGAACCAAGCCGTCGCGTCGCGAGGAGACCCGGCCGCAACGAGCGACGAGGAAGGCTACTGGTGGTAACCGACCGAGGAGTGAGGAAGCGGACGGGGCCCGCAGCAGCGACGGAGATGGGAGAAAGTGACACAGTAGTGCTAGCATGGACGAGGCATGATCCGCCCTGCGCTACTCCTGCTTCTGCTGATGGCTCCCGCGAGCAGCCAGGAGTTCGACCGGGCCAAGGTCCGTCAGCTGTTTCAGTTGGCCAACGCCCACTACACGCTCGGCCAATATGTCGAAGCGCTGGAGGCCTTCCAGCAGGCCTATCTCCTCCATCCCGATCCCGCCTTCCTCTACAATATCGGGCAGTGCGATCGGCAGCTCGGTCACTCTGCGGATGCGGCCCGCGACTACCGCGCCTTCCTGCGCGCACTCCCCGTCGCCCCCAACCGCACCGCCGTGGAGCAGCTCATCGTCGAAATGGACAACCAGGCCGCGGCGCAAATACGGCTCGTTCAGGCGCAGGCGCCTCCGCGCCAGGAGCTCCCGCCGCCCCTCGCTCCCGCCCCAGCCAAGCGAGTAGATCGCCTCGCCATCGCCCTCGTGACGAGCGGTGCGGTGTTGCTGGCCGGCGGCCTCGGCCTTGCCCTCTACGGGGCCTCGCTCGACACCGACGCACGGGATCCGCGCGCCCATACCGATCTCGCCACCCGCGAACAGCTCTATGCCGAGAGTCGATCGGAGGGCAGCGTGGGATATGTATTGATCGGAGCCGGCTGCGCGTTGGCCGCCGTGGGGATTTTGAAATGGGTTCTCCAGCCGCGCGACGCGCGGGTGGCTGCTCTCGCCCGACTACAGGTCACATTCTGATGCGCGCTCTGCTGCGCAGCGCGCCGTTACTCCTGCTATTGACCAGCTGCCGCGGCCCGCTGGTCGTCTCCTGCAGCGACGACACCTTTTGCCTGCGCAGCGGCGCTCACGGCCACTGCGCGAGCTCACCGCTCTCCAATCAGAAGTTTTGCAGCTTTTCGGATCCTGCCTGCGCCCCTTCGGGACTGCGCTGGGATCCCACTGCCGGCGAGGGGCTGGCCGCCCAGTGTGTCGCGCTGGCCCCCGCCGATGCCAGCGGGATCGATAGCGCCCGCCTGCCCCTGTGGGGGCCTGCCACTTCCGTCGCCAGCGGCGCCCTCCAGGCTCTCTGTGGCGCCAGCGCCAGCCAACTGTTCGCGGTCGGCCCCGGGATTTTTCGTAGCACCAACGGCGGTGAGACTTGGCACGATATCTCGCCCACACTAGGGAGCGATGGCGGTGTGCCGATCTCGCTGCACGGCATCTGGTGCACGGGCAGCCAGACGGTGGTGGTGGTGGGCGATTCGGGCGCCATCTTGCGCTCAGACAATGGCGGAAAGACCTGGCTGGTTCAGAAGAGCGGAACGCAAAACGATCTCAATGCCATCTGGAGCCCGGGCGGTGCCACCTATTGGATCGTGGGGGATGGCGACACGGTGCTCAATACCGTCGACGGAGGGAGTAGCTGGAAACCGCACCCCACGGGAATGAGCACCCATCTGCACAGCGTCTGGGGCACGACCGCCATCGACCTACGCGCCGTGGGCAGTGGCGGTCTCATCGTACACACCTCCAACGGAATGACCTGGATCCTCGAAGAGAGCGGGACCAAAGGTCAGCTGCTCGCCCTCTGGGGAAGCAGGCCCAACCGCATTTGGGCGGGCGGTGCAGGTCTCGTCCTGCGCTTTGATGGGCAGGCTTGGACGCCCACCACGCTGCCGGTCGGCGTCAAGGGCCAAACTCTATTCTCCCTCTGGGGCAGCAGTGAAACCGAGCTTTTTGCCGGCGGGGGATACCTTCAGGGGGATCTCTTCCTGGGCGAGATCCTCCGCAGCACAGACGGTCTCGCCTGGAGTTCGCAGAAGATTCCCACCGCCGGAATCGTGACGGCGATCTGGGGCACCGGACCCGGCAACGTCTATGCGACGACCACCAGCGGAACCGTGCTGCACGAGGAATAGGATGGCCAACCGGGACACGCAAGACACGCAAGATACGCAAGATACGCAAGATACGATCGATCCTCAGGGCACCGATGTGGATGAGGAGAAGGAGCTCGAAGCCGCCGATCCTGCGGCCGAAGATCTCGCCTCAGAAACGGACACTCCGCTCACCGAGAGCCAGGCCCTCATTCCCCGCAAGGCCTCGGGCAAGGCCTCGGGCAACAATCGTTCTCTCACTCGTTTCGATCCGCTCACGCAGTACATGAATGAGATCCGCCGCTATCCCCTGCTCACCCGTGAAGAGGAGCACGAGCTGGCGGTGCGCTATGCCCAGACCGGCGATGTGACGGCGGCGCGACAGCTCGTGACCGCCAACCTTCGCCTGGTGGTCAAGATCGCTCACGAGTATCGGCGCGCCCACCGACAGCTGCTCGACCTCGTGCAAGAGGGCAACATCGGTCTCCTCCAGGCGGTGCGCAAGTTCGATCCCTACCGCGGCGTCAAGCTCTCCTCCTACGCGGCCTGGTGGATCCGCGCCTACATTTTGAAATTCATCCTCAACAACTGGCGGCTGGTGAAAATCGGAACCACGCAGGCGCAGCGCAAACTGTTCTTCAACCTGCGCAAGGAGAAGGAAAAGCTCGAGCAGCTCGGCTTTGCGCCCGAAGCCAAGCTCCTGGCCGAGCGGCTCGATGTGAGCGAGAGCGAAGTCAACGAAATGGAACGCCGCCTCGGCGGCAGCGATCTCTCGCTCGACGCACCTCTTAGCCGTGATGAGGAGGAGGGTGCCACACACATGGACCTCCTGGAATCGGGCGTCGATAGTCGCCCCGATGTGGCGGCCGAAGGGGGCGAATTCCGCGCCCTCCTGCGGGAAAAGTTGGCGACGTTCGAAGCGACGCTGCGCGGACGCGAACAGGCGATTTTTCATGAACGGCTCCATGCGGAGTCGCCGCTGACACTGCAGGAGATTGGCGACCGCTTCGGCATCAGCCGCGAGCGCGCCCGCCAGCTCGAACAGCGTCTGACCCACAAATTGCGCGACTATCTGCGCGCCGAACTGGGCGAGGCCGTCGAGATCGCTATGGGGCTGGAAGAGTAGAATGTTGGGGCTGTGCTCTACCGCACACGATCCGGTCACTTTTCATTGAACACACCGAAGAAAACTGCGTAAGATAACCGGCAGATCGCTGCCTTGACATCCACCCGGGAGGGAACCATGTCGCGCCGTTTGCTGCTGCTCGCCTGCTTGATCAATTTGGTCCGCTCGGCTCCGGCCGCTGCTCAGACGACCTATGACATCACCGCCCCTGGAAACACCGACACCTCGGATACCTGGTTTTACGCGCGTGGCTACAAGGTCACCTTCAATTCCTCACTTCCGATCCTCGCGCTGGAGCTACGCACCACCTTGGCGGTCGGCGATCATATGCATGCCGAGATCTGGGACAACGCCGGCAACAAGAAGGTTACTGGCAGCGAGATCTATGGTACCGGCGCAGACCAGTTCTACCGCTCCCATATCAATTTTTTCCAGCCCTCTGCCCAAGGCATCTACTTCCTCATGTTCGTAATCAACAACCTGAACACGCCGATCATTCGCAACTCCCCCGCGAGCTATCCCAATACCGTAGGAAACATGACGGTCAGTACTGGCGCTGACTCGATCCCTC
>JAHFDT010000293.1 GCA_023248875.1 Myxococcales bacterium | reverse complement strand
GCGACTCCATCCCCTCTGCCTCGGTCGCAGACGACCTCGGACCGGGGGACCCCGCGGGCCCAGCCCCTCGGCCTCGGTCGCGGACGACCTCGGACCGGGGGACCCCGTGCGGGCCTAAAAAAGAGTTTTTCAACAGCCTGCGAGTGAGCGCCGCTATAGTGTCCGGTGACCGGACGCTGTCCGAATCCCGGCCGGCGCCCTGAAACAAGGCTGCGTAACTTCTTGTGGCGAAAGCAATAGAACCTGGCCCGTGGAGTGCAGTGGCTCCGGGCTGAGAGGTTTCCGGGCGGAGGGCAGGGCGGGTTGGTGGCGTGCGGTCCGCCCGGGAACCTCGCTAACGCCACCTTCCATTGATTCGTCGGTGCGGTCAAATCTGCTACTCTGCATGAGATGATCTCTCGGGCGGGCGAAGACCTGCTTTCGGTACGGTGGGGGCGCTCTGCCAAACCTCTGGTGATTGCACATCGTGGAGCTTCCGCGGAGCGGCTCGAGAATACCATTGGCGCTTTTATGCGAGCGCGAGAGTTGGGCGCGGACGGTGTGGAGCTCGATGTCGCACGTTGCAGGAGCGGCGAAGTCATCGTTTTTCACGATGACGATCTGACTCGGCTGGCGGGACGACCGGAACGGGTGCGCGAGCAACCGCTCGGAGCCTTGAGAGAAGTGGAGCTAGCCGGAGGCGAGCAGATCCCACTGCTCGAGGAGGTGATCGAAACGGTCGGCACGCGGATGCTGATCAACATCGAGCTCAAGTCGCCGGTGCGGCGTGGGCTGGGCCATCTCGGAGCACTCTGCGACGATGGACTCCCGGAAGCGGTCGCCGCCCTCGTGACGCGCCACGGGCTTCGTCAGCGCGCCCTCATTTCGTCGTTCGATCCCACTCTGCTGTGGCGCTTCCGGCGTACGCTTTCCGAGGTGCCGATGGCGCTCCTTTTCCAGGCCGATTCGGCCCGCCCCCTGTCACGCGCGTGGGCGGCGCCGCTCTTGCGGCCGCTAGCGCTGCATCCTGAGGCGTTGCTGGTGGATGCACTGACACTCGGCCAGTGGCGAAAGAGGGGCTATGCCATCAATGTTTGGACGGTGGACGATGCGCATGAGATCGCCTACCTCGCAGCGCTGGGAGTCGATGGCCTGATCACCAATCGACCGGCAGAGGCTCGCCACATCGTGGACGGGCCTGTGGTATCTTTTCCTCATGGCGAGGTATGAACGCTCCACCCCTGCGCTAGGGGTGCCTATTCTGACCAAACTGTCGCAGGATGACCTTACGCCTATCCTCTCTGTCCCGCCGCATCTTCTCGAGAAGCGCCACCCCTGTCTGCTGGTGATTTCGGGGCCGCGAATCGGCGAGATCGTCACCATCGGGGAGCGCGGCCTCGTTATCGGTCGCGGATCGAGCTCCGACCTCCGGCTGATCGACGAAGGGGTCAGCCGTCGTCACGCTCAGATTGAGGTCAGCGAGGGCCAAGCGCGCGTGCTCGACCTCCAATCGACCAACGGCACTTGGGTCAACAGCGTCCGAGTCACCGTCCACAACCTGACCGATGGGGACAAGATTCAGATCGGTCAGCAGACGGTTCTCAAGTTCGCCTACCATGATCCCACCGAGGAGGCCTATGCCCGGCAGCTGCTCGAGGCGGCGCTGCGCGATCCGTTGACCCACTGCTTCAACCGGCGCTATTTCCTCCAGCGGCTGACCGCCGAGCACGCTTATGCCACACGCCATCAGAGTCCGCTGTCGCTCCTGCTGCTCGACATCGACCGCTTCAAAGACATCAACGATACCCATGGTCACCTGGTGGGAGATGCGGCGCTCGAGCGGGTGGCAGAAGTGCTGCTCGCCCGCATCCGTGCCGACGATGTGCTCGCCCGTTACGGCGGCGAGGAGTTCGCGTTGATCGCACGCGACATTTCGCTCGATGGGGGCAAACGCCTGGCCGAGCGGCTACGGGCGGGTGTCGAGCAGACCCAGCTCCGGCATGAGGGGAAGCAGATCCTGATGGCGGTGTCGATCGGGATCGCGGCCATTCCCAATGACACTATCAAGGATGCTCCTTCTCTGATCGCGCGTGCCGACGAGGCGCTCTACCGCGCTAAGAATGCCGGTCGAAACCGCGTCTCCGATTAGACATTGTCTATATCCGTGACCCGAAAGATTCTCCGACTATTTACCGCCGGCGATGGAGCTATCGCGCTGGTGGCGGTGGCGATCGTGGTCTACTACTGCTCAACGCGCGGGATCTTTCAGGGCAAGGCCTCGGGAGATGGCTACTTCGGCTTCACCTATTTGCCGGGGCTATTTCATTACCACACGTTCGATTTTGCCCCGAACTCGAGCTTCTGGGTGCGGTACCTCGGCCATGAAAAAACCGGGCACGTCGCCAATCCCTGCCCGATCGGACCGATTTTTTTTTGGATTCCGTTCTATCTGCTCGGCCTCGGATTAGCCGCGCTCTCCACACTGCTCGGGATCGCGAAGATCGCACTGTTCGAGGAGTCGCCATTTCACTACTGGATGGCGGGGCTCGGTTCGTTGGCAGCGGGCCTCGTCGGTGTGGCGTTGATGTATCGGCTGCTCGCGCGCCATCTTTCGGTCGGTGCGGCGCGCTTTGGGGCGATCGGCGCCACGCTCGAGAGTCCGCTCGTCTGGTAATTCGTGACTCAGCCGCTCTATCAGCACGCGACGGCTTTTTTAATGGTGACGCCGTTCGTCGAAC
>JAHFDT010000292.1 GCA_023248875.1 Myxococcales bacterium | reverse complement strand
ACCCGAGATCAGCACCGCCTCTTCGTCATAGCCCACCGCCAGGCCAAATTCCGCCACCTGTACCCCGAAGAGCAGGGTCGGTCGCCCGGCGTCGACGCCCTGGCGAATGAGATCGAAGGCCTCCGCTTGAGACGAGCGCCAGAGTGGCTCGTCAGCCTCGGAAGCGACAAGCCGCCAGCGATAGCCGAGCCGCTCTGCCGCCACCGTCAGCCCCTCGCGCCAGGCGAAGCCGTGCATCCCCGCCGACGTGACGCGGTGGTCGACCGAAATCCGAAAGGCCAACCCCGAAGCGGTGGCAACCTCTTCGCGCGAGCGCCGATCGCCCAGCGCCGCGGCACAGGCCCAAAGCCCACTGAGCGCGGTATCCCAGCCCTGCGCCAGCCGCGTCTCGATCCGTTCCACGCGCGCAGCATGGTCGCCGCAACCAAGAGCTGTCAAGGCTACTGTCGATCATCAATAATCGATCCCCTTGAGCGCCAGCACGCCCTGCTGAAAGGGGTGCTTCACCTCCCGCATCTCGGTCACGGTGTCCGCTAGATCGATAAGCTCCTGGGGAGCATTCCTTCCCGTCAGAATCACCGAAACCTCGGGCTTCCGCAGCGCCAGCATCGCGAGCACATCTGCGAGCGCGAGCAGCCCCTCCCTGATCGCATAGATAATCTCATCGAGCACCACCAGCGTGTACTCGCCCGACGAAACGGCTGTGCGCGCTAGCACCAACCCATCGGCCGCCGCCCGCTTGTGAACCTCCTCGGGAAAATGGTCGTCGATGATCTTGTAAAACCCGGCTCCTGCGCGTACCAGCGTGATCTCGGGGATCCGCTGCAGCGACTCGAGTTCGCCGTAGTGCCACGTCCCCTTGATGAACTGGAGGATGAGAACCTTGCGACCGTAACCGGCGTGCCGGATCGCCGTGCCCAGGGCTGCGGTGGTCTTGCCCTTGCCATCGCCGGTGTTGATCAGCACCAGGCCGGGCTTCTGCTTCTGCGCTTTTCTCTTTTCACCGCCGTCACTGCTCATGAGCGGCGTCGTAGTACGAGGAGCCAAATCATGCAACCGCTCCATCCGTGGCACGAGCCATGCTTGACCCCTAGACGGAGAGCGAGCGCAGCGAGTTCAAGAGTCTAGCCAGGGTGATTGCGGGGGAGGAGGCGAGTGGGAGCGTGGTGCGGGTGGGCATCATTTCAGCCTATCCTGACGAGGACTGGCACGCAGGGCAGATCGCGCAGGCAGCGAGGCAACGTGCGTCCGCAGAGGTGCTGTCGCCCCTCGATTTTGCAGCGCTGATCCTGCCCGCTTCGCGCGGCCGCCGCTCCTCGCTCATCGAGATCACCATCCGCGGCGAGCCGCGCGCGGTCTACGACGCTTTTCTCCTGCCACGGGCGATCGGCGATCAAGGCGACGCGGAGCTCCAGATCGAGCTCTACCGCACGCTCGCGGAAGACGGTGCCATCCAGATCAACGATGTGCGTGCGCTGACGTTGGCGATCGACAAATTCAAGACCAGCTGGATTCTGGGTCGCCACGGACTTCCGACGCCACGAGCCGCGGTGGTGCAGCGAGCGGAGCAGATCGGCGCCGCGCTCGAGGCGGTCGGCGCCGTCGCGGTGGCCAAGCCGCTCTACGGTTCGCTCGGAATCGGCGTCGAGCTGGTCCGCGACTGCGCCGCCGCCGCGGACCAACTGAAGCGCAGCGGAGCACTCTATCTGCAGGAGTATGTGACGACGGGAACCGCTCGCCAGCGCGACCTTCGGGCTTTCGTGGTTGGGCAGCGCGTGGAAGCCGCCATCGCGCGGACCGCCGCTCGGGGCGACTTTCGCACCAACGTGCACCAGGGCGCCTCGGTCGAAAAGGTGCAGCTCGATGCGGCCACTGCGGCCCTCGCGGTGCGGGCCACGGAGGTCCTGGGGCTCGATTATGCGGGCGTCGATCTCATCGAATCCGCCGATGGCGCATTGGTTCTGGAGGTGAACGGCACTCCGCTCTTCCGCGGCCTTTACCAGGCCACGGGCCGCAATATGGCGGATCCCATCGTCGAGCACGCGCTCGAAAAACTGAGACAGCAGGGCAAGTGATGCTACCCGAAAGGAGCGCCAATGGCCGAGCGAAGCAAAGGCAGCATGACGGTTCAGGAAGCAGGCCGCAAAGGCGGAGTGCGTGGTGGAAAGAAGGGAGGAGAGACCACTCGCGACCGCTACGGCCATGAGTTTTACGAGGAGATCGGCCGCAAGGGCGGTCACAAGGTACGCGATCTGATCGCGGCTGGAAAAAAGGCGGGACGCTAATTCCCGTCGGAGAGTGAGGAGCTGATGGCGAAACCCCGAAGCGGTGGAATGAGCGTCCGCGAGGCCGGCCGTAAGGGCGGCCAAAAGGGCGGCCAAACCACCAAGCAGCGCTACGGTACGCCCTTTTACCAAGAGATCGGTCGCAAGGGCGGCGAGACGGTGCGCGATGAGCGTGGCCACGAGTTTTACGAAGAGATCGGCCGCAAAGGCGGGCAGAAGGTGCGCGAGCTGATCAATCAGGGCAAACGCACCGGACGGAGGTTGTGATGGCGGAGAAAGTGAGCAAGGGCGCAATGACTGTGCGCGAAGCCGGCAAGAAGGGAGGAGAGAAGGTCCGCGATGAGCGCGGCCATACGTTCTACGAAGAGATCGGCCGCAAAGGGGGGGAGACGGTTCGCGACGAGCGCGGCCATCCATTCTACGAGGAGATTGGCCACAAAGGCGGCCAGAAGGTGCGTGAGCTAATCGCAGCCGGCAAGCG
>JAHFDT010000132.1 GCA_023248875.1 Myxococcales bacterium | reverse complement strand
TTAGTGTCCCTGGTCAGAGATTCGTTATAGATCTCGACGGGCTTCGCCGTCCCTGGCTTCGTTGCTCGTCGGTTAAATACCGCCAGTATTCGCCCTCCTCGCGCCTCGCCAGTACCAGCGATTCCTCGCCGATATCTGCAACGAATCTCTGACCCTGGACACTAGCGGAACTGGTGGGCGAGCGCCTGGAGCTCCCTTTCCTGGCGTGGCTCCAGAAGACCGACCGCAGCGATGGTCAGATGGCGGCGCTGGAACACCTCTCGCGCCACGCGCACCACGTCATTCGCTGACACCGCTTCGATGCGCGCTATCTTTTCCTCGAAGGGCAGAGGGCGATGGAAAAGTTCTCCGCCGCCCCACCAACCCGCCATCGCATCGGGATCGTCGAAAGTCGACTCGAGATCCCAGCGGTAGCGACGCTGGGCTTTGGCAAGCTCCGCCTCGGTGGGCGGGCGCTCGCAGAGATCGGCGAGTAGGGTGAGCGACTCGCGCAAGAGAGGCGCCGCATTGGCGTGGGCGCTGGTCGCGTCGATTTCAAAGAGAGCCGAGTCACAGAAGGACTCGACGCTGGCAGAAACGTAGTAGGCGAGGCCGAGTTCGTCGCAAACCCGCCGGTGCAAGCGGGTCGAGAGGCCATCGTCGAGTACCCGCGCCAGCACCTGTTGGGCGGGAAAGTCGGACGAGGTTTCGGGGAGCGCCCGGAACAGCACTTGGAGACTGGTCTGCGATCCCTGGTTGGGAACGTAGGAGAAGCGGGGCCCCTCTCGCAGCGCTGCCGGTGGCGAGAAGTTCAGTTCGGTGCCCGCAGGGATCTCACCGACGGCACGCGCCACTTCGGCCAGTACCCCATCGCGTTGGCAGGCGCCCGCCACCGTCAGCACCATATTGCGCGCACCGTAGCAGCGCACAAAATGGCGCCGTACATCGGCGTCGTCAAAGCGCTCTACATTCGCATAGGGACCGGTGATCTTGTAGCCGAGCGGATGGTCGGGAAACACCGTTGCACGGGCCAGATCGTCGATGTTGATATCGCGCCCCTCCTCGTCGAGGTCTTCGAGGATCTCCTCCAGAATGATCCGGCGCTCGACCTCGATGCCCTGGAACACCGGCGCAGAAAAAATCTCGCCGAACAGCGCGATGCCGGGCGCCAGCGTCTCGGGGTGGAGCGAAAGCTGGTAGAGCGAATAGTCGCGCCCGGTTTCGGCGTAGAGGGTGCCGCCCAGCTCCTCGATCGCATTGTTGATGAGGTAGGCATCGGGATAGCGCGCGGTGCCGCGGAACAGCATGTGCTCGAGAAAATGCGAGAGGCCATTGTCAGCGTCGTCCTCATAGCGCGAGCCCACTCTCGCGTACATCACCACAGTGGCGGTGTGGAGGTGGGGCAGCTCGATGGTGACGAGGCGAAGGCCACTGGGCAAAACATCCAGATGGCGCCGGAAGGGCGGAAGCATGGGCTGAAACATCTAGCATCTCTCGGGAGGTGTGGGAACACGGAAGAGCAGGCAAGTGGGGGGGAACCGAAACCTCGATCGACGATCGAGCTACCGTGTGGGGGTTATAGACCCTGGTCCATAAGGCCCATTTCTGTCAGATTGGTCTCTGTGCCGGGGTCCCGTGCCCCCGTTTTAGGTTGACCGATCGCCCTCGTCGCTCGTACGATGAGGGGGCTGTGCGCCAACCCACCCCTTTTGGGAAGTATCAGCTGCTGGAGCGGATTTCAGTCGGCGGAATGGCCGAAGTCTTTAAGGCGCGTGCCCCCGGCATCGGCGGCTTCGAGAAGATCCTGGCCATCAAACGGATCCTGCCTTCGATTGCCGAGGACTCCGAGTTCATCCAGATGTTCATCGATGAGGCCAAGATCGCCGGGCAGCTGAACCATCCCAACATCGCCCAAATCTATGAGCTGGGCTGTGAGGCGGACGCCCATTTCATCGCCATGGAATACATCTGGGGCAAGGATGTGCTCCAGATCCAGAATCGCTTCCGCCGCCTCAAGCGCACCATGCCCTTTCCGATGGCAGCCTACATCCTCGCCAAAGTATGCGAAGGGCTCGACTATGCCCACAAGCGGCGCGATCGCGGTGGCCACCTCATGGGGATCATCCACCGCGATGTGTCGCCGCAGAATGTGCTGGTGAGCTATGAGGGCGACATCAAAGTGATCGACTTTGGCATCGCCAAGGCGGCTTCGCGGGCGACGCAGACGCAGGCGGGCGTCATCAAGGGGAAGTTCGGCTACATGTCCCCCGAGCAGGTGCGGGGTCAGCGGCTCGACCACCGCTCCGATCTGTTTGCCATTGCGACCCTGATGTATGAGCTGCTGATCGCCGACCGGCTCTTTTCCGGGGAGAGCGACTTTGTGATTCTCGAAAAGGTGCGCAACGTCGATGTGCCACCGGTGCGAGAGCGGGTGCCGAACTGTCCGCCGGAGCTGGCCTGGGTGGTCGAAAAGGGGCTGGCTCGCGATCCCGGCAAGCGTTACCAATGGGCCGCGGAGATCCAGGAGGATCTCGAGGCCTACCTCAAGGGGCAGAACGAGCCCTTCGGGGCCAAACAGCTCGCGGCTTGGATGCGTGAACAGTTCGTGGCCGATCTGGAGCGCGAGGCCGAGGCGCTGCGCGAACAGGGGACGGTGGTCGAGGTGGTGACCCAGGCGCTCGAGGAGGCCCGGGCGAGCGGGATCACTGGACAGGGCTTGGCGGTGGAAGAGAGCGGCATCTTGCATCGCGACGATCTGGTCGAAGAGGAGCCGGAGGCGGATGCCACGGTGGTCGATGCGGATGTTCCGTCCGAGGTGCGCGCGGCGCTCGCGCAGGCGGTGGCCGAGGCGCCGACTCCGGTAGTGGAAACGGGGGTGCAGCCGACGGTGATTCTGTCGCGGGATGCAGTGATGATCCCCCCGGAGCTCCCCGCACAGGCGACGGTGCTGCTCGAGGGTCCTCCGCGGGTGGCACAGCGGATCCCCAGCGCGGAGCAGCCCCTCTTTCCTCCGCCGCCACAGGGGCTGATCGCGGGGCAGGATCTGGCTGCTGCGAAGAGCCGCCGTCGCCTTCCCGGGCGCGACCTGCTCCTGGGAGCCCTGGTGGCGCTGACGGTGGTCGCCAGTCTCTTCGGAGCGAGAAGTTTTTTTCGCCGCGGCCCCTCGCGCGGGACACTGGTCGTGACGCTGCATCCGCCGGCGTCGGCCGAAGTCTGGGTCGACCAGGTCGCGCGCGGCAGTTTGGATGGGCGCGGTGCGTTCACCCTCAAGGAGGTTCCTGCGGGGCGCCACCATCTCTCGGTGCGCAGGGGGGATCAGACCTTCGAGGAAGAGGTGGAAGTCGTGGCGGAGGACGTCCTGGTCGTGGCCGCGACGCTCGGTCCTCCCGAGCCGCCGCTGCCCGGGCGGCTACAACTACAGATGGGCGTGGAAGGGGCCACGGTCTTCGTCGATGGTGCGGAGCTGGTCGATGGTGCTTGGCGTGACCCGATTCCGCTATCGCCCGCGCAGCCGCACGCCCTTCGCATCGCCAAGGCGGGTTTCCAAGAGGCCACCATCGAGCTGATCCTCCGGCCCGGTGAAGAGCTGACCCGCAGGGTGGACCTCGAGCCGATCGCGGCAGCTCCCACGGCACGCTCGCCCCGCGTGGAACGAAAGCCGCCCCCGCCCCGCCGGGTCGCCGAAGTGCCCGAGCTACCGCAGTCGAGCACACCGCAGCATCCCGCGGCGAGGAGGCACGAGGAGGCGCCCACGCCCGAGGTGGGCGGTGAAGCCGGCTATCTCATCGCCAACAGTCAGCCGTGGGCGCGGGTGGTGATCGACGGCAAAGACACCGGCCGCATGACACCGATCGCGCCGCGCTCCAAGATTTCGCTGCTGCCGGGCAAGCACGTGGTGACGCTAGTGGCCAACGGTAAGAGCTATCGCTTCGATGTACAGATCAGGCCGGGGGAGGACTATCGGCTGATCCAGCAATTGGGGGAGTGAAGGTTAGCGCGCCGGCTGTAGCGCCAAGGACTTGAGGAGCGCATCGATGCGAGCGCGGTCGTCGCGGCTCACGTGGTTGAACTGGATCCCATAGCCCGCCGGGTACTTGTCTTTTTTCTCATTGACCCAGCGAACGGTGGCCGAACCGCGGATGGTCTCCTGATCCAGCTGGATCTCGAGAGTCACCGTTTGGCCGGCGGTTAGTGCCAACGATTCGCTCTGAGCCACGAACGCACCCTCGCGGGAGAGGTCGTAGGTCGAGCACTCCACGCCGTTGAGCTTGACCGGAAGGCTGTGCTGAAAGCGGGACGTCTGTTCCCACCAGCGCACCCTCGGGTTGAAGTAGGGCACTCGGATCGCATGGGAAATGAAGTAGCCGATCGGCAGGAGAAACAGCGCATCGACGGCGGTCGCCGAAGTGACATGCAGGCCTTTGCTAGAAACGAGGCTCAACAGGAACATACCGATGGAGTGGACGAGAAAGTAGTACCAGGCCCACAGTCGCACCTTGTAAAGCCCGTAGGCGAGCGGAATCGCCGTCAGCCAAAAGAACACCACCAAAAGGCTCATCGGATGGCCGTGAGAGATTTGCCGGCCCACCGCGGGGAAGAAATTATCGGGTCTGGACGCGTAGGAGAGCAGCAGGTTCCCGATGGGATTGAGCAGATAGATGAGCGCGAAAACTTCGATCAGGAACGGTTTTTTCTTGTACCCCTTCATCCTTGTCTCCTTGTAGTGGTGGGCTCCCGCGACCGGGGCCATGAGATTCGCTTCCATCGCGTTGCGCGCGGCTTGGCGCGAGCCTTCGCTCGGTCGGTCCACCCCGGCCGACAGCAGGAATTCCTTGGCCACCTCGTCCGACTTGATCAGCCGATCGGGAGGTTCACCCATGGGCCGCTCTCGCGCGTCGAAACCGCTTGATCTGCGCCTGGAAGAGCTCCCGGCCGTGGCGCAACCGAGAGGCGACCGTACCGGGAGCAATCTCGAGATAGGAGGCGATCTGAGCCATCGTCATCTCTTCGAGCTCGTAGAGCACAAACACGGCCCGCACATCGATCGGTAGCGCTTCGAGCAGCTCATCCAGCTGCCGGCGCCGGCGCACTTGGGTCGAGTGGATATCGGCGGTGGCCGTGGGATCGGAGAGCTCCATCCCCTCCTCGACCGAGGAGTGGCGCGCGGTTTGCTGGGCCGTTCGCCGGCGGCCGGCCACGGCCATCCGTAAGCAGGTGCCGAAGAGAAAGGGCACCTCACTGCCAGGTAGGACCTGGTCCCACTTGCGGATCAGCACGATGAACACTTCCTGTGCTGCATCGTCGACATCCGCCCCGGGCAGTCCCAAGCGACGCAGTGAACGCCAGACAAAGTCGTAATATTCATCGAAGAGCTGGCGAATCCGCAAGGCAGGGGAGCTGTCCATGGTCGGGCAACATTGTAATGGGGGCGGTTCGCTTTCTTGATCGAAAAAACGCCCGATTCGAAAAAAACGCGAGGACGGGCCTGAATCTATTGAAATAATTAAAGTAATATCAAATACATATGGTTTCGTGAATCTTTTTTGATCAAATCGATCGGTGTCTCGCATTACACAGTACAGGCGAACTGATCGCCTGGAGGGAGGGAGACCCGATGCGCTACGCACACTGGTTCGCCGGCCTAGGACTCTCGCTGATGGGTTGTGCCAACCTTGATCCGATGGACGAGACCGGTTCGGTGTCCGAGGCGGTGACGGGGCAAGGGTGGGTTACTTCGGACAATAACGAAATAAAAATCAATGACCCCGCTGCTCAGCAAAACGGCACGGTGGCAGTCGGTGTCAATAGAAGTCTGACGGTATGGGAAGCTGGCAGCGCCGTCATTATGGGTAGCCTGTCCGACGCGAATGGAAAACCGGTCGGATCGCCCTTCGTGCTTGCGCAGGGTGGCCTTCACCCATCGGTGGCCGTTGCGGGCGATGTGTTCCTGGTGGCTTGGCAGGACAAGCGCCTGCTGGGCGGCTATCGCGACCATATCTACGCGAAAACCATCAACGAACAGGGGGGAGTAGGCGGCGATATCGCGATCGCGCTGAATGATCAGAACTGGATCTCCGGCATCAACTGGAACGGCCCCAAGGACCACCCGAGCGTGGCGAGCGACGGCAATCAGTTCCTGGTTGCCTATGAGTCGGGCGCGGCACCCGCTCGTGCTCTCATGGCGGTGCGGGTTGGGAAGTCCGGTAATGTAATCATTCCAAAGAGCTTCGATGGCACTCCTTTTATGGGTAAAGGACCCCTGTCGCCCCGGTTCGATATTACCGCCCCCTCCTGCACTTCGAGTAAACCCGATGAGTTTGTGTGCGTGACACATGTGGAAGAAACACAAGGGGTCGGGATCAATAAAAAAGTTGTGACTTCCATTGTAGCGGTCTCTTCGAACGGGTTCATCCTTTCCACTGGCTTGGCACTGGATTCTGGAGGTCCAAGGGATTGCAAGATGGATAGCCAGAAGGTGGCGGCGGACGGCCAGAACTACTTGGCGGTGTGGCGAAGGCAGGTTTCTCCCACCATCAGCCAGGTCTATGCCACGCGAATGGTGCCTTTTTACAAGCCAGGATTTATTGGGCTAGCCGGGGTCAAGGCAAGATCAGTTTTTGGGGTCTATGCAAAATACAATTCCGGCCAGGTGCCCAATATCACCGTTCAGTACTCTTCGCCATCGGTCACCTTCGATGGCAGCAACTACATCGTAGCGTTCGTGAATGGTTCGAATCTGGTCGGCGGCCGGGTCAACACCGGCATCAATTGGAACGCGGCCCCGGCGGCCCTGACCGACCCGGAGCTGTTTGCCATCTCCAGCAAGGGAGAGACCGCACCCGCGATCGCTTCGGCGGGCAATGGCAAGTCGCTGGTCGTCTACCAGCGCACAGTTGCCGGCCAGCCGCGGCTGTTTGGCCGCATCATCACACCGCTCTAGCGCATCCTAACGCTGACCAGCGGGCGGTCACCGAAAGGTGGTCGCCCGCTGGCATTTTATTCCTCTTCCTCTTCCGCAGCGGCACTATGGGCTGCCCGCTCGCGCGTCGCCCGTGAACCCCCGGCGAGCCGCGCTTTGACGCGCGCCACCTGGCGCTCCTTGTAGGCGGCGTGGCTATTCTCGCCGAGCTCGTTGGTAGCGGCAGTGTCGGCGTCCATGATCTGAAACTCGGTCAGCACGAAAATGGTCGATCCCAGTTCGTCGGTCGGGCTCTGATCGAGCTCCAGGAGATAGTCATCGAGACGCACGGGCAGATCAGCGACAAAATTGATCACCCGATAGGCGGGGCCGCTAAACTCGTTATCGGGAAGGGGCGGGGCCGCAGCGGCATGTAGGTCGGCTTGCAGCTCGGGGGCCAGGCGATCCAGGGGAGCGGTATCGACGAGGCGGCGAAAATCGATGATCGCGTTGACCGATTCGCCGGGGATGATGTAGTTGAAGGGGACCAGCCGGTGGCACAGCTCCACCAGCATCGGCGCAAGGTCTTCGCGGCTGCGGGTGATCAGGCGAAAGCGCAGCTTGTCGTAGACATTGGCGGCGATCGAATGGCGCTTGGCGAGGAGCTTGGTGATCAGGCTATCCCGTTCTTTGCGGCTCCAGGCGAACTCGACGATGGGGAAGCCGGCGCCGCGCATCTCCTCCACGACCTTGAGGACCTTCTTCTCGATGTAGCCGAATACCTGGTTGTCCGAGATCGGCAGCTGGAAGAGTAGCTCACGACCCGCCAGGTGGTGGATGACGTGCATCGCTTTCAAGAGGACGCAGGCGTAGGTTTGGCGGCGCCCCTTTTGCGAGGCGAGCAGAAACAGATCTTGTACCGGAATACCGGTCGAGACCTCGGCGGGGATGTGGTAGGCGAAGGTACGCCCGAGGTAGTCGACCGCTTCGTCGCGCAGCTCCTCCAGACGGTTGAGGTCCTCGTTGCTGTCAGGATTGAACTCATTGACCCGAAGAAAGCGCGCGACCTCGGGCTCGTTGCGAAAAGCGAGGCGGTGCCAATCGATCACCGAGCCCCCGGTGAGGAGCAGGCGCATCGCTTCCAGATCGGCCAGGCTGAAATCCTGCAGCGGCGAACGAATGGGCGCTGCAGCTTCGCTCTGAGGGCGTTCAGTGGACATTCGGGGTCTATCGAGTGGGCCGATCGGTACCAAGTTCGGGCGAGGATTGCGAGGGAAAACCGGCGTGGGAGCCATTCAGGGATCCTGGGAGACGGGATTCTGGGCCACCCGGAGCTCGAGCGGTCGGTCCGAAGTGCCCCCCCGGTAGTAGAGCAGAGTCTTGCCTCCGGCCAGGGGAAGGATCGCGGGATCGCGCTCCGTCCCATGGGTGAGAAAATTGGTCACGCGATCGAACACCGGATTGTAGGGCCAAGGGACGAAATGGATCCCATCGAGTGAGGCGGCTTCGGCGATGGAAAAGTTGGGCGTCTCTTCCACCGCGCGGCCGAACTCCTGGGAGGGCAGCGATTCGCGTCCGCGGGCCGCCAGGAAGAGCCGCAGCACCGGCTGCCCGTCTGGCGCCGTGGCGGCGACTGCGAAGGGCGAGACCAGGGTGTCGACGTCGCGCCAGAGGATGGGATCCGAAAAAGCCGAGGGGGGTAGGGGGGGAGCGGAGACCACGAAGTGGCGGCCATCGGGGCTGCGCGCCATAGCGAGGGTCTCGGCGGTCGAATAGAACAGGAGGAGGGTCTCATGGAAGCGGATGAGACTAGGCGAGCTGCCTGTTACGAGCGGTGTGGGATCGACCGCGAAGTGGATCCCATCGTCGCTGGTGGCACGCCAGATGCGGCCCTCACGTTCGAAGGCACCGAGGTAGCGATTCTCCCAGGAGAGGAGCGCGGGTGCACCGAACCCCTCGAGCACGGCTTGGGAGGGCTGGAAGTGGAAGCGCTGGCCGGTCGCATCGTTCGGGACCGCGCGCCAGATCGAGCGCGCACTTTCGGGGCCCCGCTCGAGCCAGAGCACGGTCCCTTCCGAGGTGGCGAGCGGCATCGGTTCGGCGAGGCGCGCCGAGCGGCGCTGGAGGCGGCAGTGCGCGGCGGCGCAGTCGAGGTCGCGGTTGCAGGGGGAGGCTACACATTCTCCCTGGTCGCAGCGCTCGCCCGTCTGACACTCCTCATCGCGACCACAGTGGCCGCGGCAGATGTTCTGCCCCGGCACGCAGAATTCCCCGGCAGCGCAGTCGTGGCTGCTGCTACAGGGGCGGTCGCAGCGGCGATCGGCGAAGCTGCAAACCTCGTTCGGATCGCACTCCTCGTTGCTATCGCACAGCACCACCTGGCATCCACCGCAGGTGCAGCGCTCGCGACTGCGGCAGTCTTGGTCGTCATGGCAAGAGGAAAGCGTTCCCTCTTCGCACCAGCCCGCGGACTGGCTGGGGCTCAACCGGTACGGGCCGTCACAAAATAGCAACGGACCGAGATCCTGCCAGGGAGCGACATCGGGTTGGCGCGCGCCCGCGAAAGGGGGCTCGTGCTGCATCCCGCAGGCGGGCCCGAGGGCCAACCCGAAGGCCAACCCGAGGAGGAAGAGGCCGCGGGGTTTCAAAATCGGACCTCGGCCGTGGTGCTGAGCTCCACCAGGCGGCCCGCCGAGTGAAAACCGCTACCCGGAGCATAGCGCGGATCTTTCAGCGTCGTCTGCGGTACGAGTTCGTGCCACTGCACCGCAAAATCGATGCGGGTCGGACGCGTCAACCATCCGGTCAGTTGTGTCAGCTCGAGTCCACCGCCGAGTGCGAAGATGTGTCGTTCGCTGTCGGCAAAGCTGGTAAGACCCGTCTGGGGCGGCAGCGATGAAGGCTCGAAGGCATAGCCCCCACGGGCTGCGAGTGCGAGGTGGCGCCCCACCGGCCGCTGATAGCGTGCGCCCAGGCGCAGCGCCAGGGTATCGCGTAGTGGCTGCTCGGCGAGGGGTAGCGTGACCAGCGCAGGTGAAAGGCCGAGGTGAAGTTGGACTGCCAGATCGGCAGTGCCACCCTGAAAGGTCGACCAGCGGATATAGTCGAGCTCCGCGGCAACGGTCAGGTCGGGCGAGAGGTCGCGCGAGGCGCCGATGACCAGGTGCGCGGGAGTGAAGAAATCGACGGCCTGCAGGGCAATCAGGAGATCGCCCTGGAGTGCACCGAGGAGATCGACGTGGGTGAGGGTATCGAGTCGCAGTCGGAGGTCGATCTCACCGCGGCAGGCGAGGCCGATACGAACTCCGGGCGTGGGCTCGAGAAGCAGCCCGAAGACCGGCGCCGCGCGCAGCGGCAGTGTGACATCGAGTCGCCCCTGGCCGATCTTCTGTCCCCCCGAGATCCCGACGTCGAACGACACGCCCTGGCCGGCCGCATCGGCGAGCAACGTCACACCGACACCGATCGCTAGCCAGCGGGTGGGGCGCAGCGAAATAACGGGCGTAGCTACGATCCGCTGTAGGCGGTTGTCGAGAAGGACAAAGCGGGGCTCGGTCGGCGGCAGCAGCTGGATGCGCGCGATATACTGGTCGGGCAGGTAGAGTGCGAGGCCGAAGGCGAGGGTGCCGAGCGGGCGTAACTGCAGTGGTAGTGCCAAGCCGAGCAGCAGCCCTCTCGGTGGAGTGACGCCGGCGTCGCGGTCGTTCAGGGTCAACGCGGGGACTGCGTAGCGGTAGCCGATCGCTGCTTCGATGGCCTCGGTGCGGGCGACTGCCGCCGGGTTGTGGTGAGCGCCAAGGAAGCCGTCGCTGTCGGCAACCGCAGCGCCCGCCATCCCGGTCGCGCGCGCTGAGAAGCCGAAGGTATCTAGGGCATGCGCGTACGCGGGGGCCGGGGCGGCCAGTGCCAAGAGGAGCGTCCATCCCCAGGGGACCATCGTCCGGTTCAACGCGGAGCTACGAAGGGTATCGGAGACGGTGTCGGTGTCGGTGTCGGAGACGGAGACGGTGTCGGAGACGGAGACGGA
>JAHFDT010000131.1 GCA_023248875.1 Myxococcales bacterium | reverse complement strand
GTTCCGCAGGACCGACCGTCTGCGGGAGGTCCGAGGACTGTCCGACGAGGAGCGAATCCCCCGGCGCCTCGCGCGGTCCCCGAACCACACGCCCTGCAGGAATGAGCGCCGAGCAGCTCCGCAGCTCCGCCGCTCCGCCCCCCACAAGGCGGTCATCGCCGCAGGCCTCACCTCGTATAGCAGCGCGAGGCGCCGGGGGATTCGCGACGAGGAGTTCCGCAGGACCGACCGTCTGCGGGAGGTCCGAGGACTGTCCGACGAGGAGCGAATCCCCCGGCGCCTCGCGCGGTCCCCGAACCACACGCCCTGCAGCGATGAGCGCCCCCTCATCCGATGACGCGATTTCGCCCGCCCCGCTTAGCGGTATACAGGTTGGCATCGGTGCGCGCGATCAATTTCTCACCGCTCTGCTCCTGCGGATCAAATTCGGTCACTCCTAGGCTGATAGTGACTGGCACATCGAGATCTTCCTCGCGAAACGGCTCGAATTCGACCATCGCACGCACGTTTTCCGCGAACAGAAGAGCATTGCCGAGGCCGGTGTTCGCCAGCACGCAGACAAACTCCTCGCCACCGTAGCGAGCCAGGAGATCTTCGCGGCGGATCCGCGGCTTGAGACGCCGACCTAGCTCACGCAGCACCATGTCGCCCGCCAGGTGGCCATGGGTGTCGTTGATCTTTTTGAAATGGTCGATGTCGAATAACACCAGCGACAGCGGCGTCTGATAGCGCAGCGCGCGCGCGATTTCCCGCTCCAGGAACTCGAGGAAGTAGCGCTTGTTGTGAACCCCCGTCAGGTGGTCTACGATCGACATGCGATAGATCTCTTCGTGGTACGCCGCTTCGATGTTCGCGCCGGTGAGAAATTTGAGGATCGCGGTACCGAGCCGGATCATGTCACCGTCGCGCAGCAGCCGTCGCTGGACGCGCTCGTCGTTCACATAGCTGCCATTCGTCGAGCCGAGGTCTTCGATGCTCCAGTCTGAACCCTCGCGGAAAAGGCGAGCGTGGCGCCGCGATATCGCCTCTTCATCGAGCGAGATGTCGAGGTCGGGAAGACGACCGGCGATGTGCTCTATCTCGGTGAGGGGAAAGCGACGGCCGAGGTTGATGCCGGGCGGATAGACCTGCACCAACACCGTCTGGCGATTCCCCGCATCGGGAGCGGGCGTTTTTACCTTCATCGCAATGGTGCTGCGAAGTTCGCGGGGCTCAGGTTTCATGCGCTCTGTTTATGATAATCGATCGTGGTAGGGTATGCCATGCACCTGGCGGGGGTTCGGCGGCAACTCGAGGAGGCGCGCGCTGCCCTGGTCGAGTCGGCAGCGCATGCGCAAAAGGGTGAGTTCGACCCGGCCTATCGCGCCGCCTTGCTATCGCGAAATCGGCTTTTTCATGCCACGCGCGGTGTGGCCGCAGCGCGCAGTGAAGCGCTGCCGGAGATGCCAGCGGTAGGGACGGATGTGGGAGAGCTGGCAGACCACGTCGGTGTGCTAGCGGCGCTCGATGCAGCGCTTGCGGTCGAAGAGGATTTGACTATGCCCGACGAGCTTGCCGCAGCACGCTCCCGCTTTGGCCGCTACCTCGGATGGTTACGGCATGAAGTGGGTCGGACTCTGCAATCCAAACTGTGACTAAATATTGAAGTAGCTACCGCAGACCCAGATGTATTTCACATTGAGTGTCCAGCGCAGGATCATCTTGATCGGCAGCGACATCATGATGGCAAAAAGGCCCATCGTGACCGAGAAGCGCACGACGCCGAGCGAGCGGAAGAAGTCGACCAGCGGCTGGGGCCCCTTGCCCTTCTTCAGCATCGGCACGAGCGGCAGCCACCAGCCAAACAGAGCGCCTGTCGCGACGGCGCCAATGATGAACTGCGCCGCATTGGTGCGCGCGCCGAGGAGGTAAGGCAAATTGACGTTGGTGAGCGCCACCGTCTTGTGCGGATCCCAGTATTGTCCCGGCCAGAAGAAGTACCAGCCCGGGCCACGCATGAAGGTGCCGAGAAAGATCAGCACCACCCAGAGCACCAGGAAACCAAACATGAAGGTGGTGACGGCAAACTTACGCTCCTTGAAGGTGTAGTAGCCGTTGCCGCGCGGATTGCTGTCGATGAACGGGATCACCATGAGGCCGACGATGATGAGCGACGGGAGCACCACGCCCGCCATCCAGGGATCGAAGTAGACCAGCATCTCCTGCAGCCCCAGAAAGTACCAGGGCGCCTTCGATGGATTGGGCGTCCTGTTGGGATTGGCCGGCTCTTCCAGCGGCGCGTCGATGGTGATCGACCAGACGGTCATCACGATCATGACGATTAGCGAGCAAAGAAACTCGAGGCGCACGAGATAGGGCCAGGTGTGGATCCGGTTGGGGAGGTTCAACTCCTTCGATTTGGTGGCCGGCTTGTCTCCGGCCGCAGCAGTGTCAGCCATGGCGTCTCCTACAGCGGACCTGAGATACCGCCGTCCTTACGGATGCGCCAGAAGTGCACGATCATTAGCACCGAGGCGACGACGGGGATGAAGATGCAGTGGAGCACGTAGAAGCGCAAGAGCGTGGCGCTACCGACCAGCCGCCCCGCCACCAGCAGCGAGCGCGCATCGTAGCGCGAATTGACGCCCACGAGATCGGCAAAGGGCCCTTCGTGGCCGAGCAGCGGCGTAGCGCGCGCCATGTTGGTACCCACGGTGACGGCCCAAATCGACAGCTGGTCCCAGGGCAGCAAATAACCGGTAAACGAAAGTAACAACGTGAAGACCAAGAGGTTGACGCCGATCACCCAGTTGAATTCCCGCGGCGGCTTGTAGCTGCCGGTCATGAACACCCGCATCATATGGATCCACACGGCGATCACCATCGCGTGTGCCCCCCAGCGGTGCATGTTGCGCATGATCATGCCGAACGGCACATCGAACTGCAGGTACTTCATGTCGTGGTAGGCGTTTTCGCCCGTCGGACGGTAGTAGAACATCAGGATGATGCCCGTCACGACCAGGATGAGATAGAAGAGAAAGGTCACGCCGCCCGCGCACCAGGTAAAGCGCACCCGCACCGCATGGCGCGGCATCTTGGTCGGGTGGAGGTGCAGAAAGACGTTGGAGGAGACCTGCAGGATGCGGTTGCGCGGAGTGTCGGCATAGCCGTGCCGAAACACCGACTTCCACACCGGCGATTCCTTCACTTTGTCGAAGAACGATTCCTTGCCGCTGCTGGGTTCGGGCACTGTCCGAGACTCCTAGGCTTTGAGAAGTGCGTCGGGGGCGAACCAGTTCTTGTTCTTGTCGCCCTCTTCGCCGCGGTAGACAACCGACATATCGACGACGATCTGACCATCTTCCGCAAGACCGATCTTGAACCGTTCGAGCGGCCGCGGCGCCGGGCCTTCGAAATTCACCCCCGTCCAGTTGGGGCCCCCCTGCGAGAGATCAACGCCGCGGAAGCCGGAACCGTGGCAGGGGCATTTGAACTTGTTCTCCGCCTCGAGCCACTTGGGCGTGCAGCCGAGGTGGGTGCACTTGGCAAACAGCGCCGAAAGGGTGCCGTCGGCAAAGCGGAGCAGCCACAGGCGATAATCCTTGATCCATTTTTCGCTGACAGTGTTGAGCTGGTAATCGTTGGGCTTGCCGAGCTTGACGATCGAATTGGGCTCGAACAGCACGCGCGGATACATGAAGCGGCCAAACGCGGCCGAGCCGGCGCCGAGCGCGCCCAGCACCGCCCCCCAACCCGCCAGCCCAATAAAATTCCGTCGCGACCAGATATGTTGCGCGGGATCGCAGCCTTCACGGTTGAGAATATCGAGGTTGGCCATGCGCCGTTTCGCTGCCTCTCCGGTCTTTGGCCCATGCCCATTTCGGGGCTAAGACCGCGTCTCGTATAACAAACCGGCGGAGCAGCGTCAAACCTTTTATAGCGTTCCGGGCATGACATTCACCGTCCCGGTCATGCCCATCGCCTCGTGAAAGCGGCAAAAGTAGGGCTGCGTTCCGACGGTGGTAAAGGTGAATTCGAAGGACTCGCCGATTGCCAGCGGGTTCTCGTCGAAGAACGCCCCGGGACCATCGGCGACCATCGAGCTCTTCCCGGAGGTGACGGTGTGCACGAGGTTGCTGCCGTTGGTCCAGCGAACTTTGCCACCCGGCTGGATATTCACCATCGCCGGCGAGAATTGCATCCCCTGGATCCTCACCAACGTCGGCTGCACGCTGGCCATATCCAGCTTGATTGTGGCCATGTCCGCTGGCGCCCTGTTCACGCTCATGTCCGAGCTGGGAGGGGACGTTGTCTGAACCCCACACCCGAGACCCATCAGCAGCAAAACTGCCCAGCCCCACCGCATACGCATTGCCTGCCTCCTCCCCGCCCTCTTCAAACTTTGCGCACGAAACGGGGCGATACAAGCCGTCTACGAAGGGCGTTTGGGCTCTTCCGCCAAGTAGGCGAGGATCACCTCGTCGAGGCTCTTCTCGCTGCTCGACTCCGCGCCAAAGACACTGCTCTTCTTCCCGGGCTCGGCGCCCACGATGACCACAGGACGGTGTACCACCGGCCCCGATCGTCCCCTAGTGTCTGTCCTCAAAGTCCTCCCATCGTCGGGCTCGTTCTCGCCACGGCTCGCTTTGTCGCTCCTCGGTTGCCTACCGCCAGTAGGCGCCCTCGTCGCTCCGCGCGAGCCGGACTGCGAATCTCGCTCGACTCGGTCCGGACTTTGAGGACAGACCCTAGGCGGCTGAGGAGGGGCCGGCGGCGGCTTGGGCAGAGATGGCACCGGGGCCGGAGCGCCCCTCTTCACCGGCAGCGCTGACACCCCGAAGGTCCGGCCGATCGCCTCATCGAACCTTCCACCGCGCAGCCCCTTCAGCATGGCCTTGTGCTGCCCCTGCATGCGCCTGCGTACCTCCCCATCGGGTAGCGCGGGATCATAGTCCGTGCGCTCCGTCGCAAGAATGGTCCCGCCAACAAACAGATGCGTGGAAACGTGAGGATTGCTCGGCCCCGAGTCCTCGGTTTGGACATGATAGAGCTGATCGCCGTAGCGAATGTTGTGGTTGTATCCGAGGAGCGGCGAGCGAGCTTTCATCCCTTCCCCAAACGGTAGCACAAAAGCCGACTTGAAAACTCTCCGACGAGAAGGTATTAAGAATAGCATGGACCCTACGGAGGCGGAGCGCAGCTTCCTGTCCCGCGTAAGCGAAATGCTCCTGTCGCTTCCCTTCGACTTGAAGGCGTTGCAAGAGGCGGCGTCGGACCCGGACCTCGATCGGTCGGCGCGGGAAGCGGCCGCTGGAGCGATCGTGCACACGCTGCTCCCTCAAGAGGGGGACGGACCGCTGCGCTATATCGATGACGTGTTCTTGGTGCGAGCGGCCTTTCTCGCCGTGCAAGCGCGCGGCGGAGAGGCGTTTGGCTCTTTCCATGCTCGCTTTGCCGAGATCTACGAGCGGCTCCCTGACGATGTGCAGCTGTTCGAGCAGCAGCTGGGCCCGCTGTGGAATTGGTTGGTCAGTAAGATCGACCAGTTTCCCAAGCTCGCCTACAAGAGCAAGCGAGCGGCACAATACTTGGGAAGCGAAGAGGAGCTGGCGCAGCTGTATGAAGAGGGGCTCGAGTTTGAGACCAACTTCAACGTCACCGAGCAGCAGGTCAAAAACAGGCTGAGGCGCGCCGATCAGATCGTCGAGCTACTCAACCGGCGGCATGCGGAAGAGCGCAAGAAGCTTGCGCTGTAGCCTTACAGATCGACTTTTTCGACTAACGCTGGAGGGGTGCCTAAAAAGCGCGCCGCGATCTCGCTGAAGCGGGCCTCATCGGTGACGTAACAGCGAAGCGGTTCGCGGGGACCCGCTGGCGCCAGGGCACCCTGTTCACGCAGCACTGTTTCCGCCGCCTGCGCCATAGCATGAGCGGAATCGACGAGCGTCACGGGATGCGGCCAGAGTCGGATCGCCGCCTCGCTGATCGGTGCCCATAGCAGCGGATAGTGGGTGCAACCGAGCACCAGCACATCGAGATCCGGGGCCTTCAGAGCAAGCTCGCCTAGGTAGCGCTCCACCGTCGCCCGCGTCGCGATCGGCTCGAGCCCTGTTCCCTCGCCGAGCCACCCCTCTTCGACCAGTGGCACGAGCAGCGGACAGGCGACTTGGGTCACGTGGAGCGCGGAATTGTGGGCAGCGATGGCGCGAACATAGGCGTTCGAATGCACCGTCCCGAGCGTGCCGAGCACCCCGATCTGGCCCCGCACGGTCGCGCGCACCGCCTCATCGGCGCCCGGCTCCACCGCGCCGAGCACCGGGATGGGCAGCTCGGCGTGCAGACGCGGCAGCGCAAACGCCGAGGCTGTATTGCAGGCGACCAGGAGCAGCTTGATGTCGCGGCCGAGGAGAAACCGCGCGCTCATGAGCGAATAACGCTCCACTGTCTCGGCGCTCTTCGTGCCGTAGGGAACCCGCGCGGTGTCGCCGAGGTAGACCAGACGCTCCGACGGCAGCCGTTCGGCCACCGCCCGCACCACCGTCAGGCCACCGAGGCCCGAATCGAAGATTCCGATCGCCCGCTTTGGCATGGGCCCTAACCTAACACTACTGCGTCACTTTCTCCCATCTCCGTCGCTGCTGCGGACCCCGTCCGCTTCCTCGCTCCTCGGTCGGTTACGACCAGTAGCCTTCCTCGTTGCTCATCGCGACCGGGTCTCCTCACGACGCGACGGCTCGGTCCGAAAGTGACATAGTAGTGCTAACCGTTTGGGCTGGAGTCGGGGAGGGAAATTATGTAAACAACCGGCTCCCATGCGTGCCGATTCTATGCCTCCAACGGAGCCACCGGAGGCCCTGCTGGCGTTGGCCCTGCAGGTGGCCCGCGACGGTCAGCTGCCCTCCGCCGAGACCGCGACCGCAGCACGCACCCTGGCACCGGCGAGCCGCAAGCTGCCCCCGGCGATGGTCCGCCAAGCGTTCACCGAGTTGCTCGTCTGCCGCGAGGTCCACCTGGCGCTGCAGTGGCTGCACGACTGCGGCGTGCTGGCCGAGTGGCTGCCGGAGCTCGAGGCCACGGTCGATTTTTCCCAAGAGGCGGGCCGACGCCACAAGGATGTCTGGGAGCACACCAAGCAGGTGGTCCGCCAATCGGTGCCGCGCCCCGACGTGCGCTGGGCCGCGCTCCTCCACGATATCGGCAAGGTGCCCACCCGCACCTTCACGCCCGATGGGGGCGTCCATTTTCACCGCCATTCCGAAGTCGGTGCGCGCATGTTCGACGAGGTGGCACGCCGCTTCGCCTTCGATCGGCCCACCTACAAGAAGATCCGCTTTCTCATCTTGCACCACCTCCGCGCCAACCAGTTCGACGGCAGCTGGACCGATTCGGCGGTGCGCCGCTTTGCCCGCGAAATGGCGGTGCATCTCGAGGATCTCCTCGATCTGTCGCGCGCCGATATCACCTCCAAGCGGCCCGGACGGCGCGAGGCGGCGCTCCGGTCGATCTCCGAGTTGGCGGCGCGGATCGAAACGTTACACCAGGAGGATGCCCTCCAGCCGCCGCTGCCGACCGGGATCGGCAACACCATCATGCAGCACTTCGGCCTGTCCCCCTCGCGGCAGATAGGCGAGCTACGCGAGGCGCTCGAGCAGGCGATCGAAGCGGGCCAGCTCGAGGCGCGGCGCGAGCCGGAATACTACCTCGCGCAGGTCGCCAAGCTGCTCGGACGGTAGTTGCGCCGGGTGGCGACAACACTAGCCGGCGACCACCGGTCTTGGCGAACTTCGGAGATTACTAAATAGTTTATTTATTTTGTCTAATTGTCTGGACTGCAACTTGCTTACGGACTGCAGGCATGCGCCATCTCGCCCTTGTATTTTGGGCGCTGCTCGCCGTTTCGGCCGCGGCTGCTCCGGGAGGCAAGGGACCCGCAGTTCGTAGCGCGGTTGAAAAGGCCTGGCAGACCCACACCGAGGCGCGCATCCGGAGCGCCAACGCGCAGTACCCGGATGATCCCATCACCTTCCGGCCGGCCGTCGGTAAAATCCGGATGGGAAAGAGCCGCGTCTGGTTCGAAGGACGTTGGACCGGCTCCCATCCCTACCCCATTCCGGATGGGAAGGTGCGCGCGTTCATCTCGCGCCCCGATCTCGAGCACCATCTCGCTTCCGGGGGGACCGGCGAGCTCCAGGTCCAATTCGAACAGCACACCCTCCCCGGTCTCCGGCGCTCGATGATGCGAAAGCGCGGCAGCCACGATCCCTACGCCGCGGTCGACCAGCTCACCAGCCCCGAGGATATCGCGCTCTATGCCGGCGCCCGTCAGGCCACCGATCCGCTCAATCGCCAGCGCCTCGCCGACGCGGTCACGAGCTGGGGCCGTCCCGAAACCCAAACAGCCTGGTGGATGGCGCTGCGCTCGATGGATGGCAAGACCCCCGCCGCCTGGCCTGCGCCACGCCCGATCGCCCGCCTAGTCGCCTCGGTGCGCCGCGCCGCAACCCGAGAAAAGTCGCACAACTGGATCTTCACCGCCGTCTCATCGGTCGAGCATCCTCAGGAGATCCGCGGCATCGTCGATTTTGTCGCTCGTGGCAAGGATCCCGCCATGAAGCCCGAAGTGGGCCTCGAGAATCTGCGTTTCTTGGCAGGCCAACTCATCGAGCCGCTCCAGAAGCATGAGTGGCTCAAAGCGCTCGCCGAGGTCGAGGCCCATCCGCCCGCGCTCGCGCCGCGCCTGACACAACGGCCCTGGCCCCTGTCGCGCTCGACACCGCGCCTCGTGGCGGCCCTCCGCAAAGGCGCAGCCGAAAAGAAACTCGACTGGCTGCTACACGCCGTCGATGCTCTCCAGCAGCCAGCGGAGATCCGCAAGGTCGTGCGATTCATCGCTCGCGGTAGCGATCCGGCGGTCAAGCCATCCATTGGCCTGGTCAATCTGCGCTACGCCGCAGATCGAGCGGCCCCTTCGGAGCAGGTCAAGCAGGCCTGGTTCGAAGCGATCGCTCCATTCAATCCTTAAAGCGGAGTTCATTATTTCGATCGCAGCAAATGAACTCCGCTTTAGGAGAGCGCAGGCGACAGCATTCTCCAGCTTGGCGCCGAGCCCACCTTCGACCAGACCGGTATGGCGATGGTGCCCGAATAGTCAATACTGTTCGGACATACACGGCCGAATAGTCAATCCACCATGGCCAGCCTTCCGCTGACGATCCTCCTGATCAAAACGTAAACTTGGCCTTGGTAAAGATCTCCGAAGCGCCCGCAGCAGGGTCGCCGAACTTGGTCGAACGGTCGCCGAGAAAAACAAATGCGCCGAGTGACAGCTCGGTCGCCTCCCAGACGGTCCAGGCGAGCTGCGGAAACAGAACTGCCGTAAAATGGTAATCGTCCCACTTGCGCGCCTCGAGATCGATCGACGGCAACTTGACGACGCCAAAGAGCCGGAACAGCAGTGTGTCGTTCGCCATGCGCAGGTCACAGCCTGCCACCAGGTAGTCGCCAATGCGCTGTTCCGTGCGCGGATCACCGTCGGCTACGGCCGGTGGCCGTGCGATGACACCGGCGCCAAACTCATCGATGAAGCCATGGAGATACTGAACATTGATATAGGAGTGCGCGCCGATGGAGATATCGCCGCCCAGCGTCAGTTTGAGAAAGGGCGTTGCCGGAATCACCGTCGGCCGAAAGCCGGATGGGGCCATTGCATAGGGGTGGCAAGCGGGCACCCGATCGGTCGTGCACCAGCTCGCCGCCGGTGCGAGCGGGTTGTAGATGATCTTACCGTCATCGGTGAAGCGCACTTCGGAGCGGCTGCCATCCCGGTAGTCATTGTAGAGCGCATACTCGAGCGGCTGAGGAAAGATCACCGCCCCCTCCACCCAGTAGCCCATTCCCCCCAGCTTGGCGATCGTGCCCGAAAGATCGGCACCGAGCACGCGCATGCGCGGCCAGGTGAGCGTCACCTGAGCGGTACCATCGGGACGGTTCACCGTCGCAGCGGGCATCGGGATGCCAAATCGTCCCTGGTAAAACGACAGCGATACATCCTGATTGAGCACTCGCCCGCTGGCGCGCAGGGCAAACTGCGAATTTTGGAGGGACGGTTCCGGCTGCCAGGAGAGAGCGTCGAGGCGCGACGGTGGGATGAGCTGGGCAAAGCGGTAAAGCGTGTCGCGCGCCGGCCCCTCTTGCAGCGGTGCAGGTCGATCGAACTGGTGCAGCGCCAAGGGAGCGGTCCGCGGTAGCTCGGCAGGTCGGAAAATCGGCACCCAGACCGCGGTGATGTTCCAGTCAGTGGCAGGGTTCCAGTCGAACCTCACCATGTTGTTGGCGAGCGCGCGCCCAAACAGCAACGGATCGGAGAGATCGAGCGTATTCAGGTTGCTGGTGGGATTGAACTGATCGGCAGCGCCCCACACCACCACCTGGCGACCGATGCGTAGATCGAGCTTCGGCAGAATCTGATAGATGTCGAGATAGGCGGCGTGAGCCTCGAGACGATAGGGATCGATCCGCTCGTGCAATGTCAGTGCGTCGATATCCTTGGCATCCGAGTAACCATAGAGAACCAGATCGACATCGCCGACCGCTTTGACCCGGTCGCCTACGCCCAGCGAAAGCCGCGCCTTGATGAGGTTGTCGTTGCGCGAGAAGCCGTAACGCAAAAGCTGTTGCTGCGCTGGATAGGGCGAGTCGATCGGCTCTCCAGCGAGGCGGTAGCGAATATCCGATGAGATGAGCCCGCTGAACTTGAGGTCGATCTCGGCGCGCGCGGGCATGGCGAGCAGCAGTGCGGCGAACACCAGGAACCTTTTAATCTCCCGCTGGTGTATCAGAGAAGCATCCTTCATTGGCCGCGGATGAGGCTTCGCTGCGAAAAGACCATATCTGGGATGCCCGTGTTCGCCTGCGACTTCAAGAGCTCGATGGTAGTCGAGTGGCCGTTGCGGCGATGATCGACGATCGTGATGCTGCCGGGCGACCAGTGTTCGCCGGTGCCACCGTCGCGCCGCCAATCGCTGCGGGTCATGGTGCGTGCGAGCTTCCCGTCGGCG
>JAHFDT010000130.1 GCA_023248875.1 Myxococcales bacterium | reverse complement strand
TGGGAGGGGATCGTGCCCTCCGTTTGCCTGATCGGGCCGACCGTCGATGGTACGCCATGGGTGGAGCGGCTCCCACCGAGCCCGCGCGGGGCGGAGCTGGTCAAGCGTGAGCTCGGTATAGGGGAGGCGGAGCTGTTCGCCATTTCCGGTTGCGGCCGGCGCGAGGCACTGGGCATTGCCGTTGGGTTGGCGCGGCGCTTTGGGCGTGGCGTCTTGACCCTCGATGGGGAGGTGCTTGCCGAGTGGCCGAGCCGATGGTCCTTGGCCGCTGCACTGCGGCGCGAGGTCGATCTCGAAGGTTACCTACTGCTGGTCTACCAGTCGTCCGGCCTGGGGCCCGCGTGGCGCGCGCTCGCCGGGCCGCCGCTCGGCGATAGCCGGCCGCTGGTGGTGCTCACCGATAGTGGCACTGCGCCGGAACTGCTGCCGGAGCCGCTGATCGCCACGGGCCAGGAGGCGCTGCGGGGGCGCAATCTCGATTTCATGCTCGCCCAGCCCCTGGCGACATCGGAGGCAAAGACCGCCGACAAGGACGATTCCTACGAACAGATTCGCCTGCTCGCAGCCCGCGATGTCGAGCGCGCCATGGGCCGATTCCCTGTGCCAATGCCGACGCCGTCACCGACGCCGTCACCGTCACCGTCACTGTCACCGTCACTGTCACCGACTCTGTCACCGACTCTGTCACCGACTCTGTCACCGACTCTGTCACCGTCACCGTCACCGTCACTGTCACCGACTCCGTCACCGACTCCGACTCCGTCTGCGACTCCGACACCGATCCCATCGCCCAAGCGCCGCTCCAAAAAGTCGCGCGAGCAGGCGGCGACGGCGGCGACTGCTCCACCCCAGCCCGACCCGCCTCCTCTGCCGATCCCCACCGAGCCATCGCTCGCCGATCTGGCGCGCATCGCCACGACATCGCCGAACCCCAGGCAGCGCGTCGAGATGCTCGAACAGCTCAAGGGCCACAAGGCCAATGTCGTCGTGGCCGCGCTGCGGGCCAATGTGGCCAGCGAGCACCCCGCCGTGCGCGCGGCTGCCGAAGCCGCCATGGCGGCCATGTTCGGCGAGGGCTGGAATCGCTCTCGCGCCGTCCCCAAACCAGTTCAGCCGGCGCGCAGTGACGACAAGGACACTGGGCCTCCCGGTGGTTATGGTCCCTAACTATCCGCTGACGAGAGTCTCCTCGGCCTCGATCGCCTGCTCCCCCTCGACGTAGGTGGGATAGCGAAACTCGAAGCTGAGCTCGCGCTTGAGTTTGGCGTTGGAGAGGCGACGGCCGCGCTGGGTGGCACGGGGGCGACCAGAGGCAAAGGCGGGCACCGACAGCGGTTCGGGGAGGCCCAGCCGCTGGCAGATCCAGAGCGCCACTTCGCGCTGGGGGGTCGGTCGGTCGTCCGCTACGATATACAGCGCATTGGAGGGCGCCCGCGCTTCGACGGCGAAAATGACCGCCACGAGATCATCGACGTGGATACGCGAGATGAAATGGTGTCCACCGTCGATGAGCTCGTAGTTGCCCTTGCGCAGCCGCACCCGCACCCCGCGGCCGGGGCCATAGATGCCGCCGAGCCGCAGGATGGCAGTGCGGAGGCCGGCGCCCGCCGCTATTTGCACGGCGGTCTCGTCGTGCAGCCGCGGGGCCATCGCACCATCGTCGTGCGCCACCGGAGTCTCTTCGTCGACCCATTCGGGATCGGCGATATTCCCATAGACTCCCGAGGAGCCGAGGTAGATGAAGCAGCTCGCACCCTGTTCCAGGGCAGCCTTGGCGGCGCGGCGCACTGCTTCTCCGGCGGGAAGACCAGCCGGAGGTGGGATCGAATAGACCACCGTGGCACCGCGGCAGCTCGTAAGCGCCGGGCCGAACTGTTTCGATTTCGCAGCGTCGAGCCATACTACCTGCGCACCGAGCTCGCCGAGCGGCTGGAGACGCGCCACACCACGCGCGCAGACCTTGACGACGCGGCCCTGTGCGAGCGCGGCCTTGGCCAGGCGCGTACCGACATAGCCGCAACCGAAGATCACGAGCGGGGGCAGTTCGCCCATGTCGGCAGAGTAGACCCACCGCTGCGATTGGGGCAAGCTGGCAACATGCGTGTGTTGCCTTTCCTCCTGCTCAGCTCCTGGGCACGGGCACAGAATCTCGTGCCTGTCCCGACACCCAATCTTGGTAGTCGCTGTGACGACCTCGACCCCGCGCCGCTGGTTGCGGCCATCGAACATGAGGTCGAGCTGATGCAAAAGATGAGCGGCGCACTTACCGTCGGCACACGCGCGATCCCCTATGCCGAATATGCCCGCACCACGCTGGCGCCGCTCGGCGCGTTGGCCCAAAAGGGGGCTGCGACTCTGTGCGCCGAGCTGCCACGGCGATTTGCTTTTTTTCGCAATCCCACCGGTGGCGCCGGCACCTTCACCGTCTATCACAATCCGATGCTGCGCGGCAGCCGCACGCGGCGCGAACCCTACCTCTATCCACTCTATCGGCGGCCGGCCGGCGCGCTGTCCAAGCTGACCACCGCCGAGATCCTGGGCGGCGCGCTCGAGGGCCAGGGGCTGGAGCTGATCTATCTCGGCGATCCCACCGAAGCCAACGCCGTCCATGTGGAGGGATCGGCTACCGTGCTGCTCGACGATGGCAGCACGATTTCAGTCGGCTCGGATGGTCATAATGGCCACCCCTATCAGAACATCGGCAAGCTGCTGAGTGCCGATAACAAGATCCCGAAGAGCCAGGCGACACCGATCGGGATGACGCGCGCGCGGAAGTATTTCATCGACCATCCGGCGGAGCTCAATGTCTACTGGGGGAAGAATCCGCACTATGTGTTTTTCAAGGAGCGAACGGGGCCCGCAGCCACGGGAAAGTTTGGCGCACTGACGCCCGGGCGATCGCTGGCAGTCGATCCGGCCTATCTCCCGATGGGGGCAGCGGTCTGGATCCGCACCGACATGCCGCGCATCGCCGAGAACAGGGTCGCCGAGTGGATCTCTTATGGACGCGTGGCGATCGGACAGGATACCGGCGCGGGGATCAAAGGGCCGGCGCGCGTCGATGTATTTTTTGGCACCGGGGACTACGCTACGCAGGCC
Organism: Myxococcales bacterium; assembly: GCA_023248875.1. Taxonomy (GTDB): domain Bacteria; phylum Myxococcota_A; class Polyangia; order Palsa-1104; family SHYY01; genus JAHFDT01. Next base: position 8,054 of record JAHFDT010000130.1, on the reverse strand, counting down.
GCGCAGGTGACCACGCGGCCGGGCGAAATCTATGTACTGGTCGCGAAGTAAGGGCCTTACCCCACAGCTGCGTCGGCTTTTGCCCGCATGGTCTTCATGGCCGCCCCGTAGCTGTGGTTGGGCGCACCAAAAATACCTGAACCGGAGACGATCACATTGGCGCCAGCGGCGGCCACCCGGTCGACGTTATCCACCTTGATTCCGCCATCGACCTCGATATCGACGGCCAGGCCCGCCTCCTGGATCTGGCGCTTGAGCGTCTTGATCTTGTAGATCGCTGAGGGAATGAATAGCTGCCCACCAAACCCTGGGTTGACGCTCATGACCAACACCAGGGACACGTCGCCGAGGACATGCTGCACCGCTTCCACGGGCGTGGCCGGATTGATCACAACGCCGGCCCGCTTGCCCGTGGCGCGAATCTGCTGCAGCACCCGATGCAGGTGGCGGCAGGCTTCGACATGCACAGAAATGATATCGGCGCCGGCGCGTGCGAACTCCTCGACGTACCGCTCCGGCTCTTCGATCATGAGATGCACATCCAGCGGCAATCGGGTGGCACGCCGCACGGCCTCGACCACCACCGGACCGATCGTCAGGTTCGGAACAAAACGGCCGTCCATGACGTCGACGTGGATCCAGTCGGCTCCACCCTGTTCGCACGCCTTCACTTCCTCGTGCAGGCGGCCAAAGTCGGCCGAGAGAATCGATGGCGCAATCAACGTACCCATGGCCCTGCCTACCAAAACGCCTGCTCAAAGGCAAACGGCACTACCGCTTTCTCAGCCGAACCGCATAGAACGCATCGGCATCATGGCGGTGCGGCCAGGTGCGCAGCGAACCGTCGGGTGCCAACACCTCCGTAGGGATAGAGGTTGCCACTTCAATATGGAACTCGCCGTCTGCGAGGAGAGCAGCGATTTGCGCCGGCCCCTCCTTTTCAGTGTAGGTGCAGACCGAATAGACGAGGCGCCCACCGCGCCGCACCCGCGGAGCCAGCGCCGCTAAAAGCCGAGCCTGCAGCCCCGATAGCTCCACGATTCGCTCCGGTGAATGGCGCCACTTGCCTTCGGGATGCCGACGTAGAACCCCCAGTCCGGAGCAGGGAGCGTCGAGCAGGACGCAGTCGTAGGTGGGCGCTAGATCGGCGATTCCTGAATCGGTCAGATCGCAGGCGATGGTTCGGATCGTGACCCCGAGCCGGTGCGCGCTATCCTGCGCCAACGCCAACTTCGTCTCCGACCGATCTGCTGCATCGATGAGTGCGCGCCCTCCCGCAAGTTCCGCCAGGTGGGTCGCCTTGCCGCCCACGCCTGCACAGGCGTCGAGCAGTCGCTCGTCCGGCTGAGGGGCTGCCAACCGGGCGACGAGTTGAGCGGCGAGATCTTGCACGGTGCACCAACCTTCACCGAAGGATCCCAGGCGCGTAATGTCGCCGGCCTGTCGGAGCGCGATCGCCTCGGGGGCGAGTAGAGACGTTCCGATCTCTGCATGGGGCCGCTCGCCCGCAAGCCGGGCGCGGAGGGACTCACGATCGGTACGCAGGCGATTGGTGCGCAACCAGAGGGGCGGAGGGCGATTGACCGCAGACAAGAACTCGCGCGCCTCATCCTCGCCAAAGTGTTCCAGCGCATGATCGACCAACCAGCGCGGCGCCGAGAATTCGATCTCCAACCGCAGGCGGAGATCCCCCTCAGAGGGCAGCGGCGGTTCGCCCCGTTCCGCCATGCGGCGCAGCAGTGCATTCGCAAAACCGCCGAGCCGATCGCCTCGAAGGCGCCGCAATGCGCCCACGCAATCGTCGACGGCAGCGTGGGCAGGAACCCGCAGAAACAACACCTGATAGGCGGCCATGCGCAGTGCATCCAGCACCCGCTCATCGAGACGACGCAGCCCGCGCGGCGCTCCGGACGCGAGCGCGCGGTCGAGCCGTAGCCGATGTTTGATCGTCCCATAGACCAGCTCCGTGACGAAGGCTCGGTCGACTGCAGAAAGGCTGCTGCGGCCGAGCTCCCCGCCCAGCGCCAAGGTAGAATAGCTGCCCTCGGCGACGCGGCTGAGCACCCGCCGCGCTACCTCGCGAGAGGTGATCATCATTCCTCCCCGAGACGTGTACCTACCGGGATGGGGCGGCCGGCCAGAAGGGCGCTCGCCGGCAACCGTTTGCGGCCCGGCAGCTGAAGCTCGGCGATGGCCACTGCGCCCTCTCCACACGCGACGATGAGACCGCTGCGATCGGCGCCCAGAACTGCCCCCGCCCGGCCCTGGCCGCTGGCCGTTCGGGCGCTCCAGAGCTTGAGCGGTTCAGCGCCGAGAGTGGTAAAGGCGCCCGGCCACGGATCCACCGCTCGAATTCGATTTCGCACCTCGATGGCAGAAGTGCGCCAATCGATCCGCCCTGTCCCCTTTTCCAGTGGAGGCGCGAGCATTACCCCAGCGGCACTCTGCGAAGCTGGGATGAGGCTCTCCGCGGCTTGGCGTGCAATCCCTTCCTTCAATAGCTCGGCCCCCAGCGTGGCCAATCGATCGTGCAGTGCACCCGAAGTATCGACGTCGCTGATTTCGAAGGAGGTTTGGAGCAGGATTTCTCCCGTATCCATGCCTTCATCCATCTGCATCAGCGTCACGCCGGTCGTGCGATCGCCCGCCAGTAGCGCGTGCTGAATCGGTGCGGCGCCGCGCCACCTGGGCAGCAGGGAAGCGTGGATATTCCAGCAGCCCCGACGAGGCAGTGCCAAGAGCTCAGGTGGCAAAATTTTCCCATAGGCCACCACGACGATCAGATCCAGTTCATGGGCCACCAAGTCGGAGACCAGGGGGGGCTTACGAATCGAGAAGGGCTGCAGCACCGGCAGCCGGGCGCTCTCCGCGACCGCCTTCACTGGAGGCGGCGTCAGCTTGCGGCCCCGCCCGGCGGGCTGGTCCGGCTGGGTGATGACCAGGCGCAGGTCCGTGTGGTCACGCAGTACTTCAAGACAGGGCACCGCAAAGCGCGGCGACCCCATGAAGGCGGTTCGCAAGAGAGCTCTAGTTGTCATCCAGGCCGTCGCCAAAGCGGCCGTAGCCATATTCGGCCAGTTTGTTGTAGAGCGATCGTCGGCTGATCCCGAGCACCTCGGCCGTGAGCTTCTTGTTCCCCTGCCGCGCCTCCAGGGTGCGTAGGATGACTTCCTTTTCTGCCGCGTCCATCGACGTTCCAAGAGGGATCCGAATCGTCTCCTCGCTGGGCCCGGCACGATAGATCATCTGGGGGAGCAGCTCGGGATCGAGCGTCCGCCCACGCGCGAGTAATACCGCCTGCTCCACGACATTACGCAATTCTCGCACATTGCCGGGCCAGTGATAGGCTTCGAGCAGGCGTTGCGTCCCCGCCGGTACCACTTCGACCGGCTTGCGATAGACACGAGCAAAGTGCTGCAGAAATTCGTGTGCAAGTAATGCCACGTCCTCTCGCCGCTCTCTCACCGGGGGCAGATTGATCTGTAAAATATTCAGCCGATAGAAGAGGTCCTCACGAAAGGTTCCCTCCTCCACCATTTTCGATAGATCGCGGTTGGTCGCCGCCACCACGTGCACGTTGGCGGCGCGCTCCTTTTTTCCGCCGATCCTCATATAAGTGAAGCTCTCTAGTACGCGCAGTAGATTGATCTGCGTTCGCTCGTCCATCGTGGAAATTTCATCGAGAAAGATGGTGCCACCGTCGGCCAGTTCGAACTTCCCCTCTTTCCGCTCGGTCGCTCCGGTGAAGGCGCCACGCTCGTGGCCAAACAGTTCGGAAGCAATCAGGTCGCGCGGCAGAGCACCGGTGTGCACTGCGATGAATGCACCGGCATGGCGCTGCGACCTCTGATGAACGGCCCGCGCGACCAGCTCTTTGCCGGTTCCGGATTCGCCCGTAATGAGAACCGTCGCATCCGCCTGCGAAGCGAGCTTCACCTTCTCGAAGACGTTGTGCATCACCCGCGAACGGGCGATCATCCCTTCGAAGTTGACTTCGCCAGAGCGCCCTACGGCGAGCAGTTTATTGGGCAGGTAATCGGGACGCGCTTCGACGAGCGCGCTGACGCGCTCGATCAGCTTCTTGGGGGCGACCGGTTTGCGCAGGTAGTCGTTGGCGCCGCGCTTGAGTGCCGTCACCGCGGTCTTCACCGTCGCGTGGCCGGTGATGAGTACGATCGCCGTTGCTGGGCAGGCTTCATGCACCAGTTTGGTCAGCTCGACGCCGCTCTTTCCCGGCAAGAGGAGGTCGGTCAGCAAGAGATGGTAGGTTTCAACGCGAAAGCGCTCGATCGCCTCCTCTGCTGAACCCACCGCGTCTACGCCATACCCTTCCCCACGGAGTAGCTCCACCAGCATCGCAGCGGCTTCCTGATCGTCCTCGACGATCAGGATTTTCCTCGGTGCAATAACCCGATCTCGAATCGGTTCTGCTGCCGTCAGGACCGTCGCTGTGCTGGTCTCGTAATTCATGGCGCCACCCCTCACCGAAAGGACGCAGAACCTATCAGAATGGACATCACAGTACAAGCTCAATGAGCAATCATTGCATCTGCCATCTGCTTGAATGTGCACAGAACAATCCTTGGGTGTGTGCAGATTATTCCTGTGGACGAGAATGTTATTAACCCCCAAAACCCAGCGCTTAAGCGGCTTGAGCGATCTCTTCGGCCTGCGTCTCGGAACGCACTTCTCGGGGCATGGAATCTGCAAACAGGAGCCTCGTGCGGCGGCCCCATGCAGGAGAATCGAGAATGGCGACGACAGGGCTAAGAAGGGGAGTTCCCTGCTGATGGAACCCGAGGCCCCATCGTTCTATCGAGTATTCGAGGCGCTCCGTACCGATCTTGGTCTTCTCGCAGAGATGACTCTCGGACGGCGACGCGAGTTTTTCGAGCGCGCGCGAATCTGGATCGAAGGCCATCCCTGGGGTGCGGTAGGAGCAGCGTTCGGTCTCGGTTACGCACTCTCGGGCGCGCTGGTTTCTCGTTCCACCCTGCGCCTGCTTTCGCTGGGGATACGCCTCTATCTGCGCGACCGATTCGTTCCGGTGAGCGCGGACGAGCTGAACCGGCGAAGACGACGCCAAGGCGGTAACGGGCAGGAAAATTCCACGGACCACGATATCGGAGGGTGACATGGGGCTAATGAAGTTGAAGCAAGTAGGGATTGAGTCGGCGCGCACAAACGGGCGAGAGGGGCCCCTTGCTCCTCTCGAAGAGCGACGGCTGGCGAGACGTTGGCGCACCTGCGAAGACAGCGCAGCGCTGGCTCGACTGGTGAACGCTCACCTGGGGCTGGTCATTCGCATTGCCCTGGAATTTCGCCATTCGGGTCCTTCGATGGAAGATCTCATCCAGGAGGGGAATTTGGGTCTGACGATCGCGGCGCGACGATTCGATCCCAATCGTGCGACGCGCCTGGCCACCTATGCCACCTACTGGATCCGCGCCTGTATGCTCGAACACGTGGTGCGATCCCATGGCCCAGTTCGTATCGGCACGACCCGTTCGCAGCGAAAGATCTTCTTTGGTCTGGGGCGAGCGCGCCGCAAGATTGAGCGCGAAGGAGAGGTCGCGAACTGTGAAAAGTTGGCGGGGGAGCTCGGTGTTCTCGAGGAGGATGTGGAGGCCATGACCCCCCGCCTTACCGGACGCGACCTTTCCCTCGATGCTCCACGCGGCGTGGATGATCGCCGATCGATGGGCACCACGTTGGCGGAAGAAGGTCCCTCCCCCGAGGACATGGTGGCAGGCTGTGAAGAGGACGACCACCGACGTGATCAGCTCTTCGAAGGGCTGAAGGTATTGGATTCACGGGAGCGCGCTATCATTCGCGCGCGCCACATGCGGCAGCGTCCGGCAACCCTCGCCGCGCTGGGAAAAAAGTTTGGCATCTCGCGCGAGCGGGTGCGCCAACTCGAGCTTCGTGCCAAGGACAAGCTGCGCGAGTACTGTGGCGTGGAGGCGGGCGTAGCGGCCAGCCAGTGACCTACTGCGCGCTTTCCGCTGAAAGATGGCGATCGGTCAGCGCGTGATCCAGAAGGGAGCGATCCACCAGCCCGGAAAGATCCCCCGGCGGTAGGTAACCGAGCTGGCGCGCCTGGTCCGCCAGGCGAAGCAGCACCTTGGGCATGGGGTCCCAGGTCACCGCGATCCGGCCCATCGCGCGGGCCACCCACTCAAGAGCCATGGGCTTGCCGCCGAGGTCGTGGAGCGCTTTGCGTATCCAGCGATGAGCATCGGCAGGGTGTGACTGGATCCATGCGACTTCATCGACATGCGCTGCGACGACTTGAGCGATCCCCTGGTGCTGGGGCCTGGCGACCAGCAGGGCGGTGGGAAAGCGGCCACCCGGCCAAAGCGAACGCTCATCGATGAGGACATGCGCCCCCGCCTGTTCGAGCAGTGTGACCCAGGGCTCGGGAACCCAAGCGCCATCGAGCTCCCCTCGCTGCATGAGCTGGAGAACCTCGGCCGAGACCACGGGTAGCACGCGTACATCGCCCCGCTGCTCGAGAGTGCGCAGTCCATTCGCCCCGAGAAATGTTCGCAGGGCCACATCCTGCGTATTGCCGATTTGGGGCGAAGCCAAGGTTTTTCCGTGAAGCTCGTCCACGCGTTCAATCCCGGCCCGGACCACGAACGCAGTTCCGCCGGAGGCCGCCCCCGCCAGCACCACCAGCGCCTCGCCGCGCGAGCGAAGGTAGCCATTGATCGCCGGGCCGGGGCCGACATAGCCGACATCGATCGCCCCTGCGAAGAGGGCCCCGACCAGCTCGGGCCCCGAATGGAAGATCCGCCAGACGACGGGCTGTGGCGCCAGGGCCCGTTCGAAGGTACCCCGCTGCCTCGCTACCAGGGGAACGGCTTGCACCAGCGTCGGCAGCATTCCGATCCGCAGCGGGCTTGGCGTGGATTGCCGACGGGAACAGGCGCCCGAGGTGAGCATGAAGAGTGCAAGAGGGAGGGTTCGGAACATGGCCACCATGCTCTCGACACGCCCACCTCGCGTGCAAGGATCCCCGGTGCAAAGCAAGTCTGGAAAGTTGCACGCGCGCATGATAGCGATGAAGGTAGATTGCATGGCGCTCGATCCTGAACCGGGCCCTCGACGGGGACGTTCTCGAATCCGCAGCCGTTCTGCCGTGACGCCGGACGGGCGCTTCGTCACCACCATCCACACGCGTGGCACCTCGCTGCTCGATGGGATGTTGGCGCTGTCGGAGCTGGCCTCGCGCGCGGCGCCACTCGAGGAAGTGCTCGCAGCCCTGTCGGAGCGAATTGCCACGCTGCTGCGCGTCGACGTTTGCTCGATTTACCTGCGTGATGATGCCATCGAGACGGCCGATCGGCGGAGCTCCGGCGAGCTGGTGCTGCGAGCGACCTATGGGTTGCCCCAGGAGGCCGTGGGATCGGTGCGCATGCGAGTGGGCGAAGGGCTCACCGGTTTTGCCGTCGAGTGCTTGCGACCGGTATCGGTAGCCATGGTCACCCGCGATGCCCGCAACAAGAGCTTTCTTGGATTGGAGGAGGAGCGTTTTCCGGCCTTGGCGGCGCTGCCGCTGGTCGATGGAGGACGAGCCATTGGAGCACTGGTCGTGCAGCGGCGCCAACCGCACGCCTTTGGGCCCCACGAAATGGCACTGGTGGCCGCCATGGCGCCGCCCGTGCTGCTAGCGACGGAGCGGGCTGCCCGAACCAGCGCAGCAGTCTCCCCCGAAGCGCTGCAGCGACCGATCGGCCGGCCCCAGGGGGTGGTTTTACGGGGTACGCCAGCTGCACCAGGCCGTGCCCTCGGTACGGTCGTGGTGCGACGAACCCACGCGGTGCTCCCGGTGGCGGTCAACGATCCCGCCGATGAGCGGGCGCGGCTGGGGCGCGTATTTGCTGAAGCGGCGGCTGAGATCGCGACGCTCGATGCCTGGGCCCGCCCCCGGCTGCAGGGACCGGTGCGCGGCAAATTGTCGGCGCTGCGCTTTGTACTCGAAGATGCTCGACTGCGCGGTCGCGCGTTTCAGCATGTCGCCAGCGGTGCTTCTGCCGCCACCGCGATCG
>JAHFDT010000129.1:10022-11167 GCA_023248875.1 Myxococcales bacterium | reverse complement strand
CATCAATCCCGATGGGACCAAGAAGTGGGCCTTTCCGACGGGCAATTCCGTGTTCTCCTCCCCGGCCATCGGCGCCGATGGGACTGTCTACGTCGGCTCGGTCGACCACTCGCTCTACGCCATCAATCCCAATGGGACCAAGAAATGGGCCTTTCCAACGGGCAACTACGTGTATTCCTCCCCGGCCGTTGGCACCGACGGCACCATCTACGTCGGCTCGCACGACAAGTCGTTCTACGCCATCAATCCCAATGGGACCAAGAAATGGGCCTTTCCGACGGGCAATTCCGTGTTCTCCTCCCCGGCCATCGGCGCCGATGGCACCGTCTACGTCGGTTCGGACGACTTCTCACTCTACGCCATCAATCCCAATGGGACCAAGAAATGGGCCTTTCCGACGGGTAACTTAGTGTCCTCCAGCCCGGCCATCGGCGCCGATGGCACCATCTACGTCGGTTCGGGGGACTCCTCACTCTACGCCATCCATCCCCATGGGACCAAGAAGTGGGCCTTTACAACGGGCAACTGGGTGTATTCCTCCCCGGCCATCGGCATCGATGGCACTGTCTACGCTGGCTCGTGGGACGGATCGCTCTACGCCATCGGTCCGTAACATCGCACTCGCCGAAGGGATCGGGGTCCCCCGGTCCGAGGACGTCTGCGGCCGAGGCAGAGGGGATCGCCACAGTCGATCCCTTTAACCTGAAAGTGGCCTAGTCGGTACCCATCTCGAACGGAGTCGGAGCGCGGTAGGTCCTCGGACCGCCGAATAGACGCGAGCGGACGTAAACGCGGTCGCCCTTGCCTGCGACAATCTTGGCGACCTCGGTATCGATCTTCGCTCGGCCCAAGGCTCCGAGGAGGCCGCGATCGAGACCGCGGCCGAATACTGGCACTCGATACGAGGAGAAAAACGAATCATCGACCGGTTCGATGCGCCTAGCGCCCATTTTGAAGCCGCGCTCTGTCAGGAGCAGGCCATTTTCCGGGGAATACCGGTCGGGCCCGAAACCTGCGATGAGAAAACCTTGGGGGAAGCGGCGGTCCGGGGCTCGCAACTCCGCGATCTTCGCCCTCACAGCCGGCCCCGTTTCCACGCGTTTAAGATATTGGGCCAGGTTTGCCGGGGAGGCGCCGGCCGTTGC
>JAHFDT010000129.1:0-10012 GCA_023248875.1 Myxococcales bacterium | reverse complement strand
TTTCCGCCATCAATCCCAATGGGACAAAGAAATGGGCATTTCCGACGGGCGGCGGCGTGTATTCCTCCCCGGCGATCGGTGTCGATGGCACCGTCTACGTTGGCTCGGGGGACAACGCGGTCTACGCCATCAATCCTAATGGGACCAAGAAGTGGGCCTTTCCGACGGGCAGCGTGGTGTCCTCCTCCCCGGCCATCGGCGCCGATGGCACGATCTACGTTGGCTCGTTCGACAAATCGCTCTACGCCATCAATCCTAATGGGACCAAGAAGTGGGCCTTTCTGACAGGCGGCCACATGACCTCTTCCCCAGCGATAGGTGCCGATGGCACCGTCTACGTCGGCTCGTCGGACAGATCGCTCTACGCCATCGGTCCGTAAGCGCGGAAATGGGCCGTTTCCGTGGTTGTGTGGGTCTCAACTCTCTCTACGGGGAGGTCCGACGACTCTGTTGGTAAGCAGCGCAAATGATCGAAATCGCTTGACTCAGCGCTCGGCGATCATAGAATGCGCGCTCTTTCGTAGGGAAGGAGCTGTCATGTACGCCGTCATCGCCTCGGGAGGAAAGCAGTACCGCGTTCAACAGGGCGAAACCCTGCGGGTCGAAAAGCTCGACGGTGCGGAGCAGGGCAAGACGCTCGAGTTTACCGATGTGCTGCTGGTTGCCGATGGGGAGAACGTCACGGTCGGCGCGCCGCTGGTCAAGGGGGCCAAGGTGACGGCCGAGGTGGTGGAGGCCGAGGGCAAGGGGGAGAAGCTGCGCATCTTCAAGTATCGCCGTCGTAAGGGCTACCGTCGCCACACCGGCCACCGACAACCCTACACTGCGCTCAAGATCACCGAAATCAGCGCCTAAAGGATTGCACCATGGCCCATAAAAAAGGTGGAGGCTCTTCTAAGAACGGTCGCGATTCGCTGCCCAAAATGCGCGGTGTCAAGCGCTTCGGCGGCGAGCGTGTCAAGGCCGGAAATATCCTCGTGCGCCAGGTCGGCACGGTGATTCATCCGGGCGAAAATGTTGGCCTCGGGCGCGACCACACGATTTTCGCGCTGGTCGAAGGGCTGGTGAAATTCGAGCGCAAAGGCAAGAACCGCCGCAAGGTTTCGGTAGTGCCGGCTGCTCCCGCGGCGTAGCTCTCGTTGCAGTTCATCGATGAAGTAAAGATCTATGCCCGCGGCGGCGACGGCGGCAACGGAAGCGTCGCGTTTCGTCGCGAGAAGTTCATCCCCCGTGGCGGCCCATCAGGCGGCGATGGGGGCAATGGCGGCTCGGTGGTGCTGGTGGCCGATCCGCAGCTCGGCACGCTGCTCGATCTCCGTTATCAGCAGCACAATTCGGCGCCGCGCGGCGAACACGGCCAGGGGCGCGATCGCTATGGCCGGGCGGGCGAGGATCTGATCGTTCGGGTGCCAGTGGGCACGCTGGTGCACAACGTGGCCTCGGGCGAGCTCTTGGCGGATCTGGTCACCCCCGCGGCGCGGTTCGTAGCTGCGCGCGGTGGCCGGGGGGGGCGCGGCAATATCCATTTCGCGACCTCCACCAATCAGACGCCGCGCCACGCCGAGCCGGGTGAGCCGGGCGAAGAGCGCACCCTACGGCTCGAGCTCAAACTGCTCGCCGATGTGGGGCTGCTCGGCTACCCGAACGTCGGTAAGTCGACCTTTATCGCACGGGTCTCGCGCGCTCGGCCGAAGATCGCCGACTACCCGTTTACCACGCTGGTGCCGCAGCTCGGGCTGGTGCCGCTGTCCGACCATCGCTCGTTCGTGCTGGCCGATATCCCCGGTCTCATCGAAGGCGCGGCGGAGGGGCATGGCCTGGGCCATCGCTTCCTGCGGCACGTCGAGCGCACGCGCGTGCTGCTCCATCTCATCGAGCTCAACGAATTGCCCGATCGCGATCCGCTGCGCGATTACGACACCCTCTGCCGCGAGCTCGAGCGCTACGATCCCGAATTGGCCAAGCGCCCGCAGCTGGTAGCGCTCAGCAAGCTAGACCTCCCGGCGACGCGCGAAGTCTATCCCGACCTGCGGGAAAAATTTGCCGAGCGCGGGATCGAGCTGTTCGCGCTCTCCGCGGCGACCGGGGAGGGCGTAGGCCCAGTGCTCGAACGGTTGTGGGCCGGCCTCGTAAAACGAGCGCCAGCATAGGTGTTCCCCGCTTCGCTGCAAGGCGTGCCAGTTACCTTGACCACCCTATCTATCTTTGTTATACACCGGGCAGGTTGATCTGGGTGGGCCCCCGCATTGGACGCCAGTTCATGTTCTCAGAGAGGATTATCGAAATGAAGGGACTCCGCAGCCTGGGCGGTGCCTTGACCGTCCTTCTCCTCACGCTTCCCACTTTTGCCTGGGCCGCACAGGATCTAGGTGACCCTGGAATCGACCCGGCGGCGGGCCATAAGGCTCCTGCTGGCAAGGCGCCAGCGCCGGCTGCGGCACCCGCTCCGGCGGCTACCGCTGGGCGCGCTGCAGCCCCCGCCGGAACGGCTGTTGCCACTGCCGCCGTCCCCAACACCGGCGTGTCCTACACGGTGCGTTTGCACGATCTCGAGCGCCGTGTCAACGAGCTGAAGGAGCAGATCTTTCGCTCTAAGTCGCGGCTCAATCTGCTCAAGGAGACGGTGCTTCACGGGGTGATCGCAGGCTCCCGTGCCGTCATCCTCCACCGCAACGAAATGGGTGGCACTTTCCGGCTCATCAAGCTGGTCTATGCACTCGACGGTGCTGAGATCTTCGCGAAGGCGGATGACACCGGCCATCTCGCGGACAGTGAAGAGTTCGAGATCTTCAACGGCTCGATCGTGCCAGGAAATCACACGCTGCAGGTGATGATGATTTACCAGGGCAATGGCTATGGCGTGTTCTCTTACCTCAAGGGCTACCAGTTTACCGTGCGCGCTTCCCACACCTTCCCCGCGACCGAAGGCAAGGAGAACCGGCTGAAGGTGGTCGGCTACGAAAAGGGCAATCCTATCACCACCGATGCTCAAGACCGGCCGGCGATCGACTTCCGGTCGAGTGTTGCGGTCGAAAAAACGGTACAATCCGAGGCGGCGAAGTAGGAATGCGCTACGCCTTGCTGCTCGTGTGCACCCTTTTGGGGGGGAGGAGCCGCGCCGACGAGGTCGATGGCCTCGGCGGAAAGGTGCTCGAGATCGAATCGCGCATTCGGCAGCTCGAATCGCGCGTGCGGGTGCCGGCCCAAGCGGGTCCGGAGCTCGCCGAGCGTCGTCTGATCGATGCGCAGGTCCTCTACGAGCTCAAGAACTACGAGGCGGCTTCGATCGTTCTACTCGATATCGTCCAGCGCTTTGCTAAGTCGGCGAGCTATCCAGAAGCGCTCTATCTTTTGGCCGATTCGCTCTATCTCAAACATGATTTTCTCTCTGCCCGGAACTATTTCGAGCAGCTGGTCAAAGAGATCGGCCCTGGCAAGCGCTACCAGGAGTCCTTGCAGAGACTGATTGAGCTCTCCCTTTACACCGGCGATTACAGCCGGGTGGATGGTTACCTCGCCAAATTGACGGAGTTGCCGCCTCACCAGCTTTTGCCATCGGTGCCGTACGTGAAGGGCAAGTATCTGTATTTCCGGCAGCGCTACAACGACGCGCTCGCGGCATTTGCCAGTGTGGCGCCGGACCACACCTATTGGGCCCACAGCCAGTATTTCATCGGTGCGGCGCTCGTAGCGCAGGGCAAGTCCGCGGATGCGGTGCAGGTGTTCGAAACGCTGCTCAAGAGCGAGGCGAAGACCGCCTCGCAGCGTCAGATTGCCGAGCTCGCACACCTGGCGCTCGCCCGCATCCACTACGATCAGGGCAAGCCCCGAGAGGCGGAGGCCCACTACGTTGCGATTCCACAGGACTCCGATCGGTATGCCGATTCGATGTACGAGCAGGCCTGGCTCGCGATCAAGGAGAAACAGTACACACGCGCCTTTCGTGCGCTCGATCTGATGCTGCTGTCTCGGCCGGAGGATGCCCAGGTGCCAGAGGTAAAGCTGCTGGTGGGCAACCTGCACATCCGCGAATCCAACTGGGAGGAGGCCACCGAATCGTTCAACGGCACACGCGACCAGTTCGAGCCTATTTATAAGGAGCTACTCGCGATCCGCGACCAGAAGGGGGACCTGCTGAAAGCGTTCCAAGAGCTGGTCGCGAAGAATCTCGGGAAGTTCGATCGTTCCAAGTACCTCCCCGTGCAGGCGGGCAAGTGGGTCAAGTCCGACCCGGAGGTGGACCGGCTGGTGGGGGTGGCGAACGACGTCGGCGATCTCCGGCGTTCACTCGATGAGGCCGGCGAGATCATGGGCCGCGTCGAGAAGGCGCTCAGTGGGCCGCAGAAAATCAACGTGTTTCCTGAGTTTGCGGGTGCGCGGGCGCGCGCGCTAGAGGCCAGCAACCAGCTTGCGGATATCAAGCGGGCGCTCATCGCCAAGGAGCACGCCATCGAGGCGCCGCAGGCGGGGGCCGATGGTGCCCAGCTGGTGCAGCTGGCGGCGGAACGGCAGAAGCTGGAGAAGGAGCTGGCCGATATGCCGCGCTCCGCCGACTCCTACGAGGAGCGGGTCCGCAAGGCGCGCGCGAAATTCCAAGACCTCGACCGCCGCGCCAGCGAAGTGAATGTGATGGTTCATAACTTCGAAGCCGAGCTGGCCGCGATCGAAAAATATTTTCACGACTCCAAGCAGGATCAAAAGCAGGGGGTTGAGGGGTTCGCGCAGGAGCTGGCATCCGCGCGGGCGGAGCGCGAACAATTGCAAAAGGAGTATGAGCAGCTACGGCGTGAGATCGACGAAACGACCCAATCAATCGGGATCGACGATGCCCAGGTGCAGCAAGAGGAGGCGCTGAAGAAGCAGCTCGCCGAAGTACTCGAGCGCGAGCACACCCTCGGCTCCGCCGTTCGAACTCGGCTTCAAGGGGCAGATCGCGACAAGCTGGAGCAGATTGAATCGATTCTGTCGCGGGTGGCGGCGGGCGAACAAGCACTGGCCACCTTCGGCTCGCAACTCGTTGAGATGGTCGATGGCCAGCTTGGCTCGATCCGTGAAACGCTCGCGGGCGAGCGGACGAACCTCGAGGAGTATCGCAAAGCCCTTGGGAGCAACGAGGGGGAGACGATCGCGGTGGGAGGCGGGATTACAGCGAAGAACTTCCAAGAGGCCATCGATCGCTTCTACCAGGTCATCGTTCGCGCGGACGTGGGCATCATCGATGTTGCCTGGGCCCTCAAGCAGACCAAGACCGATGAAGACGCTCGCCTGGTGCGCGAAGAGAAGCGCGAACTCAAGATGCTCGATGACGAGTTCCGGGAAGTCTTGAAGGAGTAGCAGTGACTGTGTCCACGCGGGCAGCCCTTCTGTCCTTGATCGTATGTGCTTCTCCTCCCGCCTCGGCGGAGAATCGTCCCATCTCGCGTGCCTCGGCTTCGACCGGACCGGATGGCTCGCCGCTCTCGGAAGAGGACTACAAGGAGTTGGAGGCGATCCAGCAGGCGGTGATGCGGTTTGAATCCGCCAACAAAGAGTATCGTGGCGTCGTGTCGCACGTCGTGCGGCAGGAATATGAAAAGAAGCGGCACGAGCTGCAGGCTCGCTACGAAGTGCGCATCAAGGCGATCGAGAAGGACGAGAAGGATCGCCGGATCGCCGCGATCGAGCAGTTCGAACGGTTTTTGAACAAATACCCCAATGACAAACGCTGGACGCCGGATGTCATTTTCCGGCTCGCCGAACTCTACTTCGAACGTTCGAACGAGGAGTATCTGTCGGCGGTCGATGCTGCGCAGAAGGCGGCCGATGCCGCCGCCAAAGATCCCAATTCTTCGGCGGCCCAGCCCGGCCCGGTGACGCCCGACTACACCAAGACGATCGATCTTTACAAACGGCTCATCACCGAGTTCCCCAACTACCGACTCCTCGATGGTGCTGAGTACCTCATGGGCTACTGCCTCGGTGAAATGACCAAAGAGGCCGAGGCCAAGCAGGCGCTCCTGGCACTCGCCTGCGCCAACAAGTACAAGCCGCTCGATCCGCCTCCGCCGCAGCAGCCGACGCGCGCCAAGGCGGGGCCCTTCGTCGACCCCTACCAGGATTGCAAACCGGTCAAGGCCGACTCGCGCTTTGCTCCCGAGGCTTGGACGCGCATCGGCGAATTCCATTTCGACTACAATGAGCTCGAGCTGGCCATTGCTGCCTATGCGCGCGTGCTCGAATTCAAGGATTCACCCTACTTTGACAAGGCGCTCTACAAATTGGCCTGGTCCTACTATCGCGCCGACAAGTATCCAGAGGCGATCAAGCGCTTCGATGAACTGGTGGTCTATTCGGACACCAAGAAGTCGGAATCGGGCAAAGAGGGTTCCGACCTACGCCAGGAGGCGATTCAGTACCTCGGTATCTCCTTCTCGGAAAAGGACTGGAACGGCGACGGCATGGACGACTATGAGAGCCCGAGTCCCTCGTCGCCGATGGCGGTGCAGGTGCAGCAGGCGCGCACTCAGTCCCTCACCCGGGTCGAAGATTCCTACAAGGGGCGCGACCAGGAGCAGCACGTCCACGAGATCTACCAAAAGCTGGGTGATATCTATTTTGACCTGACCGCCTATCTCAATGCCGTCGAGGTTTACAAACGGCTTCTCGAGAAGTGGCCGCTCGATGCCGACAATCCCAAGGTGCAGGATCGGATCGTGGCGGCGCTCGAACGCATGCGGCAATTCGAACAAGCTCTCGAGGAGCGGGGCAAGTTCGTCAAACAGTTCAGCAAGGGGACGCCTTGGTACAACCACAACCGCGACAAGCCGGAGGCGCTGGCGCTGGCCGCCGAGCTGGCCGAACAGGCGATTGTGAAGTACGCCGTGGAGCACCACAAGGCCGCCCAGGCGCTCAAGAAGATGGCCCTCGCGTCGAGCCCTCCCGACGAGAGCAAGCTGCAGCTGGCCTCGCATGAGTACGGTCTCGCGGCGGATGGCTACGCCAAATATCTCGAGCAGTATCCCAATTCGAAGAACATCTACGACTACACCTTCTTCTACGCGGAATCGCTCTACTACGCGCAAAAATTTGCCGAGGCGGCGGAGCAGTATGAAAAGGTACGCGATTCTAACCTCGACAATCGGTATCTCGAGGATGCGGCGTTCAACGCGGTTAAGTCCAATGAGAATCTCGTCGACCAGCAGGTCAAGGCGGGTCGCCTCACGATCCCACCCCTGCCGGAGGTGGGCAAGGTGGCTATGCCGGTGCAGCCGATTCCGGTCCCGGACGAAATCAAGAAGATGCAGGCCGCCTACGATGCTTTTGTGAAGCAGGTACCCAAGTCGGCGCGCATTGCCACACTGGCCTACAAGGCCGCGGAAGTGGACTTTCGCCACCTGAATTTTGCGGCGGCGCGGCCGCGCCTGCAGGAGATCGTCGACAAGTATTGTAGCGATCCGGTTTCCGGTGAGGCAGGGCGTGCGATTTTGGCCAGCTACACGATCGAAAACGATCTCGATCAGATCGTTGCCTGGTCCGAGAAGCTGCTCCAGTCGCAGTGTGGTGGTGGTGTGGCAGCAGCGTCTGCCACGGGCGCAGGAGGCAAGACCACCACGGCGACGGGGATCGCGATCACCCTCAACGATGCCAAGTTCCAGCAGGCGCAGAAGCTACTCGATGCGAAAAAATACGAGGAGGCGGCCGAAGCCTTCGTCAAAGTCGTCGATGCCAATCCCAAGAATATCGGCGGCAACAACGCCAAGGCGCTCTACAACGCGGCGGTGGCCTATGAGAATGTCAACCGCGCGGGTGCCGCGACGAAGCTGTACGAGCGGATCGTCAACGAATACGGGAGCAGCGAATTCGTCGATGATGCCCTGTTCCGCACCGCGGTCAACTATCAGCGCTTTTTCGAGTTCGACAAGGCGGTAGTGTCGTATCAGCGACTGGCCTCGGACAAGAAGTACCGGGAGTCGAAGCACCGCACCGATGCGCTCTACAATGCCGCGGTGATTCTCGAGAACGACCAGGCCTACGATCAGGCGGCGCGCCTCTTTCAAGAGTATTCCAAGGGGGCGACGGTCAAGCCCGAGGATCAGTCGGAGGCCTATTTCCGCTCGGGCATGGTCTACCTCAAGGCGAAGGATGCGACCAAGACGATCAATACCTTCCGCGATTACTTGCGGCGCTTCCCGACCGATGGAAAGCGCAGCATCGAAGCGCGCTTCCGGATCGCCGAGGCCTTCGAAATGCGCAACGACAAGTCTTCGGCGATGGGGCAGTATCGTCAGATCGCCGCGCTGGGAGCGACGGTCGCGGCCGCTTCGGAGGAGGCGGAATTCCCGGCGCACGCGGAGTTTAAGCTGGCCGAACAGGAGCTGGCGAGCAGCCTCGAAAAGATGAGCCTTTCGGCCGACCCCAAGCAGTTTGCCAAGAGCTATGACAAGTTCCGCGAAGTCGTGAAGCGGATGCAGGACCAGTACAACCGCGTGATCAACTATCGCCGGGTCACCTGGACCCTCGCGGGTTTTTTCCGCATCGGTTATTCTGAAGAGCTCTTGTCGAAGAATCTCGCATCGCTCCTGACGGCGCCCTGCCCGGCCGAGATCATGAAGAAGTTCAAACAGGAGGGCTGCGACCTCTATCTGCAGCAGCTGCAGCAGCAGATCGAGCCGGAAGTGGCCAAGGTTGACGAAGACGTGGTGCGCCGGTACCGCACCACGCTCGATCAGGCGGCGAAACTCGGCGTATCGAACGAGTGGACGCGGCTCGCGCGCGCCCGCGCGAATGCGTTTAAGCCGGACGAGTTTCCGATGATCAAAGACGAGCATGTCGACCTCCAATTGGAGACTCCGTAGATGCGTCCTGTCATCGTCGCGGCGCTCTGGACAGCGGTAGCGATGGCGCAGCAGCCATCGGTGCTACCGGGTCAACCGGGGGGCGATCCGGCGCCCGATACGCAGTCGGCCGCCGCGCTGCTCCAGCGGGGGCACTACGACGAGGCGATCTCAGCCACCAAACGTGCGCTTCAGCGTGATGAGCACTACGCACCGGCCCTGGTGGTGATGGCGAAGTGCTACTATTATTTGAAGAAATATGAGCTCGCGGGCTCGATCGTCGAGCTCATCCATAAGATCGATGCGAATAACGCCGAGGGCTACAACCTGCTCGGCTGGATCGCGCTGTCTCGCCAGGACACCATTTCAGCCACTGCTGCGTTTAAGAAGGCCACCGAACTCAAGGACGACTTGGGTGTGGCCTGGAACAGCCTGGCGGCGCAGTACTTGAACGCCAAGAACTATGACGCGGCCCTGGCGGCAGCGCAGAGGGCGGTGCAGCTATTGCCCAACCTCGACAAGGCGCATCTGAATTTGGGCTCGGCCCATCGCGGGAAGGATCAGCTTGTGGAGGCGGAACAGGAGTACCGCAAAGCGCTGGAGCTCAACCCCAACTACGCTGATGCTTTCTTCGATTTGGGCATTTTGTATCTCGATGCCAAAAAGATGGGCGAGATGGATCTGATCACCAAGCTGAACACGGCGATCGGCCATCTATCGAAATACAAGAACCTGGCGAGCTACCGGTTGTCCAAAGAGGATCCGGTGGACGCCTACGTGGACGAAGCGCGCAAGGGGATCGATCGCGAGCAGAAGCGGCTGCAGCGGCTGCAGAAGCAGCAGGAGCGCGACAAGGCCAAGGCGGCTGGCGGTGGAGGTGAACAGCAATGATGCGGCTTGCGCTAGTGTGTTCGCTCGTTGGTGGCTTTTCGTCGGCCGTCCGAGCGGAGGAGAAGAGTGACGCGCCCAAGGTGAAGGTAGAGCACACCGCCTCGGGCCAGAAGATCATCCGCATCGAAACGGCGTTTGTCGTCGAGGGGCGGATCCAGAAGCCGAACGCCTTTTACGTGCTCCAGCGATCGTCGATCGATTACGATTGGGAAACGCTCAAGCAGGACTTTTTGCCGAAGGTCTTGGAAGCGACCTCGCACCACCCGTTTTAGAGGCAGCGATGGCCCCAAAGGTGAGCCCACAGGTTT
>JAHFDT010000128.1 GCA_023248875.1 Myxococcales bacterium | reverse complement strand
CCGATCGACCTGGCCATGGACATGCCCATCGACCAGGCCATGGCCGATTTTGTGACAGTCCCTCCACCCATACTCCTGAGCATCGACCCCTCCACCTCCTCTTCTGGCCCCACGACCGGAGGCATCCCGGTCAAACTTTTGGGTCAGAACTTCCTGAGCGGCGTAACGGTGCAGTTCAATGGCAAGCCGGCCACCGTGGTGCAACAAACCAGCGGTAGCATCAACGTCACGCTTCCCGTCAATGACGGGGTCTGCGGGCTCGTCCCGGTGAAGGTGATCAACCCCGATGGCCAGAACGATCAGAAAAACCTCTTCCGCTACTACTACGGGACGGTTGCCTTCTCTTCGCTGCCGCGCATCGCCCTGGGCGGGACCCCTTACGCTATCGCCGTCGGCGAACTCGAAAAGGACCTGTTGGTCGATCTGGCAGTCGTGACGCTCGAAGCCCCCACCGTTAACACCCTGGCCGGAACGGGAGGTGTGCAATTTGCCGCTCCCAAGACCTACGCATCCAATCCGGCACAAAGCGGCGCGGGCATCGCGATCAAAGACATGGATAACGATGGCAAGCCAGATTTGGTGGTGGGTGTCAGCACAGGCGCCGTGAACATCTTTTACGGGGATGGCAATGGCGGCTTTGCGGCGCCGGTGCCAGCCGTGAGCTCCCCGATGCCCCACCATGATCCTAAGCTAGGGGTCGGTTGCCTGCTCAACGGCGTCAGCGCTGCCGATATCGACCAAAATGGTTGGAACGATGCCATTGCAATTTGCAAGACTGGCGCTGGACCGGCCTGCATGCACGGCTGCGCGCAGATCTCGGCGCAGAACGGCGGCCTATTCGCCGATATGGCACTGCCGCTGCCAATCGAATACCCCAACGGCGGGATCGCTCATGGGAACTTCAACGGCGACCAGAAGATAGATACCGTCTTCACGCGGTTCGATATGAACATCCCCAATTCGTCCGGCATCGATATTCTGCTAGGCAATGACTTTGGCAATGTGCAGCACCTGCTCACGCCCGCCGGAACTGTCGCCGTGACGACCGGAGATTTCAACGGTGACAAGAAGACCGATATCGCCACCGGAAACCTCGCCGCGCAAAGCGTCACCCTCATCGTCGGAGATGGCTCGGGGCTGTTCGGATCGGCACCGATCAGCTATTCGTCAGGCGGCTACACAACAGGGATTGCAGCGGCCGATTTCAACTGCGATCTGCTCGACGATCTCGCGGCCGGCGTGGGGATGTCACCGGGCACGCTGAACATTCTCGCCGCGCAGCCTGGCGGTACCCTCGCTGCGCCCCTGGTCTTTTCGCTGCCCAGTGGGAGCACCAGCCCGGCCCAGGTTGCCGTCAGCGATTTCAATGCGGATAGCCGACCCGATCTCGTGACCATGAACTCGGGCAGCAAGGATCTCGCGGTGTTTCTAAACACCTCGCATTAGGGACACCCCCTAGCGTTTCCTATTCGGCGCATCGGTGACGTGCGGCACGCCATCGGGGGCGATGGGAGTGGGCCGGGTCAAACTGGGCGCTGCGGTCCGATCATGGGTGAGAACTCGCACCCCCTTGGAAAAAAAAACCTCCACCTTTTGAAAACCGGGCAGGCCGGTCACCGCGCCCACGCCAAACGAGGGATGGCGAACCGCATCTCCCAGCGAAAAGCGGGTGTCGGGATGGTAGTCGATCGGTGCCTTGCCATAGAGCAGCGCATAGAGATCGGGGGCGGGATCCGGCGCGGGAGAGGGCTCCACTGCTCGCCGGGACCGAGCGACAGTGGATGCAGGAGCGGTACCCGTCCGGTAGCGGTGCTGGCGATGACAACTCTGGCACTCGACTTTGATCGGCCGACCGTTGACCATCGCAACGATGACATGGTCGCGCTCATCGCGACAGTGGCTGCAGTGGGCCGGCGTATCCCCGCCGACGCGAAAAGGGCCGCTCACAAGATTCCTCCAAAACAGGCCGCGCAGGCCCAGCTCGGTGCGGTCCCCGTCGAAAGCACGGCGCCA
This sequence comes from Myxococcales bacterium, assembly GCA_023248875.1. Classification (GTDB taxonomy): domain Bacteria; phylum Myxococcota_A; class Polyangia; order Palsa-1104; family SHYY01; genus JAHFDT01. Next base: position 9,158 of record JAHFDT010000128.1, on the reverse strand, counting down.
TCCTGCGCCAAGGCCATAGTGAACGCAACCGAGTTACACTGCCGACCATGCGTCCGGAGGAGCTGGCTGCCCTGATCACCGCGGAGGCCCTGGGACTGGGATTTCAGCGCATCGGCTTCGCCCCGGTCGAGCCGTGGGCACGCCACGTCCTGTATGAGCGTTGGTTGGCGGCCGGCCACCACGGCACGATGGACTACCTCGCCGCTGACGCAGTGGCGCGACGCGATCCTCGCGCACTGCTCGCTGACGCGCGCACTGTCGTCACCGTCGCACTCTCCTACGCCCACGCCGAGCCCACGCCGATCGGCCCAGGTCCGCACGGCTTCATCGCCCGCTACGCCCGCGGACCCGACTACCACGTCGTGATCAAGCAGCGGCTCACGGAGCTCGCACGCACCCTCTCCGCGCGCCTCGGGCGTCCCATTGCCAGCCGCGCCTGCGTCGACACCGCACCACTCTTGGAACGTGAGGCCGCCCACCGTGCCGGCCTCGGTTTCCTCGCCAAGAACACCATGGTGATCGCGCCCGGCCTCGGCAGCTACATACTACTCGGCGAGCTGCTACTCGATGTCGAAGCGGCGCCTTCCCACGAGGCCACGCCGCGCTGCGGGCAGTGTCGAGCTTGCCTCGACGTCTGCCCCACCGGCGCCATCGTCGACGCCTACACCCTGGATGCCCGCCGCTGCATCTCCTACCTGACCATCGAATCGCGCGGGCCGATTCCGCGGGATCTACGCCCGGCCATCGGCGACATGATTTTCGGCTGCGATCGCTGCCAAGAGGTCTGCCCCTTCAATGCCCAGGCGCCCGCCGGCAGCCCCCTCCTCGCACCGCGACCCGGGCGCGCACGGCCGCCGCTCGTCGAACTGCTGGGGCTGGGCGCTGCGCGTTTTCGCAAATATGTCGCACGCACGGCGATGCGCCGCATCCATCGCGCCCAGCTGCTGCGCAATGTCGCGGTGGCGCTCGGCAACGTCGGTGGGCCTGAAGCGATCTCGCCGCTCGTGCAGGCGCTCGGGGAGCCCGCAGCCCTCGTGCGCAGCCATGTCGTCTGGGCGCTAGGACAGATCGCGCGCCGCCATCCCGACTCTTCGGCGCAGTCGGCGCTGCGGAGCCATCGTGCGATGGAAAAGGACCCTGCGGTTCTCGAAGAGCTAGACCGCTTTCACGTTGAAATGAGCGTGTGAGGCGGTCGGCGACGCCCTCCGACTGGGGGGGACCGAGGCGAGGCAAGGAGCGACGACGACGCGCTACTAGCGGTAACGCTAGGAGGAGCGACGAAGCATTCGCCGAAGGGCTCGGGGTCCCCCGGTCCGAGGACGTCTGCGGCCGAGGCAGAGGGGATCACCGCAGCCGATCATTTCAACGTGAAAGCGGTCTAAGTTTGGCGCTCGCGAATTCGCTCACGCCAATAGTCCATCCCGAGCAGCGCTAGATCGAAATTCGTCTCGTGAATCCGTCGATACTCGCGCTCCAAAAACTCGCGGCTGAGCTGGCCCCAGTCTTCGATCGTGACCATCGGCAGCTGATGTTCGAAGTGCGCCGTCCAGGGGCTGCGCTGCAAAATAGGGATCACCCCGAGATAGAGACACTCCCAGTGACGGTGGCAGTCCGGACCGTTGCCGGGCGGCGAAATGCAGAATTTAAACTCCCCGAGCTGGCTCAAGTAGTTCTCGAAGCCGCTGCGATCCACCGCGGTGATGAACTCGCGGCTGCGTAAAAGGGCAAACACCTGCGGCCGGATCCCCGGGTTGGTTCCAACATCGAAATTCATGTAGACGAACTTGCGCTTTTCTCCGCTTCGGCGGGCCGCGCGCGCCAGCTCCGCCAGGTTGCCATGGCGCCACTGCGAGTTGGCTGGCCCTACCGGCAGCGCGGTCAGCTGGGGGTGAAACAGCGTGGCATTCTGGGCGAACCAGTGAACCAGCCGCCCGTCCTCCAAGAGCGGCCGATGCTGCTCGGTGATGCAGTCATCGCTGTTGTGGGTGATCAGCACAAACGGCTGCCGCAAAAAAGGCAGCACATCGGCGCAAAAACTATCGAGCAGATGGGTGTAGACGAAAATGGACCGAGCGCGGGCGAGCGGAGCGATCTGCGAGGGGCTGTTGACCACGATCCGGCGGAAATCGCCCTGGAACACACACAGCGGGGCCGCGCTCGCCAGCCCCGTGTGGTACCCGCGCATTTTCTCGGTGGTGACCGACACCTCGGCGAGGGCCTGCAGCCTCTCGCCGGTGACGATCGCCGCTTCATCGAAAGGCGCCAACCCGCACAGCCTAACACCCCTGCCACCGCCCACTCAATTAATTGAGAAATCGGTCGAATCGATCCCCCAGATGCGCACGATCTGTCTCGTCATTCCGCCCTCGCCCTTCCTGCTCGATGAGCGGGTCTTCATGACCCTCGGGATCCTCAAGGTGGCGGCGGTCCTCGAACAGGCCGGTGATGCGGTCGAGCTCCTTGACCTATCGGGCGTTGAGAATTTCACCGATGCGGTGCGTCATCATGCCCAGAGTTCGCCGGCGTCCCATTTCGGCATCACGGCCACCACGCCGCAGATGCCCGCTGCCGCTGCGGTCTGTCGCGCGATCCAGCAGGTTCGCACCGATGCCACCGTGATCCTCGGCGGCCCCCACATCACTCTGGTCAACGCCGCCGCGCGACGGGAGCGCAATGCGGGTCAGGTCGGCCGGGCCACGCGCGCACTCGCCCAGCTCGAGCGACTTTTCGACGTGCTCGTCGCCGGCGATGGTGAGCTGGCGATCTTCCCAGCACTACGCGAACGGGCGCCCAAACTGATCGACGCCGACCAGCCGAGCTCGCTGCTGTTCCTTGGGCGCGAGCGCCTCACCCAGCTGCCGCTGCCGGCGCGCCACCTCATCGACGTCCATAGCTATCGATACAGCATCGATGGCGCTCGCGCCGTCAGCCTGATCGCCCAGCTCGGCTGCCCCTTCAATTGCGGCTTCTGCGGCGGACGCGATTCCCCCTCGCTGCGGCGCACCCGCAGCCGGTCGACCGCAGCCGTGCTGACGGAGATCGAGCATCTCCACACGACCTACGGCTTTACCGGCTTCATGTTTTACGATGATGAGCTCAATGTGAACCCCAAGCTGATCGAGCTCCTGCAGGGCATCGAGGCGCTCCAGCAGGGACAGGGCTGCGAGTTCCGCCTGCGCGGCTTCGTCAAGGCCGAACTCTTTACCGAGGAACAGGCGGCAGAAATGTACCGGGCCGGCTTTCGCTGGCTGCTGAGCGGCTTCGAATCGGGCTCCCCGCGGATCCTGCGCAACATGAACAAACGCGCCACGCGCGAAGACAACACCCGCTGCGTCGAGATCGCGCACCGTCATGGGCTCAAGGTCAAGGCGTTGATGTCGCTCGGCCACCCCGGCGAGTCGGCCGAAACCGTCGAGGAGACCGAACGCTGGTTGCTCGAAGTCGCGCCCGATGATTTCGATGTCACCCTGATTACAACCTACCCGGGATCTCCCTACTACGACCACGCCGTGCCCCACCCATCGCAGCCCGCGGTCTGGACCTACGAGACCCACGGCGACCGCCTCCACGGCTACGAGATCGACTACCTCGAGGTCGCCGACTACTACAAGGGCAATCCCGATGGCGGCTATGTCTCCTACGTCTTCACCGACCTGCTCAGCGCCGAGCGGCTGGTCGAGCTGCGCAATTCGGTCGAACGAACCGTGCGCGCCCAGCTAAACATCCCCTTCTACCCGAGCGCTCAGGCGATCCGCTACGAGCACTCGATGGGCATGGGCCCGCTTCCCCAAAACCTCCTGCGACGGAGCGAGACTTGGACATCCACACGCAAGACCGGCACGATGGGGTGATGAGCGAACCGCTGTTCGAAGCGGCTCAGCACCAGATCCGCAACGGCCAGTTCGCCGATGCGGTGGCCACGCTTTGGCGGCTGCTCGACCAGGAGCCGGCTCATTTCGACGGGCTGCGCCTGCTCGGCCATCTGCTCGAGCTCCAGGGACATCCCGACGAAGCCGTGCTGGTGTATCAGGCGGCGATGGCGATCAATCCGGGCCATGCCGAGCCTTGGACGCGCCGCGCAGTGCTGCTCCTGCGAAAGCAGTTCGGTCCGATCCCCACGCCGCGCCCGGCGCCGCAGGGTGACCGCCTCACCATGACCACGCTCGGCATGAACGGCCGCTTTGCCAATCAGCTGATGCAGTATGCCCACGTGCGCCTCTACGCAGAAGAGTTTGGGATCGGGATCGAAGTGCCGGAATGGCCCGGTCGCTTCCTGTTCGATTTCGATGATGCGCTTCCCTCGGGCCGACGGCTGCCGCAGATCACCGAGCCCGGAACGGAATTCATTCAATCGATGAACCGCGAAGTCGCAACCAGCTTCGCCAACTGCAACCTGTGGGGCTACTTCGAATACCCGACCTCCGGGCTGCGCCCCTTCCGCGATCGTTTTCGCGCCCTCTACCGGCCCGGGCGCAGGGTGGCCGACGCCGTCGCCACATTTCTTAGCCAGCTCCGCCAGCGTGGCGAAACCGTGGTGGCGATCCACCTGCGCCGAACCGATGTCAGCGAAGGCGACCGTGGGATCGGCCCTGAGAGCGGGTACCAGCAGTGGCTCGAGCGAATCTGGCCCACCCTCGACCGACCGGTACTCTACATCGCGAGCGATGATCCGGAGCCGGTCGTTGGACAGTTTGCCGCCTACCATCCGGTGACCATGACCGACCTCGCCACCCCCATCCCGGGCGCCGAGTTCTACCTCGACTTCTGTGCGCTCAGCCATGCCCACCGATTGGCGATCGCGCACAGCACGTTCTCCTTCACGGCGGCGATGCTCAACGAAGTGGCCACCGAATTTGTCCGCCCCTGTTTTCCCGAAAATCGCCTCGTGCCCTTCGACCCCTGGAATGCCGAGATCAGGTTGACGAACTCTCTTAGTACGCTAGTATGAAGGTATGAGTCGCGTAACTATTAGCCTTTCCGAGGACTTTGCCGTGCTCCTTGCCCGCGAGGCGGAGCGAGCCCACACCTCTGTCTCGGAGATCGTGCGCCGCGCGCTCACTCGCCAATGGGGTCTGTCCGACGACAAACCGAGCAAGCTCCCCTTCGCAGGGATTGGGCGCAGCGGCCATCGCCATACCGCGCGTGACGCTGAAACGATCCTCGGCCGCGAATGGCGCCGCGATGTTCGCCGTCGTTGATACCGGGCCACTCTACGCGGCTGTCGACGCTGACGATGCCGATCACGAACGCTGCCTAGCGGCCCTCGAAACCAAGGGCTTGCGCCTCGTGCTCCCGGCCATGGTCGTAGCCGAAGCGACCTATCTCATCGGCAGCCGTCTCGGAGCGAAAGTCGAGGCGGAGTTCCTGCGGAGCCTCACAGAATTTGACGTCGCCGTGCCGGATCCTGCCGACTGGCTGCGCATCGCCGAGTTGGTGCGCCGCTACGGCGATTTCCCGCTGGGAGGAACGGACGCCGCCGTGGTAGCTCTTGCCGAGCGGCTGAAGACCGATCTCGTGATCACGCTGGACCGGCGGCATCTGCAAGCAGTGCGTCCACGCCACTGTAAGTCGCTCCGGCTTCTTCCGTAAAGAGACGGTTATCTCAGCGTTCGAAGATAAGCGACCAGAGCCGCGATCTCGCGCTCCCCGAGGCCATCGCGAAAGCCGGGCATACAACCACAGCCCACCCGGATCTGGTGAGCAAGGGCAGCATCCGACATTCGCCGCACCTCCTCGCGCGTCAAATCCTTCGCCCCCACCGCTCGGCTTTCCGGAACATCGACATGGCCGGTGGGTCCATGGCAGCCTGGCGCCTCCACCTTGGACGCTGCGGACCCGGGTACGGTACCCGGCGCCCCCTCTGTCGCCACCGCCCTGGTCCCCTATCCCGACGCTCCCGACGATCCAGGCCGCCCGCGACGGTTGGACTGGGCTCGACTTCTCAAGCGGGCGTTCGCCCTCGACGTCCTGGTGTGCCCCCGCTGCCCCGGTCCGATGCGGCTCCTCGCCCTCATCGAGGACCCTCTGGTCGCCCGCCGCATCCTCTCGCACCTGGGCCTTGCGACCCGGGCACCTCCCCGCGGACCGCCCTGGAGCCGACAGCGAGGGCTCCCCTTCGAGGCGTCGCAGGCGTGCCACGCCGGCGACAGGATCGACCCGCCCTCCCATTTCGAGTAGCACTCCGTGCCTCCCCCCCACCGACGACGCCTCCAAGGTGGCGGAGGGGGAGTTCCGCGCCTGGAGCCGCCGGATGTAGCGGGCCTCGCCTTCACGGGTGCTCGATCACGGAGCGGAGAGGCAGTTCGAAAGAACTACGCCCCAGTCGATCTGCGCGGTTGTCCGTAGAGCTAGAATAAAACCAGCTACTTGGAAGGCGTAGAGTGACTACGCATCGAGCGGGCGTATGGGTAGAGGGTCAGGCGAATGAACCAGTTGGGGGTGATCGCAAGGATCCATTTGAGGATCTTTATGATGACGCCGGGGACGATCATCGCTCGGCCGCGCTCGAGGCCTGCGAGCGCGACGCGCGCGCAGGTGGCAGGCGTGATGCGCGCGAGTCGCTGAATCGTGGGCGACACCTCCGCGCTGCCCGACACCTCGTTGAACTCGGTGTCGACTGGACCGGGACACAATTGGCTGATGACCACGCCGGTGCCCGCGGCCTCGATACGCAGCGTCTCGGTGAACGCGGTGGCGAAGTGCTTGCTCGCCAGATAGGTCGCGAACCCGGGCAGGATCGAAAATCCGAACGATGAGCTGACATTCAGAATCGCGCCGCGGCCACGCGCCGTCATCTCGGCGAAAAAATGGCGAGTCAAGCAGACCAGGCTGTTGACGTTCAACATCATCATCGAAGAAATCTTCGACCAATCGGATCGCTCGAGCAGTGCGGCGTCGCCGGATCCCGCGTTGTTGATGAGCACGTCGACCACGCCGATGGCGGCGCGCACCTGCTCTGGCAGGCGCTCGACCTGCGCCAAATCGGACAAATCGCAGGGGACCAAGCGCACTTGCAAATTCGGGCTCGCAGCGATGAGCTCGTTGCGCAATTCGTCGAGCCGGTCGGCGCGTCGGGCCACCAACACCAAGGCTCGACATCGCGGCCCCAGCTGGCGCGCCATCTCGCGGCCGATCCCGGACGAAGCTCCGGTAATGAGGATTGCCGCACCGTCGAGCTTCACTCGCATGGTCGCACATTAGGAGATCGAATCGCGTCGCGCAACTTCAAGGCGGCAGCGTGACGCAGGCGCTGAGCGGCGTACCGTCGGGGCGGCGGCGGCACACGCGCACGCGCTTGCCGACCACCTCGATATCCTCACCGTCGTCAGCGGCCTCAGTTTTGACGAGGCGTGGCGCAATCGGATCGAGGGATCCTACGAAGGCCAGACTTTTCCGGTCATCGGCAGTGCGGAGCTTTTGAAACCCAAGCGCCCCACAGGGGGCGGCCGAGAGACATTGTGGACGCGGATGCGCTGGAGGCGATCCGAAGGGTTCGGTAAGCTGCTTCAGCGGTTTCCTGGACAGCCGAGCATCGAGTTTCGACAGTCGACGCTTTTTCCTCCTGACAGGTGGAAGGCCGACTTGAGAATGAAGGGGTAGGTGAAGTTCACGATTCCGCCCGCCGATCGGGGGAAGCGCCATCTTCTCGATGAGGCAACAATGCAGCCTTCGACCGCGCGATCATCCAGCGTGCTGCTGGCGATCTTCGACGAAACTATCGTCCCTGCCGCACCGATCGTGGCGTCCAGGACAACCCTGCCCGCGAGGTTAGGCCGCTTCGATAGGCCCTGCTCGTAGCAGCGCTGCACGTCGCCGATCTGCATCTTGATGACACGCCGGATCACTTCGGGATCGAGGCCAGGCACAGGCGCCGCCCACGCGAGACCGGTGAGTAGTGAGGCTAAGAGAGGAATCCGCATTGGCGATCGGCTTGTCATACAAGGAGTGTGCCTTCCAAGGTGGCCGAACTGCGCCGACTGGAGTGGCTACTGCACTGTCCGTTTGTCCTCAAAATCCGGACCGGGGAAGTGGCCACCGAATTTGTCCGCCCCTATTTTCCCGAAAATCGCCTCGTGTCCTTCGACCCCTGGAATGCCGGGATCAGCGTTCGAAGATAGCCGACCAGCGCTGCGATCTCGCGATCCCCGAGCACATCGCCAAAGCCGGGCATACGACCACCACCCACCCGAATCTGGTGAGCAAGGGCAGCATCCGACATTCGCCGCACCTCCTCGCGCGTCAAATCCTTCGCTCCCACCGCTCGGCTTTCCGGAACATCGGCATGGCCGGTGGGTCCATGGCAGCGTGCGCAGACCGCCGCAAAGAGAGTCGCTGCCTCGCGTACCGATCCCTCGGGTGGACGGGGAGCCTTACAAGCGATCAGGCCAGGAGTCATGCAGGCGATCGCCCAAAGCCGGATATCACGGAGCGGTATAAAGCTCCCCCCCTCGTCGCCGAAACTCCTCCGCCTTTTCGCGCAGCCCCTGCTCCGCATAGTCACGCACATCCTGGGTGATCTTCATCGAGCAGAAGGCCGGTCCGCACATCGAGCAAAAGTGCGACTGCTTGGCCGCATCGGCCGGCAGCGTCTCGTCGTGAAACTGTCGCGCGGTGGTCGGATCGAGCGACAGATTGAACTGATCCTGCCAGCGGAATTCGAAGCGCGCTTTCGACAGCGCGAGATCGCGCTCGTGTGCACCGGCATGGCCCTTGGCCAAATCGGCTGCGTGCGCTGCGATCTTGTAGGTGATGACACCGGTCTTGACGTCGTCGCGATTTGGCAGCCCGAGATGCTCTTTGGGCGTGACGTAGCAGAGCATCGCTGTTCCGAGCGACCCGATCATCGCAGCTCCTATCCCCGAGGTGATGTGGTCGTAGCCAGGCGCAATATCGGTCACCAGCGGGCCGAGCGTATAAAAGGGCGCCTCGTGGCACACCGCGAGCTGACGGTCCATGTTCTCCTTGATCTTGTGCAGCGGCACGTGGCCAGGCCCCTCGATCATCACCTGCACGTCATGCTTCCATGCGATTTTTGTCAGCTCTCCCAGCGTCTCGAGCTCGGCAAACTGCGCCTCATCGTTGGCGTCGGCGATCGAGCCCGGCCGGAGGCCGTCCCCTAGCGAGAAGGAGATGTCGTACTGCTTCATCACCTCGCAGAT
>JAHFDT010000127.1 GCA_023248875.1 Myxococcales bacterium | reverse complement strand
AGTGGCGCGCGCATAGCCGGTGCGCGAGCGAGCGTGGCCACGGGTGTGCGAGCTACTCGGCGAGTCACCGCGCTGGACGGGGGGCAAGCAGCGGCTGACCGCGAGGCGCCTGCACCGGCTGCTCACCGACGAGGGCATCGCCATGAGCGCGCGCAGCGTGCGCGAGATGACCGCGGAGTGGAAGCAAAGGCGGCAGGAAGTTTTCGTGCCACTCGAGTACCGTGCGGGGGAGCTCGCCGAAGTCGATTTCTTCGAAGTGCTGGTCGATCTCGATGGCCAACGAAGTTGGGCCTGGATGTTCGTGATGCGACTGATGGATCAGTTTCAGATTGCCAAAATCACCAGCTCCCATTCGCTCGCCCGATCGCGCCGCAGCTCGGCGATGAACTCCTCGATCGCCGCCAGCGACCCGAGCTTCAACCGATACGCGCGCTCGCGCCCCTGCGCCTTGTCCAGCACCAGCCCCGCCTCGCGCAGCACGCGCAGATGCCTGCTGATCGCGGGCCGCGTCACGCTGAACGCTCTCGTGATTGCCCCCGCACTCCGGGGCGCATCCCGCAGCATGCGCAGGATGTCCCGTCTTATCGGATCAGACAGGGCGCTAGCGGTATCGTTCACCCGTTTTCATGTAACCTATGCGTTACATATTGTTAAGGCATAGTTGTGTCCAGCCGCCCCGCAGGCCGCTAGCGCAGCCGAGAGGCCCCGGATGCCCAATAGTGGGCGTGAGCGAGGGTTCGACGGAGGGTGAGTTGCGCAGGCGCCGAGCACCGTCTCTGAGCCCGCAGTCGAACCCTCGCGGAAGCCCGCGCTCAGTTCACTACGCGCCGCAGCGACGAGATGGTACCCGGCCTAAATTCAATGGGATACTTACCCGTAAAGCAGGCATCACAGTGGCTGCGCTCCGCCTCGACCACCCCTCCGTTAGCCGCCCGCACCGCTTTCATCATTCCTTCCAGTGATAGATACCCGAGCGAATCACAGGTGATGTACCGCGCGATCTCCTCGGGCGTATGCGACGAGGCGATCAGCTCGGACCGCGTCGGCGTATCGATCCCATAAAAACAGGGATGCGTGGTCGGGGGCGCCGAGATCCGCAAATGGACCTCTTTCGCGCCGGCGTTACGCAACATCTTTACAATCTTGCGTGACGTAGTGCCGCGCACGATCGAATCGTCCACCACGACCACGCGCTTGCCCGCGAGGACCTCTTTGACCGCGTTCAGCTTGAGCTTGACGCCAAAGTGGCGGATCGACTGCTGCGGCTCAATGAAGGTGCGGCCCACGTAGTGCGATCGAAGGAGCCCCATGTCGTAGGGAATGCCGCTCGCCCGAGCAAAGCCGATGGCCGCCGGCGTCCCGGAGTCGGGCACCGGCACGACCACATCGGCCTCGACCGGATGCTCTTGGGCCAGTGCGCGCCCGAGTGCCTCCCGCACGCGATAGACGGATCGCCCATCGATGTGCGAATCGGGGCGCGCAAAATAGACATGTTCGAACACGCAAAAGCGGGTCGGTTCCTGCCTAAACGGACGGTACGTACGCAGCCCCTTGGCATCGACCGCCACCATCTCGCCTGGCTCGAGTTCGCGAATGAACTCCGCCTCGATGAGATCAAAAGCGCAGCTCTCGGACGCGAAAACAAACGAGTCCTTGAGGCGTCCCAAACAGAGCGGGCGGAAACCCATCGGATCGCGCACCGCGATCAGCTTATTCTCGGAGAGAAACAGCAGCGAATAGGCACCCTCCACCTGCTTGAGCGCCGAGATGATCCGATGCTCCACCTCGAGCTCGCGCGCGCGGGCAATCAAGTGGATGATCACTTCGCTATCGGAGGTGGTCTGAAAAATCGACCCATCCATCTCCAATTTCCGTCGGAGATCGTTGGCATTCACCAGATTTCCGTTGTGCGCCACGGCGATCGCGCCGTGCGCATATTCAACGGAAAAGGGCTGCGCATTTTTCATCGCCGACTCGCCCGCGGTCGAATAGCGAACATGGCCGATCGCCATCTGCCCAGACAGCTCGTCGATCTCACGTTTAGAGAAGGCCTCGCCCACTAGCCCCATGCTGCGTACCGGATGGAGGTGGTCACCGTCAGACGTGACGATGCCCGCCGACTCCTGGCCGCGATGCTGCAGTGCATGCAGGGCGAGATAGGTGATGTTCGCTGCTTCCGTGTGACCAAAAACGCCAACGACTCCACACATGCGCACGCTCCCAGCGGGTGCAGCAGTATACTACAATTTTGCTCCTACGCAGCCCCTTCGACGACACGCCGAAAGCCATTGCAATACACTGAGATCAACTCGGCGAGCGCAAGGTCGACCAGTGGCTCGCCAGCGCTGCGAATGATCAAGCGATGATCCCCCGTCGTGCCCAGTCTTTGCAGTGGCGCCTGGTTCCTCTCCGCAATGGCCTGTACCTGCTCAGCTGCGGCAGCCGGATAGGAGATCACGATCCGCGACGGTGCCTCACTGAACAGGAGCAGATCGCCCCGCATGGGGTCGCCCAGCTCGATCGTCGCACCGATCGGCAGCTTACCGGTGATGCAGCACTCGGCGAGGGCCACCGCAAGCCCGCCCTCCGAGCAGTCGTGCGCCGAGGCAATCAGCCCCGCCTGCCCGAGCTCCCGCGCGGCCCGACCCACCGCGGCCTCGCGCGCCAGATCGATCCGGGGCGGTCGCCCAGCGGTGCGACCATGGACCACGTACAAATACTCGGTTCCCCCGATCTCATCGCTATTGGTTCCAAGCAGCGCAATCTCCTGTTGCCCCGCTTTGAACGGCTGCGTCACTGATCGATCGGCGCGCACCAGCAGCCCCACCATGCCGATCATCGGCGTGGGCTGAATCGCCTGCCCGTCGGTCTCGTTGTAGAGACTGACGTTGCCCGAGACCACCGGCGTTTCGAGCGCGCGGCAGGCATCGGCGATGCCGCGTACCGCCTCGGCAAACTGCCACATGATCTCGGGCCGTTCCGGGTTGCCAAAATTCAGGCAGTCGGTGACCGCCAGGGGCTCCGCTCCCGTCGCAGAAAGATTTCGGTACGCCTCCGCCACCGCCAGCTTCGCCCCCTCGTACGGATCGAGATAACAGAAGCGCGAATTGCAGCCGCTGGTCGCCGCCACGCCCTTGGCGGAACCGATGATGCGCACCACCGCCGCATCCGATCCCGGTCTCACCACCGTCCGATCGCCTACCATATGATCGTATTGGCGCCACACCCACTCCTTCGAAGCAACCGATGGCGAACCGAGCACCGCAAGGAGCGCCTGCCCCAAATCGGCGGGCGGCGGTGGCAGCTCCAACGTCTGTACGCGACTCTGCCATTCTGGCCGCGCCATCGGCCGTTCGTACTTCAGCCCTTCAACGAGCGGCGCAATCGGAATCGCCGCCACCACTTCGCCTCCGCTGGTCACGACGATCTTGCCACTTTCGGTGACACGGCCCACCACGGCGGCGTCGATGTCCCACTTGTCACAGAGGGCCAGCACCTCGCTCTCGCGCCCCGCCTGGGCGACGAGCAACATCCGCTCCTGGGACTCCGAAAGCATCAGCTCGTAGGGCGTCATCCCGGTTTCGCGTCGCGGCACTCGATCGAGGTCGAGCTCGAGGCCGCTGCCGGCGCGCCCCGCCATCTCTACCGATGAGGAGGTGAGGCCCGCTGCGCCCATATCCTGGATCCCGACCAGCACATCGGTCGCCATCAGCTCGAGGCAAGCTTCGAGGAGCAGTTTTTCGGTAAAGGGATCTCCCACCTGCACCGTCGGCCGCTTCGCGTCGCTCTCGTCGTCGAACTCCGCCGAGGCCATCGTGGCCCCATGGATCCCATCGCGTCCAGTCTTGGCGCCGATGTAGAGCACGGGATTACCCACCCCCGAAGCGCATCCGAGGAAAATCCGGTCGCGCGGGGCGATCCCAACCGCCATGGCGTTGACCAAGATATTGCCGTCGTATGAGGCATCGAATGCGACATCGCCACCGATGGTAGGCACGCCAAAAGCGTTGCCGTAGCCGGCGATCCCCGCCACCACGCCCTCGATGAGATGGGGCGTGCGCGGGTGGTCGGGCCGACCGAAGCGGAGGCTATCGAGGCAGGCGATCGGTCGGGCACCCATGGTAAAAACATCGCGCAGAATGCCCCCCACCCCCGTCGCCGCTCCCTGGTAGGGTTCGATGAACGAGGGATGGTTGTGCGATTCCATTTTGAAAATGAGTGCATCGCCATCGCCAATATCGACAACACCGGCGTTCTCGCCCGGCCCCTGGATCACTCTCGGCCCGCTGGTCGGTAGCTGTTTCAAATGGACGCGCGAACTCTTGTAGGAGCAGTGCTCGCTCCACATCACCGAGAAAATCCCCAGCTCGGTGTAGGTGGGCGTGCGGCCGAGAAGGGTGCAAATGCGCTCGAACTCCTCGGGCGAGAGGCCATGTTCAGCCGCGAGAGCGACGCTGACCTCTGGTGTCATACTCGACCTCCGCGCGCCACCAGCGATTCGAACAGCAGCCGCCCGTCAGATGAACCCAAAATCGCCTCCGCCGCTCGCTCGGGATGAGGCATCAGACCGACCACGTTGCCCCGGCGACTTGCGACGCCCGCGATATTGTTCGTCGAGCCATTGGGATTCGCGGCCGCATCGACTCCCCCGGCGGCATCGGCGTAGCGAAACAGTACGCGCCCCTCGCGCTCGAGCACGTCGATCTCCGCGTGGAGGTAGCGCCCTTCGGCGTGGGCGATCGGCATCTTCAAGATGCGCCCGGCCGGGATCGCGGCCGTCCAGTGCGTAGGCCGACCCTCGACCACAAGATGAACATCTCGGCACTCGAAGCGCAAACTCGCGTTGCGGACCAAGACCCCATCGAGGAGACCCGCTTCACACAGGATCTGAAAGCCGTTGCAAATTCCCAGCACCGGTCCGCCCCGCTCGGCAAAAGCCCGCACCGCGCCCAAGATCGGGGAGTGGGCCGCCATGGCGCCAGCACGGAGATAGTCGCCGTAAGAAAAACCGCCCGGCACCACCACCGCATCGCAGCTTCCGAGCTCTGTCTCCTTGTGCCAAGCAAACCGGGCCGTCGCTCCTGGCACCACGCTCGTCAGCACATGGAGAGCATCAAAATCGCAGTTCGATCCGGGGAAGCGCAGAATCGCGAAGTTCATTCCCCGAGCTCGTACCGGTACTCTTCAATTACTGTGTTGGCCAAGAGATCCCGGCACATCCTCTCGATCCGATCGCGCACATCGGCGCGCGTTCCGTCGAGCTTTACTTCGATGTACTTGCCGATGCGAGCGTCTTGGACCTCCGCGAAGCCCAGCCGTCCGAGCGACCGTGCCACCGCCTGTCCCTGTGGATCGAGGACGCTCTTTTTCAGTGTCACATAGATCTTTGCCGTCATGAGATCCCCAGATTGCGCCGAATCCGTTCGATCGGCTCGGAAAAATCGGCTTCGAGTGCTTTGCCGGTGATGCGCTCGTAGGCTTCGATATAACGCTCGGCCGCCTCTACCCGCACCTCATCGTCGAGCGGTGGCGGAGGTCCATCGCCGGTATAACCACGCGCCGCATACCAGCGCCGCACATATTCTTTGTCGAGCGCGCGGGGCGCCTCCCCCGTAGCAAAGCGCGTCTCGTAGTCCTCGGCGTACCAGTAACGCGAGGAGTCTGGGGTATGGATCTCGTCAATTACCAAGAGACGCCCATCGGGGGCGCGACCGAATTCGTACTTCGTGTCGACGAGAATCAGCCCGCGCCCGGCGGCTGCGCGCTGACCAAAGGCGAACAGCTGTTCCGCCATCGCTGCGGCCTCGTCAAAAGTTGCCGAATCGAGCTGTCCCATCGCCAGGATCTCCGCCCGCGACGCTGATACGTCATGTCCGCCTTGGGGCGCCTTCGTCGAGGGTGTCAGTATCGGCTGAGGCAGCTTCTCATGCTGGCGCATACCCTCCGGCAAGCGATGTCCACAGAACTCTCGCTTACCGGCCTGGTAGTGGCGCCAAATCGACGTCGAGGTCACGCCAGTGAGATAGTCGCGCATCACAAACTCCACCGGCAGCGGAGTGCAGTTCTGTGCCAGCATCACCTGGGGATCGGGCGTCGAAATCATGTGGTTCGGAGCGATCGAGCGCGTCGCCTCGAACCAGTGCGCGGCCATGCGATTGAGCACCTGACCCTTGAGAGGAATCGTCCCGAGCACCACATCGAAGGCGCTGATCCGGTCGGTGACCACGATCGTCCGCCGCCCGAGAACGGTGTAGTTATCGCGAACCTTGCCGAAGTAGCGGGTGGCACCCGCAAGCGTGAAGTCGGTGGCTCGGAGTGTGTGGGGCAGCAGCGATTCGATGTGCGCCCGTTCGATCATCTCCGCAGTCCTCGGTCGACGATCGCGCCCACATGGCGGAGCTGGTGCTCAAGATCGAAGCAGGCGCGTACCTCCTCTATGCGGAGGCGCGTGGTGACCTCGGCGTCCTGCTCGATTCTTTCGGCAAAGCTCGGTCCGCCCTCCCGCGCGGCCAGCGCATTGCGCTGCACGATCTCATAGGCGCGCTGTCGTTCCAGTCCGGTCTTGACCAGCGCCAGCATCAGCCCCTCCGAAAAGACCAGCCCGCGTGTAAGCTCCAGGTTTTGGCGCATCCGCTCTGGGTGCACCAGCAGCCCGTCGATGAGCCCGGCGGCGCGGTCGGCCATGAAATCGACCAGAGCGGTCGCATCCGGTGCAATCACCCGCTCCACGGAAGAGTGCGAAATATCGCGCTCATGCCATAGTGCAATGTTTTCGAGCGATGCTGCCGCGTAGCTGCGCACGAGACGCGCAAGGCCGGTGAGATTCTCCGACAAGATCGGATTTTTCTTGTGCGGCATCGCCGAAGAGCCCTTCTGCCCCTTCCCAAAAGGCTCCTCCGCCTCCCCCACTTCAGTACGCTGCCAGTGGCGCACCTGTAGCGCGATGCGCTCGATCGATCCGGCGATCAGCGCCAGTGCGTTGAAAAAAACCGCGTGTCGATCGCGCGCGACGATCTGGGTCGCCACGGTCTCCGGCCCCAGCCCCAGGCGGGCGAGCGCCCGCGTCTCGAGAGCCGGTGAAAGATGCGCATAGGTGCCCACTGCCCCAGCGATTTTGCCCACGGCGATCTCGCACCGGGTCCTCGCCCACCGCACCTGATTCCGAACGATCTCAGCGTGAAGACCCGCAAATACTGCACCGAGCGTGGTCGGCTCAGCGTGGACCCCATGGGAGCGACCGATGAGGGGCGTCGCGCGGTGCTCCTGCGCCCGGCGCTCCAGTGCGGCGCGCAACTTCTCAAGGCTGCCGGCGATCTCATCGCTCGCCCGAACCAAAAGAATCGCCAGCGAAGTATCGAGCACATCCGACGAAGTCATGCCCAGGTGCAGCCAGCGCGCATCGGCGCCCGCCAGCTCCTCGACATGGGTCAAAAAGGCGATCACATCGTGCCGGGTACGCTGTTCGATTTCGAGGATCCGATCCGCATCGATCCGCCCCGCCGCCGCCGTCCGAATCTTCGCCGCAGTTCCCGGGGGCACGGGAGAGGCCGGCTCCTCCTCCATCGCTACGCAAACCGCCAGTTCGACCTCGAGCCAGGTCGCAAAGCGCTGCGCGTCGGACCAGAGTTCGCGCAGCGCAGGGCGGCTGTAGCGCTGAATCATCGCCAAAACCCTACCGTTTCAGAATCACCGCGGCAAGCGACTTTCCGCGCCCCAGACGCGGACCGCTGATGGGTCTATTGCGATCCCAGTCCCAGCAGCGGTCAGGGTGACCTGGGAGTTGACAGTTTCTCGTCGGCAGCCGAGAGTCGCTCCCCGTATGCAGCAAGACCCACGGCAGGAGCTTCGCGGGCTGATCGCACAGGTGCGGCAGCGGTTGGAATGGCTAGGGCAAGGCGGCATAAGCGGGGTGCCACAAACGCCTGCCCCCACCTCCCGGCCGAAGGCGGAAACCCTGGCTGCGGTACGGGCCGACCTCGGTGATTGTCAGCGCTGCAAGCTGTGCGAAAAGCGCCAGAACATCGTCTTTGGCGTGGGCGACCCGAATGCGGCGCTGGTCTTCGTGGGGGAAGGGCCGGGCGCCGACGAGGACCGTACCGGCGAGCCCTTCGTGGGTCAGGCGGGACAGCTCTTGACCAAGATGATTTCGGCGATGGGCTTTACCCGCGAGCAGGTCTACATCTGCAACATCATCAAGTGTCGGCCGCCGGGCAACCGCAACCCAGAGCCGGAGGAGATTGCCGCCTGCGAACCCTTCCTCAAGCGCCAGCTGGCGGCACTGCAGCCACAGATGATCGTGGCCCTCGGCAAGTTTGCGGCGCAGACGCTACTCCAGTCGACGGCACCGATCAGTGCGTTGCGTGGCCATTTCCATGCTTACGCGGGGATCCCGCTGATGCCGACCTTTCACCCGGCGTTCCTCTTGCGGTCGCCAGAAAAAAAACGCGAGGTGTGGGCCGACCTCCAGTTAGTGATGGCGGAGCTCGACCGCCTCAGCATTTCGCGCTGATGGATCTCGACGCCATCTATGCCAGCCTGACGGCCGCCATGCGACGCGTGGAGGATGCGCGCGGCCGTACCGATCAGGAGCTCGCCGCGTTGCAAGCCCAGCTCGCATTGATCGTCGATGTACTGGTGGGCAGCGGCCAGCTCGGTGAGGGGCACCGTAAACTGCTCCAGCGCGTCGCCAAGAAGGCGGCCGAAGCAACGCGTCCGCGGGTGCGGCTACGCCTGTTCATCGACAAATACGCGGTGCAGTGCCCAGACATCGATTGCCCATCGCTGATCCCGCTTTGCAGAGCCCGTTGCTGCTCCTTGTCGTTTGAGCTCACCTCGCAGGATCTCGACGAGGGCAAAGTGCGATGGGAGCTCGAAGAGCCCTATCTCATCCGCCACGAGCGCGATGGTTTCTGCTCACACCTCGCTCGTCCCGAGGGTGGCTGCACCATCTATGAGCATCGCCCCGCAACCTGCCGCAGCTTCGACTGCCGCGAAGACCGGCGCATCTGGCTCGATTTTGAAAAGCGGATCCCGGCGCCCTAGCGGACGGCGTGGTAGAATTCCCTTCGTGCAAACGTCCGACCTCGAAGAGGAGGCACTTTTCCGAGCCATCGAGGACAGTGGTACGCGAGCGATCCTGTTCGGCCGTCGTGCCCTGATCGCGCTCGGCCTACCCGTCGTGACGTTCGATTACGACTTCTGGATCCACAGCGATGACCTACTTCGCTTCAATGCCGCGCTGGAGCCGATCGGCCTGGTCGCCAACCGTGACCCCGCGCAGGCGCGAAAGTTCGGCCGCTATGTGCTGGAAAATGATCTGCGGGTCGATGTACTCGTGGCCCGCGCCTGCCCAACCGTCGATGGCGTTCGCCTGAATTTCGACGACCTTTGGGAGCGCCGGCAGACCCTTGAAATAGCACCGGGCGTCCACATCGCCGTCCCATCGATCGACGACCTGATCGCCACCAAGCGATTCGCTCAGCGCCCCAAGGATGCCGAGGACATTCGTCTGCTCACCGCATTGCGCGATTGGGTAGAGCCATGAGTCGCCCTTTCGTCCCTCCCGATCCAGAGGCAATTTCACGCATTGGTAAGATGGCACAGCGGCAGCTCACCCCGGAAGAGTTCAAGGCCTACGCCGATGCCCCAATGGAAGAGGAGGAGCGCGAGGAGATCCACTCGCTGATTCGCTGGTTCACCCGCCGTTATCCGACGCCAGCCGAACGACTATCCGCAGCCCGACGCATGGAACGGTCCTGGCACGGCCCCAAGTAACAGCTAGGCCATTCGAACCTTTTCCACCAAGCGCAAAGTAAAGCGCGCATCCCACGCGCCCGATGCCTTGGACCGGCAACAGATGCCACAGGCGATTCGACTTCGTTCGAGGCGGCGCTGGCGAAACACCATGCGCCCGCATGCGGGACATTCATACAAATAGCGATCGCGCGGTGGCTGATTGCGCGGATAGTGGTTGGCATGAAATACGCGAATGCCCCGCACTGCCGCTTCGCGCTTGAAGAGCGCATTGTGGCCCGAGGGCAGTCGACGCGTGTGGAGATAGAGGTGCAAGAGCTCATGTTCCAGCGTCGCCAGTGCATCGGCGAGACCATAGTTGTGGTAGTGGAAGGTCGAAATCTCGATCAGCCGATCGCGGTAGGTGATGCGCCCCGTCAGTCGTCGTAGCAGCGGATTCCAGGCAATGCGGTAGTCGTTGGGGAGGAGCGATTCGAATTGGGTCCGGTTGACACTGCGATAGTGATGATACAGGCGAGCGAGGGCATCATCATCGGTCACCGCTAGGGCCTCCACGTAAATCGGGGCGATCGTATCCTGCGGGATGGTTCGCGCAACAGGATTCAAAAGCAGCGATCGCTCGCTGCCGTTGACCGCGCCACAGTCTCCGGCATAGCTTTACGCCATGAAGCCGCTGCCGATCGATTCGGCGATCGTCGACGAGTGCCGCGCGTTGGCCGCGCAGGTGGCCGGCAGTGTGCAAGATTTCATCCATTGCCATACCACCTGTTCGATCGAACGAACGGTGCTACGTGCCTATGGAGTGGACGGTGCCGATCCCAACGGCGTACCGCTGGTCAATAGCTGCGTCGAGCGGTTGATCATGACCAA
Source organism: Myxococcales bacterium (assembly GCA_023248875.1). Classification (GTDB taxonomy): domain Bacteria; phylum Myxococcota_A; class Polyangia; order Palsa-1104; family SHYY01; genus JAHFDT01. Next base: position 654 of record JAHFDT010000127.1, on the reverse strand, counting down.
ACTATCCGATGGTGCACCCGCGATTCGGCGCGGGGTAGCCTACTACCTGGGACGTGCGATCGCGGCCGGAGCCAACGGTCCACAGGACGCGGCCGAACGAATCGCCTACGCCGTCGACGTCGATACCTCCGATGGCGATGTGGCTCCAGCCCAGGCTGCCCTCCAGCCGCATACGCGCGCAGCACTGGCGCGCATCGATGACGCCCGTGCACGCCGCGAAGCCGACCGGGCACGCCTCGCACCGGCGGCCCAACCGGGCACGCCGCTCAAATATGTCATCGTCGCGACCGGCAACATCTACGACGACGCCGACCAGGCACGCGCGGCCGCCCAGGCGGGGGCCGATATCATCGCCGTCATCCGCTCGACGGCGCAGTCGCTGATCGACTATGTCCCCTACGGCGCCACCACCGAAGGATTTGGCGGCACCTGGGCGACCCAGGAAAATTTTCGCATCGTCCGCTCCGCACTCGATGATGAGCAGGAGAAACTTGGCCGCTACCTGCAGCAGGTAAACTATTCCTCCGGCCTCTGCATGCCGGAGATCGCCTACCTCGGCGCGCTCGAGCGGCTCGATATGCTGCTCAACGATGCAATGTATGGCATCCTGTTTCGCGACATCAACCCTCGCCGCACCCTCTGCGACCAGTATTT
>JAHFDT010000126.1 GCA_023248875.1 Myxococcales bacterium | reverse complement strand
CAGATCGCTTCGAAGCCGGTGTAGAGAAAATTCTCCTGATGGTGGGCCAAGCACCACTTGGCCAAGATCGAACCGCCGCGTGAAACAATGCCCGTGGTGCGCCGTGCCGTCAGGGGGATGTAGCGCAGCAGCACGCCGGCGTGGATGGTGAAATAGTCCACGCCCTGCTCCGCCTGCTCGATCAACGTCTCGAGGAACAGATCGAGCGTCAGATCTTCGGCATGCCCCTTCACCTTCTCGAGGCACTGGTAGATCGGTACCGTGCCGATCGGTACCGGTGAATTGCGCAGGATCCATTCGCGCGTCTCGTGGATCTGCCCACCCGTCGAGAGATCCATCACCGTATCGGCGCCCCAGCGGGTGGCCCACTGCAGCTTCTCCACCTCCTCCTGGATCGAGGAGGCGACCGCCGAGTTGCCGATGTTGGCGTTGATCTTCACCAGAAAATTGCGCCCGATGATCATCGGCTCGAGCTCGAGATGGCGGATATTGGCCGGAATGATGGCTCGCCCCCGCGCCACCTCATCGCGCACGAACTCGGGCGCCACATGCTCGCGCAGCGCCACAAAACGCATCTCCTCGGTGAGCTCGCCCCGCCGTGCGTAGTGCATCTGCGAAAAATTGCGATCGCCGCGTGCCCGTCGCTGATCGACCCAGCGCTGGCGTAGCTTGGGTAAACCCCGCTGCAAATCGTTTTCCCCCGGGCCCGTAGTGTCGTAGACGCGCACCGGCGTCGCATCGGCGGAGAGCGCGATCTCCCGCTCCGGCACTTCGACGACGCCATCGGTGAGCAGTACCTTGCGCGACGAGGGTAGGTCCTCGGCCAGCGGTGGGAGCGACGCCGGGCCAGCGATCACAACGGGCAATTGGGTCATGGCAGCCCTATATAATGAGACGCCTCGCTTGCCAAGTTGTGACGCAGATCATCGCCCCACGGCCACTCTTCCAGATAGTTTCAAATCTCCTTGACATGGTAGAAGTGAATATGGATAGTCCGCGAACTTTTGGCTTGGTCATATAGGAGGAGCGCAAATGAAGCGGGTTTTTGAAATCAGCATGATGATGGTGGCTCTGGCCGGCTGCGACAAGAAGGGCGGCGGTATCTCCGCCGACGGCGGCACCACCGACATGGCGATGGCTGTGGTGACGCCCGATATGACCGTCGTGGAGCAAAAAGCCCCCACCGGCGCTGCTTGCACGAAGTCTGCCGAGTGTGCCGGAACCACCGCAGCCTGCGTCAAGAACACTACGGGCGCCAATGGCAGCGTCATGTGGGACAAGGGCTACTGCACCTCGAAGTGCAGCGCCCAAAACAATGACCCGGATAACGGCGTCAACCCGAAGTGCCCCGGCGATAATGCCACCTGCGACAACAATTCGACCTGCAAGGTGCTGTGCGCCTCGGTCGACGATTGCCGCGAGAACTACGTTTGTGCCAACGTCGGTGCGGGCGGCAGCATCTGCTACCCAATCGCGGCGAGCGGTTGCGATCCCGACGGCGATCCGCGACCGGCCAATAAGAAGTGCATGAACGCACAGAAGTGCACCTCCTTCAGCCCCGATAGTTCCTACGGCGAATGCGCCGATGTCTGCAATCCGCTGTACCAGAACTGCACCCAGCCGGATCAGGGACAGAACACCTGCATGCACGATTCGAAGGACAAAACCGCCATGGGGACCTGCATCGCTGTCAGTGACACCAAGCAGGAGGGCGAAACCTGCAAGTACCTCAACGACTGTGTGCCAGGCCTCTTCTGCAACGGTGGCAAGTGCCGCAAGTACTGCACCACCATGGTCCCGGATGGCGGCCTTCCCGACGGGGGCGTTTCCGGCAGCTGCCCGAACGGCCAGACCTGCAAGCAGATTAAGAATGCGACCTTCTCACCGGCCCTGCTTGGTGGCTGCGCTCCATAGCTAGCCTACTGGAACTTCTTATGGAAAGGGCCGGTGGGAAAACCTCCGGCCCTTTTTTTGTGAGCATCGAAAGGAGATCGAACATGCGTTTTCTTCACTTGAGCCTCGCCGTGGCAGCCCTCGCAGGCTGCGGTAAGTCGAATCCACCGCCGTCCGGAACCGCCGATATGGCCATGGCCGCCACCGCGGGCGATCTGGCGATGGGGGTTACGCTCGCGTCGACCGGCGCCCCCTGCACCAAGAGCGCCGACTGCGCGGGAACCACGGCCACCTGCCTCACGAAGGGGAAGGACGACGCCGGCAACAGCTTCTCCTGGCCAGATGGCTACTGCACCTCGAAGTGCAGCGCCGAACAGAACGATCCGGACACCGGCCTCAACCCCAAGTGCCCCGGCGATAACAGCACGTGCGACGACACGGGAGTCTGCCATGCCGCCTGTACCGGAGTAGGCGATTGCCGCGATAAGTACGTCTGCGCCTACCTCAGCAGTGAAGGGGAGGCTTTCTGCTACCCGCTGGCCGGCAGCGGCTGCGATCCGACAGCGGACCCACGGCCCAGCAACAAGAAGTGTGGCAACGCCCAGAAGTGTGCGGCCTTCAGCCCCGATGACTCCTACGGCCAGTGTGCCGACGTCTGCGAGCCGCTCAAACAGAATTGCGCCCAGCCGGAAACAGGCTCTCTCAGCTGTCTGCCCGACCTCAAGGACAGCACCGCCACCGGAACCTGCATCGATGACTCCGAGGCCAAAGAGGGCGACGCCTGCAGCTTCCTGAACGACTGCGCGCCCGGGCTCATGTGCAACGTTGGCAAGTGCCGGAAGTTCTGCGGCACGGGGGTCAACTGCCCGAACGGCCAGACCTGCCAGGACATCAAGCAAGCGGCCTTCAAGGCCAGCGTCCTCGGCATCTGCTCGCCGTAATCACCAGTCTACAATTTCTCTCGCCCGTTCTAAGTCCTGCGTCGTATCGATCTCGCGCCAGCCGCCGTCGATCTCGCAGGCGTCCATTCTCATGCCCTGGCCGATCAGATGGTTCAGTAGATCGGTGACATAGGCCGATTCCAGGCGTGCCGCGTCGCCAAAGGGTGCACTCTTTCCAAGCGTGCGCTCGAGCCGTCGATACTCCCACCGCAACCGCTCGGTGGCACCCGCTGAAAAACGGGCCAGCCCGATGAATTCCCCGTGCGCCTCCTCGGGGGCGACCTGGCGCTTGCCGACCGCGAGCACCCTGCCCGCCTCCACCCGAGCAAGCTCCGCTTCCGTGATGGGGTGCAGATCGCGCCCACGGTAGGCCTCCGCCCAGCGGCGATCGATCACCAGGGTCGCCTCGTACTCCGTTGCAGCGAGCTGCGCCACCACCTCGCGTCGAAAAACGATATCCGAGTAGCTGAAGAAGAAGCCCCCCTCCATCGCCGGTTCGGCACAAAAAAGGGAAGCCAGGATGTTGTTGGTCCGAAAGTCCGGATTCTCGAAGTAGCGCAGCCCCGGCCGATCGATCTGGTGGCCGCGATAGCCGCGCACCACCGCGATCTCCTCCACCCCAGCAGCGCGGTAGGCCTCGATCTGTCGCTCAAGGAGCGTGCGCCCGCCCACCTCCACGAGGCACTTCGGCCGGTCGTCGGTGTAGGGCGCCAGGCGACGACCCATTCCCGCGGCCACGATGATCGCGTGCATGGCCGTATTGATAACCCATCGGATTCCATGGTATCCAGCCTTTTCCTACCGGAGTCACTGCACGATGTCGAAGAAGAAGCGCGAACGCCAACAGGAACGGCCCGCCGTGGGCACCCCCACGGGCAACCCAGAAAACCCGGTGGACGTCGCAGCGGCGGGGGGAGAGGCCGCGCTGGCCACTCCTGAGTCCGTCGCCCCTCCCCAGGCGATAGCGCCGATCGTCGATCGGCTGCGCGCGGGACGCTGCGTTCTGTGCGCCGGCAACGGCCTCGAATCGACGGTGGGTATGCCCAGCTACCGGCAGCTGCTCAACCAGCTACTGGACTCGATCAGCGACGCCCCCGCGGATGCGCTCCAGCAGGCGCGCGAAGTGGTCGAACGGCGGCCCCTGATCGCCGCTGGCTTTCTCCGCCGTCATCTGGGCGACCGTTTCATCGGTGCACTGCGCGAGGCCTCCCAGGCCCCCGCTGAGCTTCCCGACACCATCCGCCGGCTCGGTGAGCTCCCCTTCCGGGCAGTTCTGACCACCAGCTACTCCGACCTCCTGACCCGGGCCTTCACCAAAGAGGGCAAAGCTCCACCGGTCCACACCCCGCACGACGCCGAAGAGATGCGACAAAACGGTCGCCGCCGCTTCGTGCTCAAGGCGCTCGGCGATCCCGACCGCCCCGAGACGGTGATCTGGACCAACCAGGATCTCCAGCGCGCCCTCTCTTCCGACGCCTACCGAGGTGTGATCCACGATATCTATCGCCACCGATCGATCCTGTTCCTCGGGTTTCGCGTGGACGATATCGAGCTGCTATTCGGCCGTCTATTCGCCGGTGCTCACACCGAATCGGTACACTATGCGGTGCTACCCGGGCTCTCACCGATCGAAGCAGAGGAGCTCGAATCGACCTTCCATATCCGAGCCATCGACGAAGCAGACCTCGATGGACTGGTCAAGGCGCTGCGCGAAGCGATCGGCGATTTCGTGGCCGATGCGCCTCCCGACGACGACGATAGCGAGGGTTGGCTGGGTCTGCTGGCGCAGGAACCGGGGCGCGCCGATGCGCTCGCAAAACTGAACGCGCTCGAAGAAAAGCTCCGCACCAGCGGCCGACACGAGGCGCTGATGGAGCTCCACCTCGGCTGGATCGAAGTCGATCCTGTTCCCGCGGAGCGCGCCCGTCGCCTGCGAGAAGTCGCGCGCATCCTAGAGACTGAAATCGGCGATCTCGGGCGAGCGTTTACCGCCCTGCTCGCCGCCTTCAAAGAAACCCCCGAAGCCGATCTCACCGCCGAGCTTGAGCGACTTGCCCAGGCCACTGGGATGTGGAGCGATCTGGCCGGCGAATATGCCCAACTGATACCGCATCTGCCGTCGGAAAAACGCCCCGATCACTGGGTGCGGCTGGCACACCTCTACCAGGACAAGCTGAGCCACCCGCAGTATGCGCTCACCTCGGTCGACGAGGCGCTGAAGATCGATTCGTTCCATGCCGCAGGGCAGGAGCTGAAGATCGAGCTACTGCGCCGGGCGGAAAGGTGGCGAGAGTTGGCGGTCGCTCTGGCGGCGCGCGCCGAAAACGACGCCGATCCGGTTCGCAAACTCGACCTGCTCATGGAGGAGGCCGACCTCTTAGAAAGCCGTCTCAGCGATGGTCCGGCAGCCGCTCAAGCCTATCGCGCGGCGCTGGCGGTGGAGCCAGGCCATCCCGAGGTGTTGGCCGCGCTCGAGCACCTCTATCGCCGTCATGGCGAATTTGAGCCGCTCCTCGGTGTTCTCGACGAACTGGTGGCACGAGCGGATGCTGAGCGTGCCCTCGAACTTCGCAAGGAGGCGGCCGCCATCGCGGCCGAGAAGCTCAATCAGCGGTCGTCAGCGATTGAACGGTACGAGGCGCTGCGGGCGGACGGTGCAGCCGACCTCGCCATGCTCAAGACCCTCGAGCACCTCTATGATGCGGAGGGGCGCACGGCCGAGTACCTCGAAGTGTTGGCCGCCCAAGTCCAGTACGTCAAGGAGGACAAGGAGCGCATCGTTCTATTGCGCCGACTCAGCGCCGAGTGGGAGGAGCAACCGAGTGGAACCGCTCGGGCCGCAGAGTATCTCGAACGACTCTTGGGGATCGAGCCGCGCCATGAAGAGGCCCTGCGCGGCCTCGAGCGGCTCTATGCAGCCGACAAGAAATGGGAAGCGCTGGTGGATACCTACCGGCGCCACGCTGCCCTTCCGGGTGTCGCCCAGGCCACGCTGCTCGGACAGGTGGGTCAGGTTTTCGAAGACCAGATCAACGATCCGGGGCGCGCCATCGAGGCCTGGAGCCGGGTCGTCGAACTCAAACCCTCTCAGGAGGAGGCGCTAGCTGCGCTCGGCCGACTCTATCAACGCACCGGGGCCTCGGCGAAGGCGGTCGAGATCATGGACCGTCACGTGGAGGTGACGAAGGATCGCCCCACCCAGGTGAATCTTCTCCATGAGGCGGGCAAGCTGGCAGCTGAGAAACTCGGTGATACCCAAGCGGCCGAGGCTCACTTTGCGCGTGCGCTGAGCGTCGATGCCACACACGTCCCCTCGATGCTGGCGCTGGTCGAACTGTACCGCGAGTCGGGCGAGTTCCTGCGCGCCGCCAAGCTGCTCCTCGAAGCGGAGCCTCATACTCACAACCGGCTGGAAAAAACCCGCCTCTTGGTGGAGGCAGGCGAGCTGCACGTGGCGATCGAGGATCCACAAACCGGTATCGAGCTCTACCTGCGGGCGCTCAGCGTCGACCCGGAGCACGTCGAGGCGGCCGGGCGGGTTGCCGAACTGCTGTGGCGGGCGGAGCGCTTCACCGAGCTCGTGCCCGTGCTGGAAATGTTGACGCGCAAGCCGGGTGACCGTGAGGTTCTACACCAACGATGGCTCCGTCTAGGCCACACCACACGGCGGTTGGGACAGCTCGACCGAGCGACACGGGCCTTCGCCAAAGCGGCCGAAATCGATCCGAACGACTTCGAGGCCCAGCGTGCGCTCGGCGAGCTCTGTTTTACCGCCGAGCAATGGGCAGACGCCCAAACGGCTTGGCAGGCGGTTCTCCAGCATCACCGAGAGAAGCTCTCGTCGAGCGAGCTGACCGACCTCTTCTTCCGTCTGGGTGAGTGCGACCGCAAACTCGACCACCTGGCCGAGTCCAAGATTTTCTACGGCCAAGCGCTCGAGATCGATCCTACCCACCGCCCCACCCTTCTGGCGCGCATCTCTCTCATCGGAGACGATCCCAAACAGACCCTCTTAGCCAAGCGCGCACTCCTTGCCACCGCTTCGGCCGATGAAAAGGTCCGGCTCCTGACTGAAATCGCCGATGTCCACGCCACCAAGCTCGATGACCAGGCGGCAGCGATCCGCGTCTATCGAGAGGCGCTGGAGATTAGCCCCGAGGCGCGCCTCTTATTGCATCGCTGTGTCGAATTATTGGTGGAGCAGAAGGAGTGGCGCCAGGCGCTCGAGCTCCTCGAGAAGCTGACAGTGCTCGAACCGCTGGTACCCCTACGGGCCAAGCTGCGCTTCGCGCGCGCCATGATCCATCGCGAACAGCTCGGCGAGGAAGAGGTGGCCGCCCGTCTGTTTACCGAGGCTCTCGAGTTGGACCCCAACGAGACCCCTTCGGCAGCAAAGCTGGAGGAGATCCTAGAAAAGTCTGGCCAGTGGAAGGAGCTGCAGCGCTTCTACCGTAGACGGGTCAAGCGTTTTCCCGAAAAGATCGAGGAGGACAGTCCGGAGCGGCGGGCCGAGCGTCTTCGCCTCTGGAACCGGATTGCCGAGATCTCGCTCGACAAGCTGAACGAGCGAAAAACCGCGATCGCAGCCATCGAGGTGGCCATTACGCTCGATCCGAGCAGCCGACGCCACGAGCAGCTCGCCGAGCTTTACGTGCAAGCGGGCCCCGACTACGTCGACAAGGCGATTGCCGAACACCAGTCACTGCTCGAAGCGCAGCACGACCGTCTCACCTCCTACCGTGCTCTGCGCAAGCTCTACGGTGAAGCCAAGCAGGAGGAGAAGGCGACCGCCGTCGCGTGCGCGCTCGCCCTGCTCAAAAAGGGCGATCCTGAAGACGCCGAACGGGTGGCCCAGGCGAAGCAGCGCCCGCTGCGGTCGACCAAGCGCATGCTCGATGACGCGATCTGGACCTCGCTCGCTCACCCAAGCGAAAACCGCTCCGTCGTAGGGCTGTTCGCTCAGCTCACGCCGCTCCTCGCCGTGCACAACAGTCGCTCGCACAAGGATGCCCAGCTGGTGCGAAAAGAGCGCATCGATTCGGCCGATCCACGCCGTTTCATGAAGGGGCTCGGCTACGTCGCTGGCGTGCTCGACACCAAGTACACGTTTGAGAGCTACGTGAAGTACGAGCAGCGCGAGGCGCTCTCGGTTACCGCCTGCATCGACAAGGAGACCCCCATTCCCTGTCTGGTGTTTGGCGCGCCGCTGGTCGGAGAAAAGAGGCCCGAGCGCGAACTGCTCTTCGAACTCACCAAGAAGTTGGCCTACCTCCGCCCCGAGCGCTACCTGCGATTCGTGTTCCCGCAGCCGGCTCAACTCGGCCTGGTCATCGACGCTGCCATCGCTCTGGCGATAGAAGTTGACACCGGCAAGGATCCGGCCGGCCCCATCGGCAGACGGGCGCAGGAGCTCAAGCGCGGGCTGTCGCCGAAGACGCTCGAGCAGGTGGTCTTTTTCGGCCGCAAGCTCAAGGGAACATCTGGGATGGACCTGGCGGCCGACTGGTTGGCCGCCGCCGACCTCACGGCCACCCGCGCGGCGCTGCTGCTCGTCGGCGATCTCGAGCAGACGGCACGACTCGTTGCTGCGGAACCCTCCACGGTGTCTACCCTACCCGCGACGCATCGGCTCAAAGAGCTGATCTGGTTCAGCGTCAGCGAGGACTGCTTTTCAGCACGGTATCACCTCGGCCTGATGCCGTGACACTACAGCACGCTTACCTACTGGCGCTGATAGGCTGTAGTTCGTCGGAGCCGGCGGTTTGCGGCAACGGCGTCGTCGAATCAGGCGAGCAGTGCGACCGCGGGGTGCAAAATGGCATGCTCAACATCCCCTGCTCGAGCGAATGCAAGTCGGTCTCCGTCAAAGTCGTGCAGATGGGCGTGACTTGGGCCTTTCAGCTGGTGGATACCAAGGATCCCATCCCCGGCTATGTTGCTCCCGGATGCAGCAACTTTGGCGCGACGCGCGCCCACGTGGTGTTCGATGGTCCTTCGCCTTCGGACAAACGGGTCGACTGCTCCCGCTATGGCCTCAAATACCCGACCTGTCTGCCGGGTGCCACCGGCCAAGAGTGCGATCCGATGCCGAGCGCAGGGATGTACAGCGCCACCGTGACACTCGAGGATGCCAATGGCAAGGCGCTCACCACGGGCGTCTCTTCGCCAAAAAAGATGGTTGTTGCGGGGCCGGAGGTGACCTTCCCGATCGCTTTTCAAAAGAGCGATTTTCCTGCCCAGGACTACACCGGACGACTCGATTTTCGACCCGCCTGGGGCGCAGCCATGGCTGGCTGCAGCGAGGCCTCGCCCAAGGTGACGAGCGAATCGGTCCTGCTCGTCCGCGACAGTGAACAGGTTCCGGTCGCGGGCATGACCAAAGACGGCCTCAAGCTCGATGGCACCGCCGGCGCCTGCTTTCTCCCCAAGGGTGGCCTCGAGAACTACCAGTCCATCGACAACCTGCCGTGGGGTCGCTACCGCCTCACGCTTTTTAGCCAGGGTAAGCTCTACTGCACCTCCGTGCCGGTCTTCGTCAACCCGGGCAAGTACAACTCGACCTACGACATACTGGTCCCGAGCTACAACGCCGACGCCGGCGTCTGTCCTTAGGCGCCCGGCCGGAATAAACTGCACATCTCGGCGGTCGAGGCGCCCTGATTCGCGAGGCGCGACGAGGGAGAATACTCTCCCTATTTGACCGAGGAACAACGAGGCGAGCAGGGATGAATCGGCTGCCCAGTTGTGCAGTTTATTCCGGCCGGGCGCCTTAGCCCCAGCTACAGGCGGGTGCCGAAGCGGAAGTATTGCCGGATCTCCCGCTCTGCCGGCTTACCCCGCGGCGTGTAGCCGCGGCTCCCGACTCCTCCCCAGCCGTACCAGTTCCAAAAATAGACGCCGGCAAAGGGCGCTCCCGCCCAGCGCCAGGCCCGACGAAACGCTGCGTAACAACGCCGCTGCTCCTCGAGATCGACCGGCTCATGGGCCCCCTCGGCCCAGGGCCAGGCCGCCGCGCCGCGCTGGCTGAGGTAGCCCACTTCGGTCAGTACCAGCGGCCGGCCGATCCGCTGCGCAAACGCCGTGAGCTCCGCGCGCCGTCGCCGCCAGGCCTGCACGAGATCCTCGTCGGTCGCTCGGCTTCGCTGGTCAGCGAGGGCAAAGTAACCGCAGACGCCGACAAAATCGAGCTGGTCGTAAAAGGCTACTTGGTCAAAATGGTCCCAGTTCCCCGAATAGATGAGCGGCCCGCGATAGACCGCGCGCACCCGCGCAATCAGCGCGCTCCATGCCGGACGATCGCCATCGAGCGTCGAGAGCTCACTGCCGACAGAAAACTGCTCCGCCCTCTCGCGCTCTGCCAAGCGCGCCAGCTCGATCAATGCCCTGCCGTAGGAGGTGAACAGTGCCCCGCGATCCCGGGGCCGTAGCGTACCGCGCCATTCATCGCCCTTGGGATGCTCTAACCGCAAGATGGGAAAAAGCAGCACCTTTAGGCCCAGTGCGTGGGCGTCGCCGATCGCGCGAGCAATGGCCTCGGCAGGCGCCGAAAAGCGCGGATGTTCATAGACCTCCGTCGCTTGACCATCCTCGAGATACCAGGCCACCACCAGCTCGACATGGTTCGCGCCGAGTGCGCGGATCTCTTCGAGCAATGGTCGGTAGGACCAGCCCGAGTCCTCGCCAAACAGCCCCAGCGCGACACCGCGCTGCGGGTCAGCCCCTACCGACGACACCATCGCGAGTGAGAGGATCGCCGCCCGCATATTGTCCACGATGGAGGGCTATGTTATAGAAAGGCGGCTTTGTGACCAAGCTGGCAAGGAGCCCTTCGCAGTGAAAACATTATCGCCGATGTTCACCGCCCTAATGCTCGCCCCGCTCCTGTTCGGTGGATGCAAGCAGGCCGTCGGTGAGCGCTGCCAAGTCAACGCCGACTGCCAAGATGGACTCATCTGTGTCATCTCGAGCTCCATCCTGCTGGGTGGAACCTGCCAGCCAGTCGCCGGTGCGATCGACGGCGGCGCAATTGACTCTACCACGCCCAGCGATTCTGCAACGACTGTCGACTCCGCAACGCCCGTCGACTCCGCAACGCCCGTCGACTCCGCAACGCCCGTCGACTCCGCAACGCCCGTCGACTCCGCAACGCCCGTCGACTCCGCAACGCCCGTCGATGCTGCCACGCCTATCGACTCCGCAACGCCCGTCGATGCTGCGACTCCTTCTGGTTAGGCGCCCGGCCGGAATAAACTGCACATCTCGGCGGTCGAGGCGCCCTGATTCGCGAGGCGTGACGAGGGAGAATACTCTCTAGCGAGAAACTCAGCCCACGCTCGCGACGTCACGCGGCGATCTCGCTGACCTGTGCCTGGTAGCCGAGGTCATTGAGGCGCTTGACAAGACGCTTGGCGACCTTTGCGCGGTCGTGCCGATCGAAGTATTTGTCGGTGAGGTCGCTGTAGACGACGCCGGTCTTGAGCATGTGATACGCGGCAGTGAGCATCGAGGCAGCGACGGCA
>JAHFDT010000125.1:5251-11379 GCA_023248875.1 Myxococcales bacterium | reverse complement strand
CCTTCCCCGCCTGCGTCTTCGTGATCGCCGCCGTCAACGTCGTCTTCCCATGGTCAACGTGCCCGATCGTCCCGATGTTCACGTGGGGCTTGTTCCGGATGAACTTTTCTTTGGCCATCTCTCCGTCTCCTCCAAAAAACCGTTAGAACCCTCTTACTCGGGCCAGGATCCCCTCACCGACTGCCAAGGGGACGGCGGCATATTGCGAAAACTGCATGGTGTAGGTGGCCCGTCCTTGTGTGGCGCTGCGAACTTCCGTGGAATAGCCGAACATCGTCGCCAGCGGCACCTCCGCTTGGATCGTCTGCACGTTGCCGCGCGCCTCCATGCCGGTCACCTTGCCACGTCGTGCGCTCAAATCGCCAATGACTGCCCCCATATAATCGTCCGGGGTGACTACCTCGACTGCCATGATCGGTTCAAGCAAAATCGGCTTACTGAGCGCCGCCGCCTCCCGCAGGCACATCGACGCGCAAATCTCGAAGGCCATCGCCGAAGAATCGACATCGTGGAAGCTACCGAAGGTGAGCGTGCCCTGGAGGTCGACCAGGGGGAAGCCGGCGATGACGCCGCGCTGGCAAGCCGCTTCAAACCCCTTCTCGATCGCTGGAAAGAACTCTCGGGGAATCAGGCCTCCGGTGATCTTATTGATGAACGTAATCCCTTTTCCGCGCGGGTTGGGCTCGACGAGTAGGCGCACATGGGCATACTGACCGTGGCCACCGGTCTGTCTGATATGGCGATACTCGTGCTCGACGGTGGTCGAGGTGGTCTCTCGATAGGCAACCTGGGGCTTGCCCACCTCGGCTCCGACCTTGAACTCGCGCAACATGCGGTCGACGATGATCTCGAGATGGAGCTCCCCCATCCCCGAAATTATGGTCTGGCCGGACTCGGCGTCGACGTCGTAGCGGAAGGTCGGATCCTCCATCGCCAGCCGCTGCAGCGCATGGCCCATCTTGTCCTGGTCCGCTTTGGTACGCGGCTCGATCGCCTGACTGATCACTGGCTGCGCGAACTGCATCGATTCGAGAACAATCGGCGCGGTCTCGTCACACAGGGTATCTCCCGTCGCTGACACCCGAAGACCGACCGCCGCTGCGATATTGCCGGCGGCGACATCCTTGATCTCCTCGCGCTTGTTGGCGTGCATGCGCAATAAACGGCCGATACGCTCGCGCTTCTTTTTACTGGAATTGAACACCGTTGAACCTGAATCGAGCACGCCCGAATAGACCCGGAAAAAGGTGAGCTGCCCGACGAATGGGTCGTTCATGATCTTGAATGCCAGTCCCGAAAAGGGCTGGTCATCGGCCGCCGGACGCACGATCGGCTGGCCACTCAGCGGATCCTCGCCACGCACCGGTGGGATATCGGCAGGCGAAGGCAAAAAATCCACCACCGCATCGAGGAGGGGCTGCACGCCTCGGTTCTTGAAGGCCGCGCCGATCAGCACCGGAACGGCGCGGTTGGCTATGGTGGCGCGACGCAGTCCCGCGATCAACTCATCGTCGGTCGGCACCTGGCCGTCGAGAAAACTTTGCATCACCGGGTCGTCCACCTCCGCGAGCTGCTCGATCATACGCTCGCGCGCCTGCGCGACATCGGCGCGCAATGGTTCGGGCACCGGCAACACATCGAAGCGCGCGCCATTCTCCTCACCGTGCCAAACGATGGCACGCTGGCGGATGAGATCGACCACGCCTTCGAAGCTATTCTCGAGGCCGATCGGGATCTGGATCGCGATCGGATTGGCATTGAGCCGCTGTCGCATTTCGGCGATTCCTCGATCCGGATCGGCACCGATCCGGTCCGCCTTGTTGATGAAAGCGATCCGCGGCACCTGGTAACGGTCGGCCTGGCGCCACACCGTCTCGCTTTGCGGCTGCACGCCGCCGACCGCGCAGAAGACCGCCACGGCCCCATCGAGAACGCGCAGGCTGCGTTCGACTTCTACGGTGAAGTCGACATGGCCCGGCGTGTCGATGATGTTGATGCGGTGGTTACGCCAAAAGCAGGTGGTGGCGGCTGAAGTAATCGTGATACCGCGCTCCTGCTCCTGCTCCATCCAGTCCATGGTGGCGGCACCCTCATGGACTTCGCCCATCTTGTAATTGACGCCGGTGTAGAAGAGGATGCGCTCGGTGGTCGTGGTCTTGCCGGCGTCGATGTGCGCCATGATCCCGATGTTTCGGGTTCGATCTATCGAAAAGTCGCGCGGCATGGTTCTAATCAAGTCGACAAAACGATCGTCGACTGGAACCCTCTTCCTGTTGCGGGCCGCGCGGGTCGAGCGATGGCTACTGGCTGGTCGGACTGGCGAATCGGTTTCGCCACCCCCATCAAACAGCAAACCGGTGCCTGATCAGCGCTTCCCTATGTCCCTACTGCAGCTGCCTTCCCTTACCAACGATAGTGAGCAAAGGCCTTGTTGGCCTCCGCCATCTTGTGCACGTCTTCTCGCTTCTTACAGGCGTTGCCACGGTTGTTCGAGGCGTCCAGAATCTCCGCCGCCAACTTCTCCTTCATCGTCTTCTCGCCACGCTCACGGGCGTAGATCACAAGCCAGCGCATCCCGAGCGCCTGCGATCGATGGGGATTCACATCGACCGGTACCTGGTAGGTCGAGCCACCGACACGACGGCTCTTGACCTCCACCTTGGGCTTGACGTTGGTCAGCGCGCGGTCGAATACCTTGATCGGATCCTCTTTGGCCTTGGCCAGCACCTGGTCGAAGGCGCCATAAACGATCCCTTCGGCAGTCGACTTCTTGCCGCAGCTCATGACGGTGTTCATGAACTTCGTGATACGGCGGCGGATCTCGTCCGGCTGGTCCGTATAGCGCGGATCGGGGAGGACCTCTCGCTTGGCTACTTCACCTTTACGCGGCATTAAACAGCGTCTCCTTGATGGAATCTCGACATTTTACTTGGGGCGCTTAGCGCCATACTTCGAGCGCCCCTGACGACGAGCAGTGACCCCGGCGGTGTCGAGCGTACCGCGGATGATGTGGTAACGAACGCCCGGCAAATCCTTCACGCGGCCACCGCGGATGAGACACACTGAGTGCTCCTGGAGATTGTGCCCCTCCCCTGGAATGTAGGTGGTGACCTCCATGCCGTTGGTGAGGCGAACACGCGCCACCTTGCGCAGCGCCGAATTCGGCTTCTTCGGCGTCGAGGTGTAGACACGCACGCAGACACCGCGCTTTTGCGGGCACCCCTTGAGGGCGGGCGCAGTGGTTTTGCGCTTCTGCTTTTCCCGGCCTTGTCGAACCAGCTGATTAATCGTCGGCATATCCGTCCTGAATTGGAGGCGGCATATTACCTACCGCCCCCTGCATGTCAAGCGTTGGTTGGCTGCTATTCCTCTAGCGCGATCGGCTCCTGAGCCGGCAGATGCGGCATCACCATGGGTGGCAACTCCTGGCCAGGGGCGGGTGTCTCCACCTCGACCGGGATCCGCTTGTAGGCAGCGATGCCAGTGCCGGCGGGGATCAGGCGACCCATGATGACGTTCTCCTTGAGGCCGCGCAGGTAGTCCACCTTGCCGCAGATGGCGGCTTCGGTCAGCACTTTGGTGGTCTCCTGGAACGACGAAGCCGAAATGAACGACTCCGTCGACAGCGAGGCCTTGGTGATCCCCAGGAGGAGCGGTTCGCCCTTCGCCGGGGTGCCGTCTTTGGCCAGGATGCGCTCATTCTCCTCTTCGAAGATGTGGCGCTCCACCTGCTCATCGACGAGGAAGTTCGTATCGCCGACGTCGATCACGCGAATGCGGCGAAGCATCTGCCGCACGATGACTTCGATGTGCTTGTCGTTGATCTTCACGCCCTGGAGTCGATAGACCTCCTGCACTTCATCGACCAGGTATTTAGCGAGCGCCTTCTCACCCAGCACTTTGAGGATATCGTGGGGATTGGCGGCGCCATCCATGAGCGGCTCGCCCGCGCGCACGCGGTCGCCTTCGCGGACCGAGAGGTGCTTGCCCTTGGCGATGAGGTACTCCTTCGCCTCACCCACTTCGGGCGTGATGACCACTTTGCGTTTACCCTTGGTGTCCTTGCCAAACGAGACGATGCCGTCGATCTCCGAAATGACGGCGTGCTCTTTCGGTTTGCGCGCCTCAAATAGTTCGGCGACACGCGGCAAACCACCGGTGATATCCTTGGTCTTGGTCGTCTCTCGCGGAATCTTGGAGATGACGTCGCCCGCCTCGACAGGATCGCCGTCGCCGACGTAGATATTCGCTCCCACTGGAAGGAAGTAGCGCGCCTCTTGGTTCGTACCGGGGATCTTCTTGGTCTTACCCGCCTCGTCCTTGATCGAAACACGCGGCCGAGTATCGGCATCCTTCGATTCGATGATCACCTTACGCGAAAGGCCGGTGACCTCGTCGAGCTGCTCCTGCATGGTAACGCCTTCGATGACGTCGCCGTATTTCACGATGCCAGTTGCCTCGGTCAGGATCGGCATCGAGAAGGGGTCCCACTCCGACACGAGGCTCTTGGCAGCAATCTTGTCGCCCTCCTTCACCAAGAGCTTCGCGCCGTAGGTGAGCCCATAGCGCTCACGCTCGCGGCCGGACTCGTCTTCGATGAGGAGCTCACCATGGCGGTTCATCACCGTCAGGTAACCCGCCTTCTGCACGGTCTGAACGTTTTCGAGGCGAACGGTGCCTTCGTTGCGCGACTCGATGGTCGACTGCTCCGTCCGAACCTGGCCGATACCGCCGATGTGGAAGGTGCGCATCGTCAGCTGGGTTCCAGGCTCACCGATCGACTGGGCGGCGATGACACCGACTGCCTCGCCGATGTTGACCACATAGCCGCGGGCCAAGTCACGACCGTAGCACTGCACACAAATGCCGCGCCGAGTCTGACAGGTGAGCACCGAACGGATCTTCACCTTATCGAGGCCGGCACCGTCGATCTTGCGAACCTTCTCTTCGTCGATCTCTTCATTGTTCGCCACCAGCACTTCGCCGGTATAGGGGTCGACGACATCCTCGAGCGCAGTACGACCAAGGATACGATCACCGAGCTGCTCGATGATTTCGCCGCCCTCGACGAGCGGTGTCATCTCGATACCCTCGACCGTGCCACAATCATAATCGGCGACGATGGCATCCTGCGCCACGTCGACAAGCCGGCGCGTCAAATAGCCTGAATTGGCGGTCTTGAGCGCGGTATCGGCCAGACCCTTGCGCGCGCCGTGGGTAGAGATGAAGTACTGGAGTACCGAGAGACCTTCGCGGAAGTTGGTGGTGATCGGGGTCTCGATGATCTCGCCCGAAGGTTTGGCCATGAGACCACGCATACCCGCCAACTGGCGAATCTGCTGCTGCGAACCACGGGCGCCCGAGTCGGCCATGATATAGATCGGATTGAACGAAGGCTGCTTCTTCTCCTCGCCCGTCTCCTCATCGACCACCATTTCGCTACCGATC
The DNA here is from genome assembly GCA_023248875.1 of Myxococcales bacterium. Classification (GTDB taxonomy): domain Bacteria; phylum Myxococcota_A; class Polyangia; order Palsa-1104; family SHYY01; genus JAHFDT01. The sequence goes on along the minus strand of JAHFDT010000125.1, from coordinate 5,931 downwards.
TCGGTCATCATCTCATTGGCCACCTGCTCGGCGACCTGGGCCCAGATATCGACCACTTTATTGTAGCGCTCACCGTCAGTGATGAGCCCCTCGGTGTACTGCTCCTCGATCTCGCCGACCTCTTTGGTCGCCTTATCGAGCAGCGGCTTTTTGCGCTCCGGAATCCGCATATCGTCGATGCAAATGGAGATGCCGGCGCGAGTCGCATGGGCGTAGCCGAGAGTGCGTAACTTGTCGGCCAAAAGAACAGTGTTCTTCTGCCCGCCCTGGCGATAAATGGAGTCGATAAGATCGGCCAGCTGCTTTTTTCCCATCACGCGGTTGACCAGCTTGAAGGGCGTCCCCTCGGGACAAACGTCGAACAGCAACACGCGTCCGACGGTGGTGTCGACCAGTTTCCCGCCATTCTCTCCGGGAATACGAACCTTGATCTTGGCCTGCAGATCGGCCTGCTGGTGATCGTAGGCCATCCGCACTTCGTCCGCCGAGGCGAACACACCGCGGGCCATCTGCTTCTTGCTGCCTTCGCGGTATTCCCCTCTGGCGAACGCGCGCTCGCGAGTCATGTAGTAGAGCCCGAGCACGATGTCCTGCGATGGGATGATGATCGGCTTGCCGTTGGCAGGGCTGAGGATGTTATTGGTCGACATCATCAGCACGCGCGCTTCCATCTGTGCTTC
>JAHFDT010000125.1:0-5241 GCA_023248875.1 Myxococcales bacterium | reverse complement strand
CCGAGGCGGTGTAGCGTCGGAGCACGGTTGAGGAGTACCGGATGCTCCTTGATGACCTCCTCGAGGATATCCCACACTTCGGGGCGCTCCTTCTCGACCATCTTCTTGGCGCTCTTGATGGTGGTAACAAGACCGCGCTCTTCGAGTTTGTTGTAGATGAACGGCTTGAACAGCTCGAGCGCCATCTTCTTCGGCAGACCGCACTGGTGCAGGCGCAGCTCGGGGCCGACGACGATCACCGAACGGCCCGAATAGTCGACGCGTTTGCCGAGCAGGTTCTGGCGAAAACGCCCTTGCTTGCCTTTGAGCATATCCGACAGCGACTTCAGCGGCCGTTTATTGGGACCGGTGATGGTCTTGCCCCGCCGGCCGTTGTCGAATAGCGCGTCGACCGCCTCCTGCAGCATCCGCTTCTCATTGCGGATAATGATCTCCGGTGCGCTCAGCTCCTGGAGCCGCTTGAGCCGGTTGTTCCGGTTGATGACGCGGCGATACAAGTCATTCAAATCGGACGTCGCAAAGCGTCCACCGTCGAGTGGCACGAGCGGCCGCAGATCGGGCGGAATCACCGGGATGACATCGAGCATCATCCATTCAGGCTTATTGCCCGAGGTATTGAAGGCCTCAACCACCTTGAGCCGTTTAGAGATCTTCTTGCGCTTGGCCTCGCTGGTGGCCCCGCGCATCTCGCCGCGCAGCTGCTCGGACAGCTTGGGAATATCCATGTAGGGTGGCCGCAACAGTTCGCGGATCGCCTCCGCGCCCATTCCAGCGATAAACGCGTCGTCGCCCATCTCCTCGAGCATCTTCTGGTAGCGCTCTTCGGTGAGGAGTTCGCCCTGTTGCAGCCCCGAGCTCTTCGGATCGACCACGACATAGGATTCGCAGTAGAGGACCTTCTCGAGCTCTTTGAGGGTGATATCGAGGAGGTTGCCGATGCGGCTGGGCAGCGATTTCAGAAACCAAATGTGCGCCACCGGTGTGGCCAGTCGAATGTGACCAAGGCGCTCGCGCCGAACCTTGGACTGGATAACTTCCACGCCGCACTTCTCGCACACCACACCGCGGTGCTTCATGCGCTTGTACTTGCCGCAGTTGCACTCGTAGTCCTTGACTGGGCCAAAAATCTTGGCGCAGAAAAGACCGTCGCGCTCGGGCTTGAAGGTCCGGTAATTGATCGTCTCCGGCTTCTTCACCTCGCCGTGCGACCACTCTTTTTCGATCTTCTCCGGCGGAGCCAGTGAGATCCGAATGGCGGAAAACGAAAGAGGATCCTTGGGCTTCTCGAAGAAGTTGAAGATGTCCTTCACGGTTACGCTCCGATCTTGGCCGCGACTTCACGGGCCATCTGCTGCACGGTGCTGGGCTGCTCCTCATGGGGCGCGTTCGGATCCTCGATGAGCTCCACATTGAGGCACAGCGACTGGAGCTCCTTGAGCAGCACGTTGAAGGATTCGGGAAGGCCCGATTCCAGCGTGTGCTCGCCCTTGACGATCGCCTCGTACATGCGAGTACGACCGACGACGTCGTCCGACTTCACAGTCAGGAACTCCTGTAGAGCATACGCTGCTCCGTAAGCCTCCATGGCCCACACTTCCATCTCGCCGAGCCGCTGTCCGCCGAACTGGGCCTTGCCGCCGAGGGGCTGCTGCGTGACCAGCGAGTAGGGCCCGATCGAACGCGCGTGGATCTTGTCGTCGACCAGGTGGTGGAGCTTCATGATGTACATGACGCCGACCGTAACATCGTGGTCGAACGCATGGCCGGTTTTGCCATCGAACAGTGTCGCCTGCCCATTGGTTGGCAGGCTAGCCATGGTCAGTGCTGCCTTGATCTCGTCCTCTTTGGCGCCGTCAAACACCGGCGTCGCCATGTGGACGCCGCGGCGCAGCTTCGCCGCAAAGCGATAGACATCCTCCTCATCAAGCGCATCGATAAATTGGTGCGCTTGCTCGGTGGTGTAGACCTTCTTGAGGCGATCCCGGAGCGCCTTCGCGTCCCATCCCGCCTCCAGATACCGATCGATCTGCTGGCCCAGGGATTTGGCGGCCCAACCGAGATGGACCTCGAGGATCTGCCCGACGTTCATTCGGGACGGCACACCGAGCGGATTGAGCACCACGTCCACCGGGGTCCCGTCCTCGAGGTAGGGCATATCCTCCTCGGGCAGAATACGCGAAACCACGCCCTTGTTGCCGTGACGGCCGGCCATCTTGTCACCGACCGAAAGTTTGCGCTTGATGGCGACATAGACCTTCACCATTTTGATGACGCCCGGCGGCAGTTCGTCGCCCTTGGTGAGGCGCGCGATCTTCTCGCGGTAGAGCGATTCGATGGCGTGGACGTCCTCCTCGTGCCGACGCGCGAGCTGCTCGAGCTTCTCTTCCGTCTTGCCGCCCCCTTCGACCACCTGGATCTCGGGGTAGCTGCGGACCGGAACCTCGACGAGTGCCTCATTGGTCAGGCGGGTGCTCTTCGCCAAGAGGACTTTGCCCTTATCGTCCACCAGGCGTGCGGCGGTGGTCTTCCCCAGCAGAAGGCGCCGCATCTTGTTGTGGTACGAGTCGGAGATGATCTTCACCTCATCGCGCTGATCGGTGACCAGCTTCTCCTTCTCGGCGTCCTCGATGTCCTTGGCGCGCTCATCCTTTTCTGTACCCTTGCGTGAGAACACCTTTGCGTTGATCACGATCCCCTGCACACCCGGCGGCACGCGCAGCGAGGAATCCCTCACATCGCCCGCCTTCTCCCCAAAGATCGCGCGCAGCAGCTTCTCTTCCGGGGAGAGCTGCGTCTCGCCCTTCGGCGTGATCTTACCCACCAGAACATCGCTCGGCTTCACCTCCGCGCCGATGCGCACGATGCCCGATTCATCGAGGTCCTTGAGCGCCTCCTCGCCGACGTTCGGGATATCCCGAGTGATGTCCTCTTTTCCGAGCTTGGTATCGCGTGCGATGCACTCGAACTCCTCGATATGGATCGAGGTGAACACATCGTCCTTCACCAGCCGCTCGGAGATCAGGATCGAGTCTTCGAAGTTGTAGCCGCCCCAGGGCATGAAGGCGACTACCACATTCTGCCCCAGGGCCAGCTCCCCCTGCTCCGTCGCCGGCCCGTCGGCGATAACATCGCCGGGGCGGACCTTATCGCCCTTCTGGACGATCGGCTTTTGGTTCATACAGGTATTCTGGTTGGAGCGCTGGAACTTCACCAGCGAGTAGATGTCGGGTTTGGCCGAGAGCGGATCCGACTGCTCGCTTTCGAGCGGGCGTACCACGATGCGGGCGGCGTCGACCGACTCCACCACGCCCTCGCGCTTGGCCACCAGCGTCACACCGGAGTCGCGTGCAACGATGCCCTCGATGCCCGTGCCGATGAGCGGCGCAGCGGTCTTGATGAGCGGCACCGCCTGACGCTGCATGTTCGAACCCATCAGCGCGCGGTTGGCGTCGTCGTTCTCGAGAAATGGTATGAGCGAGGCGGCCACCGACACCAACTGGTTCGGCGACACGTCCATGAGATTCACTTCCTCGGCCTTCGAGGTCAAAAAGTCACCGTTGTAGCGGCACGACACCGTCGGCGTCAGAAACTTGCCCTTGCGATCGATGGTCGTGTTGGACTGGGCGATAAAATGCCCCTCCTCCTGCAGTGCCGAATAGAACTCGACCTCATCGGTGACATGGCCGCCTTCGACCTTGCGGTAGGGGGTCTCGATAAAGCCAAATTCGTTGACCCGCGCGTAGGTCGAGAGCGATGCGATGAGACCGATGTTCGGCCCTTCCGGCGTCTCGATCGGGCAGATACGACCATAGTGCGTTGCATGCACGTCGCGCACTTCGAACCCGGCGCGCTCGCGGGTGAGCCCGCCCGGGCCGAGGGCCGAAAGGCGCCGTTTGTGGGTGACCTCCGACAGCGGGTTGGTCTGATCCATGAACTGCGATAGCTGCGAGCTACCGAAGTACTCCTTGACCACCGCGCTCACCGGCTTGGCATTGATGAGATCGTGTGGCATGAGCGTCTCGATCTCTTGCGACATACTCATGCGCTCTTTGATCGCACGCTCCATGCGCACCAGCCCGATACGATACTGATTCTCCATCAGCTCACCGACGGCGCGTACCCGGCGGTTGCCCAGGTGGTCGATGTCGTCGATCGATCCCTTGCCATTCTTGAGGTCGATGAGATAGCGGACCGTCTCGAGAATATCGCGCTTGGTGAGCACGCAGTTATCGAGTGGCTCATCGATCTTGAACTTGTAGTTCAACTTGAGGCGGCCGACCTTCGATAGGTCGTAGCGTTCAGCGTTGAAAAACAGATTATTGAACAGGTTATTTGCCGTCTCGGGCGTGGGCGGATCTCCCGGCCGCAACCGACGGTAGATCTCCATGATCGCCTCTTCGGGCGCCTGGAGCTTGTCGGCAATTAAGGTATCGCGCAGGTAGGACCCGACGTTGAGCCCGTCGATGAAGAGGACCTTGAACTCCTTGATATTATGTGTCCGCAGCTCATCGAGCTTGGCCTCGGTCACCTCTTCATTGCACTGGACCAGCACCTCGCCGGTGGCCTCGTCGATCACATCGTGCGCCGCGACTTTGCCCATCACCTCGGTGAGCTCCGCCGGCAGCCGGCCGATCTTGGAGTCCTGCAGCTTTTTAATCGCCTGCTTGGTGAATTTGCGGTTCTTCTTGACCAGGATTTCGCGCGAGTCAGGGTGGCGAATATCGCGGGTCGCCCGTTGCCCCGGAAGCAGGTCGTACTCGACCGACTTCGCGTAACGCTTGCCCTCGTCGAGATAGATGGTCTCGGTAGCGTAGAAGTAGTTGAGCAGCTCCTCGGTCGAGTAGGCGAGCGCGCGCAACAGCACAGTGGCGTGCAGCTTGCGCCGCCGATCGATGCGCACGTGCAGGATGTCCTTAGCGTCGAATTCGAAATCGAGCCATGAGCCGCGGTAGGGGATCACCCGCGCCGAATAGAGCAGCTTGCCCGACGAATGGGTCTTGCCCTTGTCGTGATCGAAGAACACGCCCGGCGAGCGGTGGAGCTGGCTGACCACCACGCGCTCGGTGCCGTTGATGATGAAGGTGCCGTTGTCGGTCATCAGCGGGATGTCGCCGAAATAGACCTCCTGCTCCTTCACGTCGCGGATCGACTGGGCGCCCGTTTCCTCGTTGGTATCCCACACCACGAGACGAATCACGACCTTGATCGGGGCCGCAAAGGTCATTCCGCGCTGGCGACACT
>JAHFDT010000124.1 GCA_023248875.1 Myxococcales bacterium | reverse complement strand
GTGGAGTGGTAGATGAATCCCGACGTACCCGTGCCACCGCCCGCTTAGACATTGTTCGCGCTCAAGCCCCACACACAGCGAAAGTCGCCCTTGAGTCCCGACGGCGAGCGAACGCTCCACTGCCCATTTTCGCCCGACCGCAACACCAGTCCCCCTGAACCCACAACATAAATGTCGTTCGCGCTGAAGCCCCACACGCCGTAGAGATCCTGGTTCGTCGATAGCCCGGAGAGCTTGTCCCACGTCGTCCCGTTGGTTGAAAAGAGCGCTGTACCGCCCTGGCCCACTGCGTAGATGTGAGCGAGGTCGCTGCCCCATACCGCATGGAGCGGGCCTCCGGCTGGATAGGTGGTGGCACCCCAGGTCGTTCCACCGTTGGTGGTCAGAAGCAGCGTGCGCTCCTTGGGATCGGCCTTTCCTCCCACGATCCACACCGAGCTGCCGCTACCCCAAACGCCCCACAGGTCGCTGCTCGTATTACTCGTTTGGCCGACCCAGACGGGTCCCATATCGGGCGGCGGAGGCGCAAGATCCGGCCCGCCCGCTTCACTCTGAGCACAGCCCCCCACAGCGATTGCAAGCCAAACAAGCGAGCGCATCCCTTCAGCTATAATACCCATCCACTGATGAGAACCGCAATCCTGCTGCTGGGCCTGGCCGGGTGCACGCCCTCGTCGATGCCCGCGCCCTTTTGGACCGAGGGCCACTGGATCTGGCAAGCGCAAGAGGGCCCGCCGAACAGCTGGATCTGCTTTCGTAAGAGTATGAAGCTCGATGCGCTGCCCGAACAGGCGCTGCTTCGCGTCGGCGTCGATTCGCGTTACTGGCTCTGGATCAACGGCACCCTGGTGGTCTTCGACGGCGGGCTCAAGCGCGGACCAACTCCCACAGGCGGCTACTTCGACGAGGTGGACATCCGGAAATTCTTGCAACCGGGCCCCAACAGCTTTGCGATCTTGGTTTGGTACTGGGGCAAGGACGGTTTCTCCCATAAGGACAGCGGGCGCGGCGGGCTCTGGCTCGAAGCAAAGGGCATCCCTATCGCCAGCGACGCCTCCTGGAAGATGCGTGTTCATCCCGCCTACTTCTCCCCGTCCGGGGAGCCCATCAGTTTCCGTCTGCCCGAGCAGAACGTCGGTTTCGATGCGCGAAAAGAGCTGGGCGATTGGATCGCGACCGCTTTCGATGACGGGGATTGGGATTCCCCCGTCGACAAAGGACTGGCTCCCTCCGAGCCGTGGGGTCAGCTTTGGCCACGACCCATCCCCCTCTGGCGTTTTTCAGAACTCCAGCCCTACGAAGCCGAGACCGCTCAGACTGGCCTCATCCGGGCGCGCCTTCCCTACAATCTTCAGCTCACGCCCTACCTCAAGATCGACGCACCCGCCGGCCAAACGATCACCATCCACACCGACCACTACGCCTTCGGTAGCACCTACAGTGTGCGCGCCGAATACATCACGCGCGAAGGCGAGCAGGAGTTCGAAGCCCTCGGCTGGATGAACGGCCATGAGGTTCACTATGCGATCCCCGACGGGGTCAAAGTGCTCGCGCTCCGCTATCGCACAAGTGGTTATGACACCGATCTCATCGGAAGCTTTCACTGCGACGACGCCTTCTACGACCAGCTCTGGAAGAAGGCACAGCGCACGCTCTACGTCTCCATGCGCGACAGCTTCATGGATTGCCCCGACCGCGAGCGCGCGCAGTGGTGGGGCGATGTGGTCCTTGAACTCGGCGAGTCCTTCTACGCGCTCGATCAGCGCGCGCACCTATTGGGGCGCAAGGCGCTACGCGACCTGGCCTTCTGGCGGATGGGCGCTGTCCTGCATTCGCCCGCTCCGGCGGGAAACTACTCACTGGAGCTTCCCCAGCAGATGCTCGCCAGCATCGGCGGCTTTGCGACCTATGCCCTCTACACCGGTGATGTTCAGGTTATCCATGAGGTCTATCCGGCGGTGCAAGACTATCTTGCCCTTTGGCAGATCGACGGCGAGGGCCTCGTCGTGCACCGTGCCGGCGGTTGGGACTGGAGCGATTGGGGGCAGGACTTCGACGTGGCGCTCCTCGACAACGGCTGGTACGCGCTGGCCCTGCAAGGGGCCATCGCCTTGGCGCGCCTCACCGGCAATGACGCGGATATCCCGCAGTATGAACAGCGGCTAGTCAGTCTGAAAAACAATTTCGATCGCCTCTTCTGGAACGGAACCGCCTACCGCTCGCCCGGACACACGGGGAAGACCGACGATCGTGGCAATGGTCTGGCGGTGGTGGCGGGGCTGGCTAAGCCGGAGCGGTGGAATGCACTGCGCACCCATCTGCGAACTACCCAACTCGCTAGCCCCTACCTGGAAAAACAGGTCCTCGAAGCCCTTTACCTCATGGAGGATGCCGATGGAGCGCTCGACCGGATGAAGCAGCGCTATGGGGCGGCGGTCGCGTCGGCCGATTCGACTCTGCCGGAGATCTTCGGTTCGGAGGGATTCACCGGAACGCGCAACCACGGCTGGAGCGGCGGACCACTGACGCTGCTGTCGCAGTACGCGGCCGGGATCGCTCCGACCTCATCGGGCTTCACCGAGTACCAGGTTCTTCCCCGGCCGGGCCGCCTGAACCACATCGAAACCACCGTGCCCACCCTTCAGGGCCCGATCGTCTTCCGCTTCGATCGGACAGAAAGTCAAATCGTGCTCGAGCTCGATTCACCCGCCGGCACCACCGCTCTTGTCGGTATTCCCAAGGAGGGCGGACCGCTGCAGTCCATCGCGGTGATGGGGCCCTCGGGCTTCGAGTCGCTCGACGAAAACAACCGCTACGTGCGCTATCGCGTTCCGCCCGGCCAGTGGCGCTTCGTGGCGTCAAGGTAGCGGCACGTTCACGGTGGCCACGTTCCACCCCGACAGCCGGGCCACCGGTATAGCGCCCTGTCGGTCAGCGGCCCGATAGCGGGCATTCAACTTACGGGTTTCCCCCGGCAGGAGCAGCACGTAGTTGTCGTCCCAGCGGATCGGCACCACTTCGTCGCCCTCCATTCCCCTCGCTATTTCGGCCCGTACAAAAAAGGCGATCGCCGGGGTGGGGTTGTTGAGGGTAACCTGCACCACTTCGTCGGCCCCCTCGCTCCGGCGCGTGGCCGACAGCATCACCTGCACCAACGGCAGATTCGCCAGTTCGGTCAAGTCGGCGTAGCTGATGGTGGGCGTGCTGTAGTTGGTGGAGTGCTCGGGATCGTCATCGAGAACATCGGGGATTTGCGAGAGCCAGTAGTAGTTGCGGCTCTTGAGCGCTCCCTTCGAATCGTTCAGCGTCAGCAGTACGAGGTAGGTATTGCCGAGGTCCGTGACACTCGCTGGGTCGGGCAGGCTCATCGCCACCGCCACACCGTCATCGGCGACGTCGAGCATCTTGGTTCCTGACCAGCGCTCGTGGGCGTTGAGATCGAGCATCGCCGCGCGCACCTGTAGCGACGAGAAGGGCTGGGGCGTGGAATTGACGACCACCACCGCGCCATCCTCGTAGCCGTACTGCACGTGGAGCGGCTCGAGCGCTCGCTTCGCGCCAAAGTAGCCCCCGCCCGGCTTGAGGTACCAGTCGTATAGATGCCAAATCAGTCCCGGCCAAGGGTTGTTGAGCATCCACTGGATGACGCCGGTGGCGAAGTACTTGTTTCGCCCATAGGCCTCGAACATCGCTCGCTCCCCTTCGTAAGCAGCGAGCTGCGCCTTGAGCGCGAAGTCCTCGATCGTCGTGGCAGCACCGTAGCGGCCCGCGAGGGCGGCGGAAAACTCCTCGAGCTTCTGTGCCTCCCGGGCGGCACCGGTATGAAAGATCCAGGCTTGATCCACCGGCCAGAGGTCTTCTTTGGGAAGAAACTTCTTGAGGGATTCGAGCGGCGGAACTGCAGCTCCAGGCGAAGTTTCGGTGTTGAAGCCAAAGGCGCCACCGCGGAGGTAATCGAGTCCCCAGTAGTTCGGCGGCACCCAGCGGTAAGGCCCGGTCATCTTGACGCCCGCAGTGCCCAACTCGGGCGTGTCGGTGGCGCTGGCCGACGCCAGAGTGGGCAGCTGCCATTCGAGCGACTGAAGCACGTCGAGATAGGCCTGGTCGATCTCGGGCGGCGGCGCCTTGTCGCTGCCGTTCAGCCAAACCAGCACGCTCGGGTGGTTGCGCAGGCGGCGGATCTGATCGCGCAGCGATTCGACCGCAATGGTGCGGTCGGCACTGCTCCACTTGCCCTGCATCTCCCAGTGGTCGCAGCAGCACCAGCCGGCCATCACCAGGATCCCGAGCTCATCGCATCGGTCGAGCAGATGATCGTCGCCGAGCTTGCCCTCGAGGCGGATGGCGTTGAGATTCATCTCCTTGACGTAGGCTAGCTCGTCGTCGACTCGGGCAGAGTTGGGGCGTAAAAGAAGGTCGGGGCTCCAGGCGGCGCCGCGGATCAACACGGGCCGTCCATTGACGCGGAACAGACGAGCTTTCTGTTCGGTCAGCTCCGAGCCGATCTCGCGGATGCCAAACCGCGTGGTGGCCTGATCGGAAAGAGCACCCGCTACCAAGGAGGAGAGCGTCAGCGTGTAGAGTGGCTGAGCCCCCAGGCCGAGCGGCCACCACAGCTGTGGTTGGGCCACGTCGAGCTGGGGAAAGCGCTGGGGCTCGAAGCGGAGGGTCCTCGTTTCGCCCGCCTCCAGCGTCACCTCTTCGGAAAAATCGATCGGCCCGGGCAGGATCCGGCCGGCGATCTGGGTCGAGACCCGGGCGGAAGTGGCATTGGTGGCCTCGACCGTGACCGAAAGGTGTGCCGGCGCAGGACTCGGTAGATCCAGTCGCGTCATCACATGCGGCGAGCGTAGTCGCACGGCTCCCGTCGAGAAGAGTGAGACCGGCTGCCAGAGGCCCATGTTCTTGTCGGGGGGGGAGGGCGCCCAGTCGACCCAATTCCAGGCGAGATTCTCGACCCCCGGCGCGCTCACCTTGACCGCCAGCACATTGGGAGAGCAGTCGGTCAGGAGCTCGGTCACATCGAATTCAAAGGTGCGGAAGGTGCCAGCGACCTGGCTGTCACTGGCTAGCTGGCGTCCGTTGAGCCAGACCTCGGCGCGATAGTTGACGCCGCCGAGGCGCAACCAGACGCGCCGTCCACCCGAGGCCGGTTTGGCAAATTCGGTCCGGTACCACCAGGGGCTGCTGAAGGGATTGTCGGGGGACATGGGCACGGTCGAAAACATTTCGCCGATGTCGTAATCTGTCCCGCCCGGTAGCGTGCGCATGTTCAGACCCACGTAGGGATCGGCAAGGGTTGCGTCGCTGACGAGCGCAGCGACCACGGTGGAAGGAATCGAGATCGGGTGGTGCCAGTTCAGGGTCGCATAGCCGGGCGTGGCGATCTCGGGCGCCGACCCCTCCGTTGCACGCTCCGATTGGAGCGCCCAGCCCTCGGCGAGCGATAGGTAGAAGGGTGATCCCGGCGTCCCGTCGTGACATAGCGGCGGCGGACCGGAGCAACTCGCCAGCAGGGCAGCGGCTAGCGCCAAACGCACCATCGCTTAAGTATTGTACGGCAGAGCTCGCGCCAGAGGAAATGTGACTGCCCTCACAGACCCTGCAGGGAAGCTGGAGCGGCGATCACCCGGATGGATGCGGCGCTGGCTCGATCTTTCGCCCGATGGCCGCGTCGCTCGGGCTTGCGTTACCGCTAGTAGCGCTGCGCCCTCGCTCCTTGCCCTCGGGCGAAAGCTCTTCGCCATCTTCCGATCCATCCGGGTGACCGCCGCTCTGGCGACGGTGCTATCGCTGCTTACTGCGTTCGCCCTGGCGGATGAGGCGCCACCGCCGGAACCGCCGGTGAAAGCGACACTGTTCCTGATGCCCCATCCCACCGTGCCCGATGAGACGATGGTGGCGGTGCAGCGCGCGTTCGATGCAGCGCTGCGGGAAAATCATCACCTCGAAGTGTTCGACCTCGAAGCGCGGCTGGCTGACTTTGCCCAGGAGGTGCCACAGGAGCAGCTGGAGGCGGCCCGCAAGGCGCTCGCCGAGGGGCGAACAGCGCTCCTCCATCTGAAGCTGCCGGAGGCGGTCGCTCAGCTGGACCAAGCGGTTACTGGACTCGCCAAGGTGCTGCCCTACATCAAAAAGCAGGAGCTGGCCGACGCCATGGCGGCACTGGCGGTGGCGAAGTATGAGAGCGGCAACGAGCGCAGCGGGCGCGCGGAGTTTGTGCGGCTGCTCACCTGGCGTAGCGATTACGAGTACGATCCGCAGCGGCTCTCGCCGAATTGGATCGGCCCCTTCGAAGAGGTGCGGCGCGAGCTTCAGAGGACCAAGCGCGGGGGGCTGGCGATCAGCTCGGAGCCGGTCGGTGCGCAAGCCTACGTCGATGGGAAATACCTCGGACTGACCCCCTGTACCACTGAGGAGCTGGCCCCCGGTGAGCACTTCGTCACCTTGAAAAAAGAGGGCTTCAAGAAAACGGTTACGCCGGCGCAGGTACGGAGCGGACGGCAGCAGCGCGTCCCCATCACACTCGAGCGGAACGAGAAATATCTCCTGATTGGGCAGGCGCTCGGTAAGCTGCAGACCACGCTCGGCGCAGATAGGGGCCCCGCCGAAATGGACGACCTCAGGCAGGCGCTGTTCGTCGAGCACGCGGTGTTCGTCAAGGCGCAGGGCAGCGCGGGTAGGCTGGAGCTGGACGCCTATCTCTATGATTTGCGTACGCGTCGGCGGCTGGCGCGCGTGACGAAGCAGCTCCCCGCGGTACGTGGCGAATCCGAGGTGGCGTCTTTGGTCGCAAGCCTCTATCTCAACGTCAACTATCAGCCCGAGCTGGAGGCACCGAAGGATGCCCCGCCGCCACCGCCGCTGATGGCCCGGCCGGCGGTCTACAAGACCTGGTGGTTTTGGACGGCAGCGGTCGCCGTGGTGGGAGCCGCGGTGGGAACCGGAGTCGCCGTTTATGAGACGCGGCCCGCCACCTGCCCGGCAGGGTCGGGCTGCTTTCGCGTGGTGGAGTGACAATGAAACTGGACGATCTGGTCAGCGAATTGGAAGCGGTGGCGCAGAAAAAGGGGATCCGGGTCGCCTACGAGGCGCTCGCAGGCGAGGTGGGCGGTGGCGGGCTCTGCAAAGTCAAGGGCGAGTACCGCATCATCGTCGACAAGCGAGCGACCCCCGGCGAGCGTGCGAGCTTGCTGGCGCAGTCCTTGGCGGGATTTCCGCTCGACGATGTGTTTGTGGCCCCGGAGGTACGCGACCTCATTGAACGCAGTGCCTGAGCGCGTCTAGCGTTCGGTCGTCGACTTATCGAGATCCAGAATCGTCGTCGATCCTACGTAGGCCTTGGTCTCGTAGCGGGTGATGCGGCCGATCTTGCGCACGATCTCGGCCATGCGCTCGGCCTCCTTCAAAATGATATCGATGGCGCGCGCGTTGGCATCGTCGGGGGCGATACGCTTTTTCAACAGTTCGGAATAGCCCATTACCGACGTGAGCGGTTGATTGAGCTCGTGCGCGGTGGTGCCGGCCAGCTCCGCGAGGATCGCCTGCTTTTCGCTGACCACCAGCTGCTCCTGCGCCTCGGCAAGCCGCTGCTCGATCTGAATGCGGTCGCGCAGGTCGCTGATGATCCCCACGGTGGCCACCTCTTGCCCCTGCTGATAGATCGTCGACGCGCTCAGCGAAACAGGAACCAGCTCGCCCACCTTGGTGAGGATCTGGCGCCGCGACGGAAGTAGGCGCCCCACCCCGCCATGTGCGGTGGAGCGAAGCTCGGTCATGATCGCTCTAGCGCCCCCTTGAGAATAGAGTTTCCAGACTGGGATCTGGCCGATCACCTCGTCGGCGGTGTAGCCGTATAGACGCTCCGCGCCGCGGTTGAAGAGCATCACCCGTCCTCGGATATCGGCGGCGACGATGCCATCGACGGTTGAGTCGATCAGGCGCTCGAGGAAGTCCTTGGTCTTGCGTAGCTCGCCTTCGAGGGAGCGCGCGATCGTGACGTCGCGGAAAGTAAGCACGACGGCGCCATGCTCGGCCAGCGCGGCCGATGTGGATACCAGAACCCGCAGTGTTTCGCCCGAAGTCGTGGTCAGGGCCAGGTCGAATCCCGCCAAGTGCACCCCGGCGGCAGCGTGGGAGATCACATCGTTCAGCCCCTCACGGTGTTCGGCTGCGACAAACCTCTGCAACGGCTGTCCTTGCAATCCACCGCGAGCGTAGCCGGTGAGCTGCTCTGCGGCGCGGTTTACATAGAGCACCACACCGGCCCCATCGACCACGGCGACTCCGTCCGCCGCGCCCTCGACAAAGGCGCGATACTGGTCGATGGCGTGCTGACGCCGCTGTTCTTGATTCGTCATCGCGGAGCGACGCACGGTCTGATCGCACAGAGTGTCGAGGAGACGACTGCCACGCAGCGATGCCGCCACTACGCGTGCCGCGGTGCTGGCGAACGCAAGCTCTGCCGGGTGGAGCGGTCCGCGGCGGCGTACATGGCGCCAAAGCAGTGCGCCCACGACGTTATCGTGGGCTACCATTGGCACGGCCAGCAGGCTCGCGCCACCGTGCTGCGCGGCCAGTTCGGCCCATTCCCCGAGCAGTTCACTGTGAACGACATCCTCGACGTAGGTCGCCTTTCGTGATCTCAGCGCGTGGCCGACCCCGGGGTACCTGACGAGGTCGAGCGGCAACTTCACGAGCGTTGGATCATCCGAGGCGGCAATCACTATAATCGTCGAAGTGTTCTCTTCGGGAAGAGCCAGGATGGCACATCGTGTAAACCGCAGCGCATTGGCGAGCAGAGTTGCGGCCTCATAAAGGCCGGTCTGGGAATCGGCCTGGGTGAGTGCAAAGGTCAGCGCATCGAGGGTCGCAAGCGAGTTTCCGAGCAGTGCGGACGGGTCCACGGAATTCATCCTCGAGTACGGAAATAGCTGGCGATCGCCTCGGCGTAGACCCGTTTGAGGGGCACCTTCAGCGCCGTTGCAGTGCGATGGCACGATTCGAATTCGGGTGCGACATTGAGTGTCTCATCCGGGACACCCGGTCGAAAGGCAACCTTGAGATCCAGGGGGCCATAGATCGTTTCGACGCTCACCTGCCGTCGTTCCAGGGCCACGCGGGATACCGGAAAGGTGCGGATTCCAATCGTCGAAGATTCGCGGAAGAGCAGCGATTCGACCACCGTTCGTTGCTCGGGGCGGGCGAGTGCGCTCAGCACGAAACCCGGCCGCCCCTTCTTCATGACTACCGGGGTGAGCCACGCATCCCGCGCCCCGGCATCCAGGAGCTCAGCGACGAGCGGTGCCACCAGTTCGGGCGAAAGATCATCGAGATTGGCCTCCATCACCAAGAGCTGCTCCTCATCGACCGAGACCGCGCCCGCGTCGCCGATCACGACGCGCAGCAGATTGGGGCGATCGGGCAGCTCCCGATCGCCCGCGCCCCAGCCGACAGTCGCTACCGCCAGCGGTGGAAGCGGGCCGTAGGCGCAGGCGGTAGCAGCAAGGATGGCCGCGCCAGTAGGAGTGGTCAGCTCGTTTTCGATCCCGCCAGCCTCGACGGGAACGTTGCGGAGCAGCTCCAGCGTCGCCGGTGCCGGCACGGGCAACATTCCGTGTGCCGTCGAAACGGAGCCGCTGCCGAGTGGAACGCGCCGTGCGACGACGTGCGTCGGCCGCAACCAGTCGAGCGCCGCTGCCGTGGCCACGAAATCGACGATCGAATCGATGGCGCCGATTTCGTGGAAGGCGACCTCCTCTTCCGAGACGCCATGGAGCTTCGCCTCGACCCGGGCGATGCGGGCAAAAAAATCGAGTGCGCGGGCCTTCACTGAATCGCTCAGCCTCGCCCGCTGAATCAGGGTCCGAATCTCCGAGTAGTGCCGATGTTCATGAACTGGGTCGTGAACGTGATCGTGGTGGATCTTCACCCGAAACTTCGTTCCGACCAGCGCCCCTCGTTTCACTCGGTCGAACTGGATCTCGACCCCGCCGAGCTCCACTCCTGACAGCGCTTCTCGCACCACGATCTCGGGCACGCCGGCATCGACCAGCGCACCGACGATCATGTCGCCCGCGATCCCCGCGAAACAGTCGAAGTAGAGCGTCTTGCCCTGCAGGGCCGTCATGCGCCCGCTCGGTTGATGAGCGCCGCAGCGTAGCCCGCACCGAAACCATTATCGATGTTCACCACCGTCACGCCGGCCGCGCAGCTGTTGAGCATTCCCAAAAGCGCCGCAATCCCACCGAAGCTCGCCCCATAGCCCACCGAAGTGGGCACCGCCACGACCGGGCAGGCGACCATCCCAGCCACCACGGAGGGCAGCGCGCCCTCCATCCCCGCGACCACGACGATCACGGCGGCCTGCAGTAGCTCCTCGTGGCGCGCCATCAACCGGTGAAGCCCTGCAACTCCGACGTCGAACAGCCGACGCACCTCGCTCCCCCCGAGCTCCGCCACCAGCGCTGCCTCCTCCGCGATCGGAAGATCGGCGGTGCCGGCGCTCACCACCAGCACGCGTCCGCGTCCCCGCCGCTCTACCGGGCGCTGCTCCATGACGATCGCACGTGCCCCAACGTGGTAGCGCGCCTTGGGAAGGGCGGCGGTGATCGCCTCTGCATTCTGCCCCTCGATTCGAGTCGCCAGCACATTCGCGCCGCCCAAGGCCAGCTCCTGAAGAATGGCGATCACCTGCTCCACGGTCTTGCCGGTGCCAAGCACCACCTCGGGGAAACCTTGACGCAGGTGACGGTGGTGGTCGACTTGGGCAAAGCCGAGGTCGCGAAACGGCAGGTGCCGGAGGTCGCCGAGCGCTGCGTCGACGGTTCGGTCACCGCGCGCTACGGCTTCGAGTAGGGTCCGAACTCTAGCGGGATCCACGAGATTAGGCGTTCTCCTCGTCCATGAGGCGAGCACCTTCCATGAGCAGGTGCGTCATGGAGGAGTTGATCGAATCTTCCATATCGACATCGAGCGAGTTGAAATCGAACCGCCCGTCCTTCCACCGGAGCAGCGCATAGATCACCGGCCGGCCATCTTTCGGCTCCTTGTCGCCGCGCGCCGCCAGCACCCGTCCGCGTCGCACAAACAGGCGCACCGTTTCCCCTTCCCGCTGCAGGATGAGGATGCCGCTCTTCTGATCCATCTCCAGCATGGTGAGCAACGATGGCAGGCCCAACTGCTTGAGCGAACCCTGAATCCCTCCGGAGGCCGGCGTCGGCGGAGGCAAGGGCTCGGCGGCAGGAGCTGCCTCGGGGCGTGTCTTCAGCGCCAGCGCTACGCGCTGATCGAGCTCTTCAAAGCGAAACGGTTTGGGCAGCTAGTCGGCGGGGGCATACTTCTGACTGCGGTCGAACTCTCCCCCGAGCGCGGTGAGAAAGATCACCGGCGTGGCGGCGAATTCCC
>JAHFDT010000123.1 GCA_023248875.1 Myxococcales bacterium | reverse complement strand
AACGCAGCGATGCGTAGCGAGCTTGGAGTATCGATGACCAGACGCCCGAGCCGCAAGCAGCGCCAGGCGCGAGGAGCGACGCGTACGACTGTACGCGAGCGAGGAGCAACGCAGCGATGCGCCGCGAGCTTGGAGTATCGATGACCAGACGCCCGAGCCGCAAGCAGCGCCAGGCGCGAGGAGCGACGCGTACGACTGTACGCGAGCGAGGAGCAACGCAGCGATGCGCCGCGGCTCGGGCGTCTGGCTGTGCGCTGCTGGCGCTGCTGGCCCTCCTGGGCGGCGCCGCCTTCGCAGAGGAGCCGGCCATCCGCGACTTGCGCCCGTTGCAAATCGAAGCGGGCGATAAGGTCACCGTCGAAGCGAATGGGTCGCTCTTCCTCGTGGGTGCGCCCACGCGCGTGATGCTCAAATTCGGTGCGGGTACAGTGGAGGTCGCTGGCCGGGCCGTCTCGTCTGCGCGGGTGCTATTCGATGCCGATGCAGAGTTCCATAAGCAGCTCGCACCTTTCTTAAAGGACGGACATCTCCTCACGGAGGCGTCGGTCTCGGTGACGAATAACGGCGCGGTCTTTCACTCGGCGCCGAATGCGCCGTTCGAGGTCGATCTCTTCCCGCGTTCACTGCAGAAGCTGGCCAGGGGCTTGGCTGAAAAGATGACGGGCGGGGCCAATTCAGGGCTGTGGCAGTGGCTCGGGCTGACGCTCGAGCCAGCCCCGGGGGGCATTGCGGTCAAGGCGGTGGCCGGGATCTCCTCGGAGGACAGCAGTGCGCCGCCGGCGGCGGCGACGTCGGGACTGGTCGCCGGCGATCTCATCACCGCCGCTGATGGCAAGCCGGTGGCCTCGCTCGACAGCCTCGCCGCGGCATGGAAAAGCTCTGAGGGCATTGCCGTCGCGCTCACGGTGCAGCGAGCGACCGGCGCGGCAACGATCTCTCTTCCCGCCAAAGGCCAACCGATTGAGATCCCTGGTTGGATCCTGTTTGCCTTGTGCATGGCGCTGGCGGCTGGAATCGTCGCATTGCCGGTACCAGTCATTGGCGGCTTGATCGTTGTTTGGGAACGCAAGATTTCGGCCTACATGCAGTCGCGCATCGGACCGAACCGCGTGGGCCCGAACGGCTGGCTGCAGTGGCTGGCCGATGGTCTCAAGCTGATCATGAAGGAGGATCTGATCCCGGCCGAAGCAGATCCGATCCTGTTTCGCGCCTCACCTTACCTCGCCTTCGTTGGGCTGTTCTTGGTCTTCATGGTGCTGCCGTTTACCCAGTGGGTGATCGTCGCCGATCTCAATGTCGGCCTGCTCTTTCTGCTGTCGGTCACCTCGTTGGTGGTGGTCTCGATCATCATGGGCGGCTGGTCGTCCAATTCGAAATGGTCGCTGCTCGGCGGCATGCGTTCAGCCGCGCAGATCATCAGTTACGAGCTGCCTGCGTCGGTGGCGCTCTTGACGATTGCGACGCTGACCGGCTCGCTGTCGACAGAGGCGATTGTGCGCGCCCAGGGCGGCGCGCCTTGGAACTGGTACCTGTTCCGCAATCCTTTTACCTTCGCTGCGTTTTTCATCTACTTCATTTCCGCGCTGGCCGAAGGCAATCGCACGCCCTTCGACCTGCCCGAGGCCGAATCGGAGCTGGTCTCCGGCTACAACACCGAATATTCGGGCTTTCGCTTTTCCCTCTTCCCGCTGGTCGAGTGGGTCAATCTCTTTGTCATTGGTGCCATCGCCGGTATGCTCTTCTGCGGCGGCTGGCGCATCCCCGGTATCAGCCTGGCTGAGCAGGATCTCCACGGGTACTGGCAGCTCGTCGGGGCGGGGCTCTTCCTCGCCAAGATCATCGGCTTTATCTTCATCATTATCTGGATCCGCTGGACGCTGCCGCGCTTCCGCGTCGACCAGATGATGAATCTGTGCTGGAAGTTCTTCATCCCGATCTCATTTGCCTGCTTTGTCGGTGTGCTATCGCTCGTCTGGCTGCTGCCTGGTTGGGCTGATATCAGCCTGCGGTTCGCCACCTTTGCTGTCGGCGGCGTCGTACCGCTCGTGATCTTTTTCAAGAAGGTGCAGTACAACCGCGCGCGCTATCAGGAGCTGCGGCTGAATCCACTCTTATGAGGATGCATGGCTGAAGATCCCAAAACCAACCAGGCCGAACAGCGCGGCTACTTTGGATCGATCTCGCAGTCGGCGAAGTCGATCATGGAGGGCATGGCGATCACCTTCGCTGAGCTCACGCGCGCGTCGCAGAACCACATCACCGTTCAGTATCCCGACCGCACCGCAGTTCCCGTCGCCGATTCGCTCCCCGAGCGCTACCGCGGTTTTCTCGAAGTGGATATGGATATCTGCACCGCCTGCAAAGCGTGCGAGCGCGACTGCCCGATCAGCGTGATTGCCATCGATCTCGAAAAGATCGAGGGAACGCGGGCGATGACGCGCTTCGATATCGACATGGGCAAGTGCATGTATTGCGGAATCTGCGTCGAAGCCTGCCCCACCGATTCACATGCGCCAGGCGACGAAGAGGATACCAAGTGCATCCGTATGACCCGCGAATTCGAGGCGTCGACCGACAATTTCAATTCGCTCACCTTCCGCTTCATTCGCCCGGGCGACTATGTGGTCCCCTTCAAGCCCAAGAAGGGCGCCATTGAGCCCACGCGGCGGCGCGGGGAAATCGCCCGCGAAGTGCGCGCCAAGGCCCAGGAGTACAACGCGCTCGCCTGCGACTGGGCGATGAAAAACGGTGGTGTTACCCAGACGGGCGGCGTCGCCGATCTGGTCAAGGAGGATGTGGTTTTGGCGCGCGCCAAGGAGCTCGAGCCGCTCGTGCGACCCGTTGCCAATGATGCCAAGGGGCTGGAAGACGTGCTCTACAACCAGGCGTTGGCGCAGACCGATTGCGAAGCTTGTGGCTGGCCCACCTGCCGCGACTACGCGGTCGCCATGATCAAGGGGAAGGACGGCGACTTCTTCAAGTGTGAACCGGGCGGCGGCCAGGCGACGCGCGATATGAACCTGATCCTCCACATTCGCCTCGGCAAGACGGCCGAAGAGGCGGCCAAGATCGCTACGAAAGTCACGCTCGATCACCACAAGGACGCCTGAGATGGATCCGTCGCTCGTCACCCCTGGGACCCTCTTCTTTTTCCTGCTCGCCAGCGTAGTCCTGATCTCGTCGGTGGGTGTGGCCCTGGCACCGAACATCCTCTATTCGGCCTTTTCGCTGCTCGGTACGCTGGCGGGGATCGCGGGGCTTTACCTTTATTTGGGCGCCGATTTCGTCGGCATCGTGCAGCTGCTCATCTATGTGGGGGGCATCCTGGTGCTGATCCTGTTCGCGGTGCTGCTCACCAACAAGATCGGCGAGGTCAGGCTCAGCAATCTATCGGCCGGCCTATCGCTCGGTGTACCGGCGTCCGTCGCGCTGTTCGCGCTGCTCGCGCGCGTCGCCACCAGCACCCAGTGGCCGCTCACCGAAGAGGCCGCCGCACCAGGGACCGCCCGTCTCGGCGACGCCTTTCTGCGAGAACACCTACTGCCGTTCGAATTGGCCTCGCTCATTCTATTGATGGCGCTGGTGGGAGCGATGGTGATCGCCCGCCGCGCCGCCAAAGAGGAGTCGCGCTCCGTACCTGAAGGGACCCATGACCGCCTTGCTTAACGCGTGCGTCAGTCGCGTTGAATCGCGGCTTACCTCCTCGCTCGGCCTCGTCACATACGAAAGAATATGCTCCTCGGCCTCACTGCGGGCAGGGGCCCCGGACCGAGGACGGCCGCGGCCAAGGCAGAGGGCAGGCTCGCGCTCAACGCAACTGACGCACGCTCTTAGAGGGAATCTATGACCGCGGTACTTAGTGTTGGGCTCAACCACTTCTTGGTGCTCTCCGCGCTGCTGTTTGCCATCGGCCTCCTCACCGTCGCCACCCGTCGCAACGCCGTGGCGATCTTGATGGGTGTCGAGCTCATCCTGAACGCCGCTGCGCTCAACTTCGTCGCCTTCTCGAACTACGTCGAAGGCGCCGTTGGTGGACAAGTTTTCGCCGTGTTCATCATCGTCATGGCGGCCGCCGAGGCGGCGATTGCGCTGGCCATCGTGCTGGCGATCTTCCGCCACTTCCGCACCATCGACTCCAACGAAACAGCGACGCTGAATAACTGATGGAAAATCTCACAGCTGTCCTCCACACCGCTCGCCCCTACCCCTTCCTGTTCCTGATCCCGCTCTTTCCGCTGCTCGGGGCTGCCGTCAACGCCTTCTTGGGCAAGAAGCTGCAGGATCGCTACGGCAAGCGCGCGGTGCATACCGTGGCGATCGGCGCAATGCTCGCCGCGGCCACGATGGCACTCATCAGCTTCGCTCAGCTCTTGCGACTGCCAGCGCATGAGCGGGCGCTCCTCGACGTGACCTTCCCGATGATCCACATCGGCGCCTTTCAGGCCGATATGGCCTTTCTCCTCGATCCCCTCTCGGGGATGATGGCGCTCATCATCACCCTCATCGGTACTGGCATCCACATCTACTCGACCGGCTACATGGCCGACGAGCCGGCCTACTGGCGCTTCTTCTGCTACCTCAATCTGTTCATCTTTTCGATGCTGCTCTTGGTACTCGGCGATAGCTTCATCATCATGTTCTTCGGCTGGGAGGGGGTCGGCCTCTGCTCCTATCTCTTGATTGGCTTCTGGTACCAGGAGAAGAAAAACGCCACCGCCGGCATGAAGGCCTTCGTAGTCAATCGCGTGGGTGACTTTGGTTTCGTCACCGGCCTGTTCCTGCTCTTCTGGGGGCTCGGCGGCGCCTGGTCGGCCACCAGCGGCGACTATCGCCACGAGCTCAGCGGAGAGAATCCAATCGGCCAGGTGACCGCCAAAGTGCGCCCACTCGCCGAGCTGGAGCTGCCCGAAGGCGAGGGCGAGGGCCACAAGCCGCACGCCGTCGAGCTGCATGGTACTCGGCCGGTCCTCGTAGGGCCAACCGTGTCCTTTCGCGAGCTGCGCAACCAGCTGGCGATCACCGATGGCCATGGCCATCGCCCGCTGGTCGAGGGGGGCGAGCTCACCGTGGAGACCCACGGGAGGACCCTGACCTCCAAATTCGAGGGACTGGCCAAGAAGACAGCATGGGGCATGCCGCTGGTGTTCCTCATCTGCCTCTGCTTTTTCATCGGTGCCGCCGGCAAATCGGCCCAGCTGCCGCTCTATGTCTGGCTTCCAGATGCCATGGCCGGCCCCACGCCCGTCTCCGCGCTCATCCACGCCGCCACCATGGTGACTGCTGGCGTTTACATGATTGCCCGGCTCAACTTCCTCTTCGTACTCTCACCGGGTGCGATGACGGTCGTTGCTACCGTCGGTGCGCTGACCGCGCTTTTTGCCGCCACCATTGGCCTCTTCCAGTACGACATCAAGAAGGTGCTCGCCTACTCCACGGTGAGCCAGCTCGGTTTCATGTTCATCGGTGTGGGTGTGGGCGCCTATTGGGCGGGCGTGTTTCATCTCCTCACCCACGCCTGCTTCAAAGCCTGCCTCTTCCTCGGTTCGGGCTCGGTGATCCATGGCATGCACCATCTCACGCACCATCGGCATGAACATGCTCACGGCCATGGGCACAGCCACCTCGACCCGCGGCTCGAGGCCGACCCGCTCGATCCGCAGGATATGCGCAACATGGGTGGCCTCGCGTCGCTCATGCCGTCGACGCGCAAGACCTATCTCATCGCCTGCTGGGCGATCGCCGGCTTTCCCTGGGCCGCCGGCTTCTTCTCGAAGGACGAGATTCTGTGGAAGGCCTTTTCCAACGGCTCGACGCTGGTGCCGGGCTGGCTCCTCTGGGCAGTCGGGCTTATCGCCGCCACCTGCACTTCGTTTTATATGTTCCGCTCCTACTATTTGACCTTCCACGGGCGCGCACCCTCCGAGGAGCACCAGGCCCATGTCCACGAGTCACCCAAGAACATCACCTACGTACTCTGGGCACTGGCAGGGCTGTGCCTCGTCATCGGCCCGCTGCTGGGCTTTCCGGCGCTGCTCGGCCACTTCGCCCACCTCGAGCCACTCCTCGAACAGTGGCTCGAACCCGTAACGCAGTTCGCGAGCCTGTCGCTCGTCGGTGAGCGCCACTGGCACGAGCTGCCACTAGTGGAAGGGCTGTTTATGGTTCTGTCGATCGGCGTCGCCACGGCCGGCTGGTACGCCGCACGCGCTCTCTACTTCGACCTCGCCAAGAGCGAAGCGCGCCTCGCCGAATGGCGCAACCAGTACCGAAGGATTCACTCGCTGGTATTCGACAAGTACCGCGTCGATGAGCTCTATCAGGCGACCGTCATCACCTGGTTTCGTGATTGGGCCAACTTTTTTGCCTGGTTCGACGGCAAGATCGTCGATGGGGCGGTCAATCTCTTCGGCAAGGTGTCCGTAGGAGTCGCCTGGCTGAACGGCGCCATCGACCACTACCTCGTCGATGGGGCGGTCAACCTCATCGCCGACGGCGTCATCGCCGGCGGCCAGCAGCTGCGCCGCGTCCAGACCGGGCGCATCAACAACTACCTCTTCGCCGTCACCGCTGGGGTGGTGGTGATCGTTCTCGTGGCCTACTTCGCGTGAGGAAAACTCGGATGAACCGTCTTCCAATTCTGTTTGTGCTGGCCGCCATTCCGCTCTGGGGTGCCACGGCAGCGGCCGACCCGGCCAAGCCGCACCTCGTGGTTACTCCCACCACGCTCGATTTTCCTATCGAGGGTGGTCCTGCCCAGGTGGTGCTCGAAAACCGCGGCGGCATACCGCTCAATATCCATGCGATCCGGCTGGTCGAGGGTACCGACTTCAGCGTCGCTACCCAAGCCCGGGCACTGGCGCCTGGTGAAAAACTCCCGGTCACCATCACCTACAACAAGAGCAAGCTGCGCAACCAGGCGTTCGGCGGTCTGCAGATATTGACCAACGACGAGAGCTATCCCGTTGCACCGCACCAGCCGAATGACCACATCGCTGGCGTGGCGCTGCGCGCCAACTCCTCATGCCTGCTCTCGCTGATGGTTTTCATTCCCCTGCTCGGCATGCTGCTCGTGCTCCTGGTCCCCAAAGGGCGCGAAGATCTCGTCAAATGGGTTG
The DNA here is from genome assembly GCA_023248875.1 of Myxococcales bacterium. Taxonomy (GTDB): domain Bacteria; phylum Myxococcota_A; class Polyangia; order Palsa-1104; family SHYY01; genus JAHFDT01. The sequence goes on along the minus strand of JAHFDT010000123.1, from coordinate 4,373 downwards.
CGCTCTCGATCGCGGCCGTGCCGACGGTGTTGGCGGTCTACCTCTACGCTAAATTCGATCCGAACGTTTCGATGCAGTCGGGCAATTACGGGCTGCAGTTCATCCAGCACAGCGTCTGGATCCCGAGCTTCAACGTCGAGTTCTACTTCGGCGTCGATGGGCTTTCCGTCAGCATGCTGATCCTGACCGCGCTGGTGTCGCTGGTGGCGGTCGGCGCCTCGTGGGGCATCACCAAGCAGGTGCGTGGCTACTTCGCCATGTTCCTGCTGCTCGAGGCCGGCATGATGGGCGTCTTCTGCGCGCTCGACTTCTTCCTGTTCTACATCTTCTGGGAGGTGATGCTGCTGCCGATGTACTTCCTCATCGGCATCTGGGGCGGCCCGCGCAAAGAGTATGCAGCGATCAAGTTCTTCCTCTACACCCTCGCTGGATCGGTGCTGATGCTGCTGGTGCTGATCGCGCTCTACTACAACTCGGCCGAGACCACCTTGGTCAGTGGCCAGCCCGCCGCGCACACCTTCGATCTGATGAAGCTCAGCTACCTCAATTCGCGCCTCTTTGCGAGCCCGAGCCTGACGCTGCTCGGCTTCGACTTCGCCAAAATCTGCTGGATCGGCCTCTTCATCGGCTTCGCCATCAAGATCCCCATGTTTCCGTTCCACACCTGGCTGCCCGACGCGCACGTCGAAGCGCCGACCGCCATTTCGGTCATTCTGGCGGGCGTCCTGCTCAAGATGGGCACCTACGGCATTCTGCGCATCAACTTCGGTATTCTGCCCGAGGCCACACAGTGGGCTGGCACGGCCATGGCTGTGTTTGGTACCATCAACATCCTCTACGGCGCCTTCTGCGCCTTCGCCCAAAAAGATCTCAAGAAGCTCGTTGCCTACTCGTCGGTCAGCCACATGGGCTACTGCCTCGTCGGCATGGCGGCCTTCACCCAAACTGGCTTCAACGGTGCGATGATGCAGATGTTCAACCACGGCACCATCACCTCCATGCTGTTCATTTTGGTGGGCGTCCTCTACGACCGCGCTCACACCCGCGAGATCGACAAGTTTGGTGGCATGGCCACGCAGATGCCAAAGTACGCCGCTTTCTTCGGCTTCGCCTTCATGGCTTCGCTTGGCCTGCCCGGCCTCTCCGGCTTTATTGGGGAGGCGCTGGTCTTCCTCGGCGCCTTTCCGGTCTATCGCATCATCACCATCCTCGCCGCCACCGGTGTCATCTTCACCGCCGCCTACCATTTGTGGGCGCTGCAGCGCATCCAGCTCGGCAAGTGGAATGAGATCTGGACCGACAAATCGATCTTCCCCGACCTCACCCTGCGCGAAACCCTCACGCTCGTCCCGATGGCGGCGATCGTACTACTGCTCGGCTTCTATCCCATGCCCATGCTGACGCTCATCAACAACGGCATGAATGATCTTTTGCAACACGTCACTGGCCACGCGGCCGCTGGCGCCCTGGCGCTAGTGCCATAGGTGCAGCGACGATGGCTCCTATGGACATTGGTTCCGCTCAACGGCCTAGTGCTCCTAGGGCAGCTGTGGCCCGAAGGAGCGCCGCCGTTTGCGCGCGCTGTAAATATTGGCTTTCTGTGCTTGTCCCTGGTGGTATTCCTCGACGCGCTACGCCGAAGGTAAACAGATGACGCTCGATAATATCGCTAGCATGAAGTACTTCGCGCCGGAGCTGATCCTTTCGATCGGCATCTTGGCGATCTTGACCGTCGATCTCATCGTCGGAAAACCAGACCGCAAGCGTTCGTCCCTGCTCGCGATGAGCACGCTGGTCCTGGCACTGCTGGCGACGCTCGTGACGTCGGATGGCGTATCGCGTGGCCTGTTTGGCGGACTCATCGCACGCGATCCCTTCACCGATTTTTTTAAACTGCTGTTCATCGCCACCACTGCCTTTGTCGGCGTCGCGGCGCTGCGCTCGCGCGATACCATCGAGTACCAGCCGGGCGAGTACCAGGACAAGGAGTCGGGCGAGTTCTACGCACTCACGCTCACCGCCGCGATCGGCATGATGCTGATGGCCGCGGCGACCGATCTCTTGATGGCCTTCCTTTCCCTCGAGCTGGTTTCAATCCTCAGCTACATCCTGGCGGGTTTCAAACGGCGCGATCGCAAGTCCTCCGAGGCCTCGCTCAAGTATGTCATTTACGGCGGCGTCGCCTCGGGCGTCATGCTCTACGGCATGTCGCTGCTCTACGGCCTGGCCGGCTCAACCAGCCTCTCGGCCATCCACGCAATTAAAGACCCACCGCTGCTCACCCTGATCGCCGCGATCACGCTCTGCTTCGCCGGCTTTGGCTACAAGATCGCGTCCGTGCCCTTCCACATGTGGTGCCCCGATGTCTACGAGGGCGCTCCCACGCCCGTCACAGCGTTTCTCTCCGTGGGACCCAAGGCGGCCGGCTTTGCCCTCCTCATCCGCTTTTTCCACGGCGCCATCCCCGCGGATGTGCGGTCGGTGCCGCTCATCTTGGGTCTCATCGCTGCCGCGACCATGACCCTCGGCAACCTCGCGGCGATCAACCAGACCAACATCAAGCGACTGCTCGCCTATTCTTCCATCGCCCACGCCGGCTATATCTTGCTCGGTCTCGTCGCCGGTAATGACGACGGTCAGCGTGCGATCCTCCTCTACCTCGTCACCTACCTGTTCATGAACCTGGGCGCCTTCCTGGTCGTCATGGCCATGAGCGACGCGGGCCTCGGCGAAGAGCTCAGCGAATACCGTGGTCTCGGAAAACGCGCGGCCTTTCCGGCGCTGGTGATGGCAATCTGCCTTTTTTCACTCACGGGTCTGCCGCCCTTTGCCGGTTTTTTTGGCAAGTTTTACCTCTTCGCAGCACTGCTCTCGCGCGGCGGCACCTTCAATACCGCGCTCGCGCTCATCGGCATTCTGAATAGCGCCGTGTCGCTCTACTACTACGCGCGCATCCTACGGGCGATGTACTTCGAAAAGCCCACGAATGAAGCACCGATCCTCGAAGCTTCGCTGCACCGCTGGAATATGGGCATCATGGCGGCCGTCACCATGGGGTTGTGGCTCGCTTGGACGCCACTGGTGGACTTTGCCGGCGCTTCAATCGTGCAGTGGTATCCACACGCCACCCAGGTCGCCTCCCTTCATTGATCCTTCGTTCGCCGCGCTCCGCTCCCACGGTCCTCGCACTCTCTTCCGTCCTCTTCGGATGCATGGCCATCTCTGCCAAGTGCACGATGGCACATCTCCCGGGGGCCGAGGTGGCACTGTTTCGTTTTCTTTTTGGCCTATGTGCGTTCGGAGTGGCGGCGTCACGGCTCCGACTGCAAGTCGTCAATCTGCGCGGCCTCGTCCTGCGCGGCCTGTTTGGGGCCCTCGCCGTGCTGCTCTACTTTATCGCCATCTCCAAGATCCCCGTTGGGGCGGCCACTCTTCTCACCTATACCGCGCCGATTTTTACGGCCCTGTTCGCCGCACTTTTTATCGGTGAGCGCCTCACGCTATCCACCTTCCTGGCGCTCGGACTCGCCCTGGTCGGCGTCGTGCTGGTGCTGCGCGATCAGGCGGCAGGACTCGGTTGGGGGATTTGGGAGGCGTGTGGCCTTCTTTCGGCGGTGCTTTCGGGCGCTGCCGTCACCACCATTCGGGCGGTACGGAAGACCGATGGCTCCTGGGAGATCTTTTGTGCCTTCTGCCTGGTGGGGGTGCTGGTCTGCGCCCCCTTGGCCGTTCACCAGTGGGTCACGCCCACCGCTCGAGACTGGCAGCTCCTGGCCGCGGTCGGCGTTCTTTCCATCAGCGGTCAGCTGCTCTTCACCTATGCGCTTCGCCACATTCGCGCCGCCACCGCCGGGGTGATCTCGCAACTCACCCCCGTGACTGCATTTGCGCTCGGTGCCCTACTGCTCCACGATCCAGTCCGTCCGCCCACCCTGCTCGGCGCTGCCCTCACACTGCTGGGCGTGGCCTGGGGCGCCCGCTATTGAAGATGAAAGACGATTCCCCCCGCACCGACGGTAAAAATGTCTCTCGAACCCCTTCCCCATAGCCCGTAGAGCGTCCCTTTGCACATCGGCGGCGACCGGACGATCCAGTCGCTGTGGGGCGAGCCGATGTGCATCACCAGCCCGTCCGATCCCGAGGCGTGCAGGAGCGCCCCGTCGGGCCCAAAGAGGGAGCGCACATCGTTTTTTACACCCGGAGGGCGATTCTCCCAACCGCTCAGTGGGTCGTGGTAGTAAAAGAGCGCGCCGCCTTCACCGCCGGCGAAGATGCTGGTCGGATCGTAACCCCAAATCGTATAGATGTAGTCGCTCTGCGGAAACACTTCGCTGGTCCAGTTGAGCCCACCGTCGGTGGAGTGGTAGATGAAT
>JAHFDT010000122.1 GCA_023248875.1 Myxococcales bacterium | reverse complement strand
CCCTGGTATAGAACGTTTGCAAGGGGAGCGGGAATGGGAAGTCCCCTGGGTCAGGCAGATCGTTCCACTCGCCCACGCACTAGCGCGGCCAGTGCGTCAATAAAGAGCGGTGAGGTGTTGAGCGCTGGGGCTCGGTACAGCGTCAGGTCCTTCTGTCTTGCGAGGCCGGCAAACAGCTGGTCGATCTCGTAGAGCGTTTCAATATGGTCCGAGACAAAAGAGATCGGCACGGCGATGGCTTCGCGATACCCTTCATTCGCCAACTCTCCGATCGCCACCTCCGTGCCGGGCCCGATCCAGCCATCGCCCACGCGGCTCTGATAGGCCAGGCGCCAGGGATGCACTCGTCCAGTTTTGGCGGCGAGACGCATCATCACGCCGGCGATCGTGCCGTGCAGATGATCTACGTAGGGCTCACCCGCACGGAGGAATGATTTGGGGAGACCATGGGCGCTGAAAAGTATGGGTGCAGTCTCGGGATCGCGCGCGCGACCGAGTGCCGCCTCGACCGTGGCGGTGAGCGCGTCGAGATAGCGTGGATGGTCGTAGAATCGGTCGATCTCGAGGAGCTCGATCGCGCCCAGACCGGGCGGCGGCCCGGCAATACAGCGGCGGAGCTCATGTAGTGAGGAACCGGTAGTGGCGCTGGTGTAGTGGGGATAGAGCGAGAGTGCGACGAGACGTGTGATGCCATCGCGACGGATTTCGTCGAGCGCTTCTTTGGTAAACGGGTGCCAATAACGCATCGCCACGTAGCAGCGAAACGGCTGCTCGCCAGTGCGGTTGAGCTGCTCCTCCAGCGCTTGGGCCTGCGCGCGCGTAATTTCGCCGATCGGCGAACGTCCCCCGATGCGCTCGTAGTATCCGCGCACTATCTGGCTGCGCCGACGGGAAATACGGCGAGCGAGCAGCTCCTGCCCCAACCACAGCCCTTTCAGCGGAAGCCGAATAATATCGGGATCGCGAAACAGATTGCGCAGGAAAGGCTCGACCGCCTCGAGCGAATCGGGGCCGCCCATGTTCAAAAGGACCACACCGACGGAGGCCGGCATCGAGAAAGAGTAGCATGCCAACGCTAAAGAATTCGTCATTCCGGTCGAACCTTCACTCGGTAAATACCTTTTCGCCGAAGGAGGTCGCATGGACATTCAGGGAATAGGAAGTGCTCCGTCGTACGGAGTCTACCAGGGCGGCGTGCCGCCACCGATGGTTCCGAGCCCCGATGATTACCACGGGGCTATGGACAGCGCTCTTGGGATCATCGCCGGAGTTCTGGGTGGGCCGGCAGACCCGCAGAGCCTATATGAGCGATTGCAGTCGCTTGAACAGAGTGATCCGAACCAGGCCGCGCAGGCACTCACGACCATTGCCGGTGGTTTGCGCGCACAGGGAGAGCAGGTCGGTGGACCGCAGGCCGACCTGCTGAACCAGATGGCCAATATCGCTGAGCAGATCGCCAAAACCGGAGACCTGTCCATTCTGAGACCTCCCGAGGGCATGGAGCTCGACAGCAACATCAGCAGTGGTATTGCGGAAGGGGCCGTAGCCACTAGCGCTCTATCCCAGCCGGATCAAGCTGTAAGTGATCCTCAGAGGGCGGCGCAGGTATCTGGGGGCGGCGCGGAGATCGTTACGGTGTCGAAGGCGGCACAACTCGCAAGCGATCTGCATGAGCTCGTCCAAACTGATCCGGCCACGGTCGAACAGATGCTGAGTGCTGTCAGCGAGAACTTGCGATCGAGGGCTAGCCAGGTGGGTGGTCCCGACGCGGAGATGCTCAGCAAACTGTCTGAACAATTCGCCGTCGCAGCCCAAACTGGCGACATCTCAGTGCTCATGCCGAAAGACGTCGAGTCTGGCCCGAACTACAAGGCCCTGATGGCCTACGCCCGAGCCAACGGGCAAGCGGAGGCGATCTCAGACGCACTCGATTGGCACGCGGATACACCAGAAGTAAGCACATGGGAGCTGGCGTAGTCATGCCGGCCCAGGTGGTGCGCATCCTGAAACGGCGAAAACAGGGGGCGTGATAACACCGTTTTGGGGCCGGCCACTCGCGCTCGCAGAGTGACCGGCCCTTCTCTTTCAACCGGCAGCGCGCCACCGTTGGAGAATGGTAACCAGCATGGCATAGTCGCGCCATGACCGTTCAAAAGCGTGCCGAAGAGCTATTTCTCAGTCTGCAGGCGACTATCTGCGAGGCGCTAGAACGCGCCGATGGCGCGGCCTGTTTTCGCAGTGATAACTGGGAGCGATCAGGTGGCGGCGGGGGACTCACGCGCGTGATCGAGCGCGGTGCCCTTTTCGAAAAAGGGGGAGTCAACTTCTCCTCGGTGCATGGCGAACTAGATGAACGCATGGCGGGAGAAATGCCGGGCGAAGGAACCCAGTTTTCGGCGACCGGGATCTCGCTGGTCATCCATCCGCTGAGCCCGCGCGTTCCGACGGTGCACGCCAATTTTCGCTGCCTCCGACGCGGGAGTGCGCTCTGGTTTGGCGGCGGCGCGGATCTCACGCCCTACTACCCGGTGCGGGAGGATGTGGTCCATTTTCATCGCACTTGGAAGGAGGGTTGTGACGCCGACGACGGTGCGCTTTATCCGCGCTTCAAAAAGTGGTGCGATGACTATTTTTTTCTACCGCACCGAGATGAGACCCGTGGTGTCGGAGGGATTTTTTTCGACTACCTGCAGCGCGATCCGGAGCGCGATCTGGCGCTGGTCGAGCGATTGGGGCGCGCTTTTCTGACCGCTTATCTGCCGATCGTCGAGCGGCGGCGAAATGACAATTATGGGGAGCGCGAGCGATCTTTTCAGCTGCTGCGACGGGGGCGCTACGTCGAATTCAATCTGCTCTACGATCGAGGGACCATCTTTGGTCTGCGAACTGGCGGGCGCACCGAGTCGATTCTGATGTCGCTGCCATCCGAGGTGCGCTGGGGCTACGACGTGAAGTTTCCGGCCGGGTCGGCAGAGGCGCAACTATCGGAATGGCTGAAGCCGCAAGAGTGGTTAGGGTCCGCGAATGAACAAGTCAGCCGATGATCGCGGCCGAGGCGCCCGGCCGGCGAGGCGACGGCGAGGACCGGAGGGGAGCATCCTTGACGGATGTGACCCGAGGACCGCAGCCGGTAACGAAGCCGGCCGGGACGGATCGGGCGCGAGGGTGGCTGACTTGTTGATTCGCGGGCCCTTACCCCGTGAGGAGGCCGTCCCATGAGATACGGACTGATCGCAACGCTCGGCTGCATGGCGTGCAATACGGTCCAAAACCTGGGCAGCGATACGGTGCCATCCCCCCCCGAGATGCGGGAGCTGCAGCTGGTCACGGGAGCTCCGGGCGGCAATGGTGCCACCGATGGCATCGGCGCGGCGGCCCGGTTGTCCTCCCCTGCCGGTCTATCGGCGGATGCGGCCGGCCATGTTTTTATCGCGGACTTTGAAAATCACCTGATCCGCGAGCTGTGGCTGGCAAGCGGCGCGGTCACGACGCTGGCGGGTACTCCCGAGGTATACGGAACCGCCGATGGAGTGGGCCAGGCAGCGCAGTTCAACCGACCGACCGGCACCTGCATCGAAGGTGGGAACGTCTATGTGGCGGACAATGGCAACCGCACCCTTCGCAAAATCGATCTGGCGACGGGCCAAGTGACGCTGGTGGCCGGTCTTCCTGGAGTGCCGGGCAATATCGACGGTGCGGGGAGCGCGGTGCGCCTCAACCGGCCCCGGGCTCTGGTCGGCGATGGCCAGGGGAACCTCTATTTCACCGATCAATTCAACCACTCGATCCGCAAGCTGGTGCTCACGACCGGCGAAGTGCTCACCATCGCCGGCAATGGCCAGCCCGGCAGCGCCGATGGTCTAGGGCAAGCGGCGCAGTTTCAATTTCCTTCGGGCATTGCAACCGATGGCAAGAATCTCTATGTCGCCGACCAGGGCAACCAGACCCTTCGGCAGATCACGCTCGCCGACTACACGGTCTCGACGGTAGCGGGCCAGGTGGGGAAAAGCGGCTCGAGTGATGGCCAGGGCGAGGTCGCCCGGTTCAACAACCCGATCGCCCTCGCTGCCGATAAGGCAGGGCTACTTTATATCGCCGACTATAACAACCGGGCGGTGCGCGTCCTGGTGCTGGCGACACACCAGGTGAGCACGCTCGCCGGCTCTCCCGAGGGGGAAGAGGTGAGCGCGCCTTTTCTTCAGCCCTATGGAATTGCGCTCGATGGCCAAGGTCACCTCCTCGTCACCGACTTTGCGCGCCATACGGTACGCCAGATGGCACTCGATTCTCGGCAGGTCTCCACGATCGCTGGGACCGCTCCCTCTCCTGGTGCGAGCAATGGAACGCTTGTCGCGGCGCGGTTTCGCTACCCCGGACCGATCTGCGCCGATGCTGCGGGTGCACTCTATGTGGCCGACAACCACGCCGTTCGCAAGATCGATCCGAAGCAGGGGCAGGTGTCGACAGTGGCCGGAATCATCGGGATGGCCGGCAGCCAAGACGGACCTCTCGCGGTGGCGAGCTTCATGACGCCCATCGGCATGGTCTGCAAGGGCAACCACATCTACCTTTCCGATTTTGACGCCCAAACGATTCGGGACATCGATCTCGCAGCGGGTCAGGTGACCACTCTGGCGGGAATGGCGGGTACCGAAGGTGCGGCGGATGGTCTGGCCGAGACCGCGTCGTTTCATGGGCCGACCGGCCTCGCGGTGGACGAAGCAGGCCATCTGTTTGTGGCCGATCAGCACAATCACACCCTGCGCCAGATCACGCTATCGACGCGGCAGGTGACCACGCTTGTCGGCATGCCCGGCGCCAAGGGGTTGGCTGACGGGTCCGGCGGGTCGGCGCGCTTCAATGCCCCGCGTGGCCTCACCTACCGGAAGGGCATTCTGTATGTCGCTGACGCTCTGAACCGAGCGGTGCGCCGCATCGAAGTGGCGAGCGGCGCAGTGAGCACGATCAGCGGCGAACTAGAGGCCCCCACTGAAGTCGCGCCGGATGCCTACGGCCGACTCTACGTATCGAGTGGCGACAGCACTATCCGCCGGATCGACCTCGAGACTCTCACGGTCAGTCGAACGGTGGTCGGCGTCCCCCAGGTCAGTGGCCTCCAGCTGGGTCAACTACCGGGGCAGCTCAATCATGAAGGGGCGCTCGCCTTCTTTGGGGACGATCTGTTCATCGTTCAGGCGCGTGAGAATTCGGTGGTGGTGGCGCGGGAGATCGCTCGGCTGAAGTAGCTCGATGACGGATTCGGTCGGCTTCCCGGAATAGTTAGGTAGGAGGGACCGATGACCAAACCCACGCTGCTTGGCACCGTTCTGGGGCTCTGTGTTTCCTGCATCACCCCGCAACCTGAGGATTCGACCCGTCTTGCGGGTAAGAGAACGCAGAGCGATATGGCGATGGCCACGGCGGATCTATCGTCCCTGGCCGATATGGCGATGGCGCCCTCGGATTGTGACAGCCTGCCGGGGCTGCAGGCGGGCGCCCCCTGGCCGATGCGGGGCCGTTGCCCGACGCACGTGGGGCGCAGCCCGTATGTGGGGCCGAAGAGCGCCACTCTGAAGTGGTCCTTCGCAGCCGGCCAGGCGGTAGAAAGCCCCGCGATTGGCGCCGATGGCACCGTCTACATCGGCGCCTACGATTTCTACGCCCTCGATGGAGCGACCGGTGCTGTCAAGTGGAAAGTCGACGCAGGGATAGGTCTTGGCAGCATGGCGATGGGCAACGGCACGCCCTCCATTGGCTCCGATGGTACGATCTATTTCGGTCGCTCCAATGGCCACATGCAGGCGCTGGATGGGCGGACGGGTGCGACGAAGTGGGAGATTGGGTTTTTGGCTCGAGGTTCCTCTAGTTCCACGGCGATCGGAGCGGATGGCACGGTCTACCTCGGATCGATCGATAACAGGGTGCGTGGGGTCGACGGGGCTACTGGAACAATCAAATGGGCCTATTATTCGATGCTGGATTGGCCATTTTCCTCCCCGGCGGTCAAGTCGGATGGGACCGTTTACATTGGGGCCAACGACAAACAACTCCACGCCCTGGACGGCGCGAACGGCACGCACAAGATGTCCTTTGTCACGCAAGGGATGGTGCGCTCCTCACCGGCGATCGGCGGAGATGGGACCGTTTACGTCGGTTCGAACGACCATAAAGTCTATGCGTTCAACGGGGCGACGGGCGCGCAGAAGTGGTCGTTCACGATGGGCAATAGCGTGGGGACGGCTTCCCCGGCGATCGGATCCGACGGCACGATCTACATTGGCTCCACTGATCACAATGTGTATGCCCTCTATCCAACTACCGGGGCCAAGAAATGGTCCTTTGCGACGGGGGACAACATCGAGGGAGCACCCGCGATCGGAGCCGATGGGACGCTGTATGTGGGTTCCAATGATTTCTCTGTCTACGCCCTGGATGGCGCCACGGGAGCTAAGAAATGGTCCTTTGCGACGGGTGGCGCAGTACGGTCTTCCCCTGCGCTCGGTGCCAATGGTCTGCTCTACTTCGGTTCAGAGGATGGGAAAGTCTACGCGGTCGGCCCGTAGGTGTGACCTGCGCCCGGAGTGGTGGGCTGGTTAGTTGGCTTGATCCCCAGCGCCTGCGGCTAACGAGCCCACAAGAGCGCGAGGTCTAGTTCAGCCGCGTCGAACGGCTCGGCGCGCACCTTGCGGTCGCCGACGAAGGTCGCTAGCAGGGTCCAGAACCGGTCGCCCTCGCGGCGGAAGACCTCTAGCGTCTGAAGCGACGGATCGACCAGCCAGGCATGGCCGGTACCCTCTCGGGCGTAGATCGGGAGCTTGTCGGCGCGGTCGTGCGCACCTGTCGCTGGCGACACCACTTCGCAGACCCAGTCGGGCGACAACGTCAAGTAGGCCGCGTCAGGAAGCTGCGGCATTCGCTCGCGGCGCCAACCCGCCAGGTCGGGCACCAGCACGTTGTCACCCAGGTGCAGCTCTGGCTCATCGAGGATAACCCAGCCACCCGGACCTCCGCTGCCAATGCCGAACGGGCCGCCGATCACCACGCCGAGCATGCTGGCGGCACGAGCGTGGCGCAGCGCTGGACGGGGGCTAGTGACCAGCTCGCCGTCGATGAGCTCGGCGACGAGGTGCTCCGGAACGCGCAGGAGGTCCGCGTAAGTCGCCGGTTGCGCCTTCGGCTGACGGCTCATAGGGAGATGATGCGGCATTCAAGGGTAACAGTCCAGGATCCCACCGGCGACGGACGGCGTTCAAAGCGTTCGATAGTACTAAGCCCACTTCCGGTAGTCGAGCTCGGGAAAAATATTGTCGCGCGCTTCGAGATCGGCGAGCCAGCCTTCGTCGATCCAGCCGGCGGAGAGCTCGCGGTCGAGGCGGCGGAAGCGGGCGAGGTGGGCTTTGACGCGGTCGACGGCGTAGCGCACCGAGGTGCCGGTTTTCATGATGAAGGCCCAGTCGGATGATTCGGCGAGGAGCAGCTCGCGGCCGGCCTGGTTGAGGGCGCGGCGGCGTAGCGGGTCGGCGCCATTTCGGTGCATGGCGGCAAGCTCGTGCATACGCGCTTCGGCACGGTGAACGTGGCGGTAGATCCAGTCGTTCGAAGGATCGACCCAGACCGAGCTGTAGCCGCCGTCGCCCCACGACGAGGGCGAGGGCTCGACGACAGCGTTGGTGGGGTATTCCGCGAGATAATTCGACGGCGTGATGAGCGCGACGGTGGTCTGGTCGAACGCGATCTTGCGGAGGAGGAAGTCCAAAAACTGCGGTCCTTCGAACCACCAGTGGCCGAAGAGCTCGGCGTCGTAGGGCGAGACGACGAGGGGCTTGCGGTCCATCTGACCGGCGAGGTGTTCGATCTGCCGCTCGCGGTTGAACAGGAAGTTGCCGGCGTGATCGGCGGCCCGCTGGCGGGCGAGGTCGGGATCGTAGGGCAGCTTGTGGGCCAGATCGATGCCACCACCGGTGACACGAAAGTATTTGAAGCCGGTGTGGACGCGGATGCCGTCGGGATGGATGTAGGGCGCGATGTCGGCGAGCGGCAGGTCGAAGCCGAGGTCGCGGTAGAAGTCGCGGTAGGCGCCGTCGCCGGGGTAGCCCTCGGCGGCCGACCAGACCTGCTTGGAGGATTCGATATCGCGCGCAAACGCGGCGACGCCCGATGGGGTGAAAGCGGGCGCGTGGAGACCGAGCGGCGGTCGCGGGCGTCCGTGGAGGAGGCCATGCGCATCCATGAAAAAGAAGCGCAGCCCGGCGTCGGCGAGGAGCTCATCGGCGCCTTCAGCGAAGCCGCACTCGGGCAGCCAGATGCCGCGCGGGTGGCGGTGAAAGGCGCGGTGATAGTTTTCGCAGGCGACCTCGATCTGTGCGCGGCGCGCCTCGGGTTGGCGGATGACCGGGAGATAGCCGTGGGTAGCACCAACGGTGATGAGCTCGAGGCAGCCATCGAACTGGAGCTGGCGATAGGCGCCGATGAGATCGCCCGAGATGCGGTCGTAGAGGGTCTTGAGACGGGAAAAGCGTTCGCCATAGTAATTAGCCAGACGCTGGAAGGTTGGATCGCCAGCGGTACGGCGCCGCTCGTCGGCCGCCAGGCGCAACAGGCGATCGAGGTAGGCGGCGTAGCGCTGCTTGAGGAGGTCGTCTTGCAGCATCGAGCATAACGGCGGCGAGATCGACATCGTGACCTGAAACGGCACGCGGTCGCGCTGCAGCCCCTGCCAAACTTCGAGCAGGGGCAAATAGGTGGCGGTAATCGCCTCGTAGAGCCAGTTCTCCTCGAGAAAATAGCGATGTTCGGGGTGGCGCACAAACGGCAGGTGCGCGTGGAGTACGATCGCTAGGTAGCCACGGGACATGGTTTAGTGGTTTCCCGATTTCGACGAATAGGAAATCACCCCGGGGCGCCAGCGCGGCAGCTGCGGGCCGCGTTCGGGCGGCTGAGGCCGTTCGGGGCCACGGACGATCTGCACCGGCTCGCGCTCCTGGCCGACCGTGCGAGCGGGTGCCACCTCCATCCAGGCGGCGCGCAGATCGGGCGAGGCCATCTCCGACGGGGGAATGCGAAGTCCGTGCGAATGGGCGAGCGGGATGAAGAGGCCCGAAGGCGACAGCAGACCGACCGCGCCGCGCACGGGCGTGCCGGGCTTGGGCGCAGGTAAATAGCGGCGACCGCGGGCCTCTCCGAGCGCCAGATCACGCAGCTCGCGGGTCGCGGCGCCACTGGCGAGAAACAGCCGCAGGATAAGCTGCGCCTGCGCCCCTTCGTCGCCGAGCTGGTGGCGGGCTGCATCCAGCGTTGCGGCGGTCACCTCCCAATAGGCAAACAGATGGAAAGGATCGCGCGCGATGAGCTCACATTCGTCGATGCCATAGGCTTCCGGTAGCTCCTCGAGATCGAGCATGCCGTGCGGTTCGTCCGTGGCTGGCAGAGGCGGCAGTCGACCTTGCCGCGCGGTGGCGATGGCGGCCTCGGCCTGCAGGAGCAGCTCGCGCAGCCCCGCGTCGCCGGGATGCAGGGCCAGGAGCTGGCGGCAGATCTCGGCAGCGCGATCGGGTAGCCCTTCGGCGAAGTAGCGGCGCGCCATCTCTTCGGTCTGGTGCTCGGCCGGGTGCGTATGAAAGCGCGACGAATTGTTCATGCGCTCGCCTCGGCGATGTCATTCTTGATTTGCGCGATCAGCGCTTCGGCCGACGAGAAGCGCTGTTCGGGGCGCAGACGGCGCAAGAGGCCGAGTCGCAAACGGGAGTCGTAGAGCTCGCCGGAAAAGCCGATGAGGTGCGCTTCGACGTGGAGGGCGCCGGTAGGCTGAAAGGTCGGGTTGGTGCCAAGGTTGATGGCGGCGCGGTGGCGCTTTCCCGTCGGCAGCTCGGCCCAGCCGGCGTAGACTCCGGGCGCGGGGAGGAGCTCGGTCTCGGGGCGCAGATTGGCGGTGGGGATGCCCAAGGTGCGACCGCGGCCGGCACCGCGGATGACCATGCCTTCGATTTCGGGTGCCCGGCCGAGCAGCAGCGTGGCCCCGTCGATGCGGCCGGCCAGCACGAATTCGCGCACCTTGGTGGAGGAGCAGACGATGCCATCGATGGTCACCGGCTCGACGATGACGGTGTCAAAGCCGCGGCTCCGGCCGAGCGCAGCGAGCTGTTTCGCGTCGCCCGCGCGCCCCTTACCGAAGGTGAAATTGTAGCCGATGCAGAGTTCGTGTGCACCGAGGGCACGAACGATCACCTGGTCGACGAATTCGGTGGGGGAAAGCGCGGCCAACGCGGCGTCAAACGGTTCCACCACGCAGGCGTCGAGACCGGCGGCGGCAATGCGCTCGAGTTTGCGCGCGGGAGTGCAGATGAGCGGCGGCGCGAAGCGCGGCGCCAACACCTTGGCGGGATGGGGCTCAAAGGTGAGCACCACCGCTTCTGCCTGGCGGGCCGCGGCGCGCCCGCGGATCTCTTCGAACAGTCGCTGGTGGCCACGGTGGACGCCGTCGAAATTGCCGATCGCCACGGCGGGCGCCCGCAGTGGGCGTGGCAAAGCTTGGTGGCCGGGGACGATCAGCATCGCAGTGGCTGGCGGGCGGGGTGCTGGATGTGGGGCCGGGCGCCCGCGAGTCAATGGCTGGTAGATCGTTCCCTCGGCACTGTCAATGGCTACTTGAGCAGCTGTTCGATCACGGCGATCATGGCGGTCGCATTGTACTCGAGCGCGACGTAGGCGATCTTCTTGTCCTTGCCGACGATGACATCGACCGGAAAGGGCGAGATCGATGAGCCGAATCCCCCTGAGAACTACTGGTAGCTGTTGCCATTGTCGAGCCCTACGGGGAAGGTGACGTGGCCCTGGTCGGCGAAGCGCTGGATGGCCATGAGGTCGTCCCCTTTGGGGCTGGTGGGGCTCCAGCCCGGGTTGATGCCGACCACCGTAAGGCCCTTGCCCTTGTACGCCTGGTAGATGTCGTTTTCGAGGCCAGGAAACTCCTGGCCGCACACCGCTCAGAAGGTGGCAAAGTAGGAGAGTACCAGTACGCCCTGGGTTTGGGACGATGACCATTGCGTGTTGCCCGGGGTCGTGAGGGTGATGCTGGGCAGCGTACTGCCGACGGTGAGGCCGCTTGGGTTTCCGCTGAGCGCGACGGTGATCTCCGGCTCGCCCGGATCGTCCGATTTGAGCGTGAGCGTGGCGGTTTCATCCTTTTTGCTCGAGGCCAGGTAGCTCACCTTCAGCTTGCCCTGCCCGCCTGGCGCGAGTGCCAGCTGGCTTTGATCGACGGTGAAGCTGGAATTGCCCGTGACGGCAATCGAAGGGATGGCGAGCGTGTTGGTGCCAACATTCTGGACCGAGACTTCGCTGGTGGCGGTGTTTCCCGACTGCACCGAGTTGAAGAATAGCTTGTCGCTGCCGAGGTAGAGATCGGGCGCGGTGCGCTCGGGGAAGAACTGGAAGGAGTAGAGGCTCGCCCATTCGCCGAGGAAGGCGTAGTGCTTGCCGTGGCTCGAGCGCGCGCCGATGCCGAGGAAGC
>JAHFDT010000121.1 GCA_023248875.1 Myxococcales bacterium | reverse complement strand
GCGAAACGCGAGCTTTTCGGCACAGGCACACACGAAGCCACGCAGACGGGCTGGGTTCCCGATGACGAGCGCAAAATCGGGGACGTCCTTAGTCACCACCGACCCTGCGCCGACCATGGCATAACGCCCGAGAGTCACCCCGCAAATCAAGGTCGCATTGGCGCCCACGGAGGCCCCCTGCTTGAGAAGCGTCGGGACGACGTGGTCATGGTACACCCTACTCCGCGGACGTAGGTCATTGGTGAGCACCGCATTGGGCCCGAGGAAAACATCGTCCTCGGCCGTCACACCTTCCCACACCGCGACGCCGTTCTTGACCGTCACACGGTCGCCCAGAACCACGCCCTTTTCGATGAAGCAGTGTTCGCCGATGTTGCACTGGCTGCCGATCCGCACTCCGTCCATCACGTGGGACCAGGCCCACACGCGGGTGCCGGCGCCAATATCGTTGGTTTCGACCCAAGCGAGCGGGTGTTTGTAGAAGACCGGGTCGCTCATCGGATGCGAGTGTATCGCGTGGCCCGATACCACTCAACCGAGGAGTGTGCGGCGGCGCGTTAGCTCCGCACACGCGAACGCAAGCACACTCCCAACAGCAGGAGCACCCCCCAGATCCCGCTATTGCCCGATGAAGTCGGGGCGATGGAGCAGCCCGCGGGCGCCGCGCCTTCGCCCTTCACGCTGACCGTCGCCATGAGCGGCGAACCCTTGATCAGGACTCGGATCTGCCCCATCGCCGGACGCTGTCCCAACGGGCTGAAGGTGACTGCAAACTGAGTCGTCTCCTGCTTGCCCAGGATTTTTGCGGTGGCCGAGGCGTCGATCTTGAACTGCGGATCGCTCGAGCGGATCTCTTCGATCGCCAGCGGCTCACCGCCGAGGTTGGTGACCTTGACCACCTCCGGCTGAGAGGCCGAGTGGACCGGAACCAGCTGGAAATCGATGAGGTCGCGATTGAGCTGCAGCGGAGGTGGCGTCCCAGTGCCTTTGAGCGACACCACGACCGGCAGCGCTTTCGACGACATCAGCGTCAGTGTCGCCAGCTCTACCTGCTGGGCGCTCGGGGTGAAAATCACCCCTACGAGGGTCGACTGACCTGCGTCGACCATGATCACCCCCGCCCGGTCGATCGTGAACCGCGGCCCGCCCGGCCCGGCGAGGGTCGGCACGAGAGCGAGCGGAAGATCTCCCGTGTTGCTGATCGTCATCGACTTCATCCCCGACAGTCCCACCCCGACGAGCCCCACGTCCACCAGAGCCGGGTTCACCGAAGCGCCGAGCTGGGCGCCCTTGCCCCAAAGCGGGATCTCCACGGCCGGGCTCGTGAGGTCATCGGAATCGATGACGATCTTGGCGCCCTCCGCCTCGTGCTTGGAGGGGTTGAAGGTCACCTTGAACAGCTGCGTCTCGCCTGGCTGGATCGGGAAGGGCATCGGAGGCATCTCGAAGGCCACAAAGTCGCCCTGATCCAAACCCAAGATCTTGATGCTGTTCACCTTGAGATCGTCAGTACCGTTGTTGAGCAAAGTGACAGAGACCGAATCTGACGTGGTCCCGATGGGCACGAGCGCGAAGTCCGCCGTCTTGGGCGAGACCACCAGCGATGGGCCGATCCCCTCGCAGGCCAGCGCCACCTGCGCCTTGCCCACGCTGGTTTCGATCTCGGCAATCCCCGTTGCGGGTCCCAGCATCGTCGGACTGCAGGCCACACCCAAGGTGACCTTTTCGTTCGGCTTGAGAACCTGGGGCAGCTGCGGGCCGCTGACCTTGCTGAAGCCTGCGCCCATCAGGATGCTCTTGACCACCAGGCTGCCGTCGCCGCCGTTGCTCAGCGTCACAGTCTGCGCCACCGACTCCTTGCCCATGCGCACCTTGGCAAAGTTGACCATCGCCGGTGCGGCTTGGAGGACGCCGAGCAGACCCTTGCCACTGAGTGTGATCATTTTCGGGCCGGCGTTACTGGCCAGGGTGATCGTTCCGGAATGCATTCCCGCCTTGGTGGGAGCGAAGACGATCTTGATCGGCACGCTGCTGTGCGCCTCGACTCCAGTGAGCAGCGCCGGGCTCATCGAGAACCCATCGCCCTGCAGCTCCATCAAGCTGATGACCAGATCGCCATCGCCGCCATTGCTAAGCGTGACCGTCTGCGATGCACTCGCACCGACATCCACGGCGCCCATCCCAACGCTCTGCAGACTCAGCGCGATCTGCGGATCCCCGCCGTAGCCATCGATGGGATAGATGATCTTCGGCGTCGCATCGCCGGAGATCTCTGAGAGGGTCAACGTCCCTGTGGTGAGGCCATTCTGGGTGGGGGATAGCCGAAGGGTGAGGGTCACGCTATCGCCGGACTGGAGGCTGGCCGGCAGGGCGGGCTGGCCGGCGATGGCAAAGGCTGCGCCTGAAACGGCCACACTGCCGAGGGTGATCGCCCCCTGTCCTTTGTTTGTGATCAGAATATCCTTGGTCTTCGAACTGCCCGCCTTGCACCCCCCGAGGTGGATCGGCATCGGCTGGATCGCGAGCGCTGAGGTCACGCCCTGACCCGTCAGCACCACCTCGGCTGCCGTGTTCTTTCCCTCCACGGTCAACTTCAGATGGGTGGTACGCGCTCCCACTGCCGTCGGCTTGAACTGCAGCTGGAACTGGACCGAGCTACCGGGTGGTATCCAAACCGGCAGAGCCGTCGACGTGAGGATCGAGTAGTCGTCCTTCTGCGCCCCGGTCAAGGTCACACCGGTGATCTGCAGGGTCTGACCGCCTTGGTTCACGTAGGTCACCGTGATCGGTTCCGACACCGAGTTGACCACCACCGAGCCCACCGACGTCACAGTGCCCTTGAGCGGCATCGACCAGCCCGAGACGTAGAGGAGCGCGTTGGTGATGGCCTTCACATAGTCGCCGGAGACCCAGGTGCCGTTGGGATAGACGTTGAGAGCGACCCGGCGATGGCCCGCGGTCCCGCAGTAGGCGATCGCGGGAGTGCCATCCGAGTAGTTGAGCGCGCTGGTAGATCCTGTCGACAATCCCCCTTTGGCGGTGTAGCCGCACTCGAGCGAGTTGATGTTTTCGGTCAGTGCGCTCGACGTATCGGCGCTGGCCAAGTTGATGCTCTTTTTCGGGTAGGTCTGCTCTCCACCCCCCGGATTGATGCAAGAGTACTTATTGGTGGCCCAGGCTCCTTGCAGCGGTGAGAGCGTATAGTCGAAGTTGCCGAATAGCTCTACCACACCGTGGTCGCCGCCGCTGTTGCTCGGGCCATCCACGTAGGCGGCCAAGTTGCTTCCGGTGTTGGCGGCCGACTCCAACGAGCTCCACGGATAATAGCCCCACGACAGCACTGCGTCATACTCTTTCAGCTTCGCCAGCGATGGGGTGTAGTAGTAGCAGTCGACCGGCGTATTCACGGCGATGGTCTCAAACGCACCGGTCGCATTGAGCGCCGCCACCAGCGAAGTGCGCACGCTATTCATATCCGATGAGCAGATCGCCACCTTAGGCTTGCCATCCGCCGTGCTCGCGAGAGCAGCAAGGACCAGTACGATCGACTTCCGCATGGGGGCCTCCTCTGCTCAATGACACGGCCCCCCCGAGCTTGTCGCAGCGTTATACCGCCTCCCCTTGATTCATCGCTACTGCGGCAGCCGATCCCTTCGGCGAAGGCTTCGTCGCTCGGCCTTGAGTTACCTTCTAGGTAGCCCTGCGGCCTCGCTCCTCGCCCCGCCGTGGGCTCGGCGGCCTCGCAACGCGACGAATCAAGGGGAGGCGGTATTACTGGGCGGAGTCAACCTTTACTATGGAAGCGGGATCGAGCAGCGTGCACAGGGCATCCGCCGCCGCGGCCACCCGCGCGCGCTCCTTGGATTCGAGCGTTAACTTGACCCGCCATCCGCCCTCGGGATGGGGCACAATCTGCGGATAACTCCCGATGGATACATCAGAAAACTGCTCCGCCACCCGGTCGAGATGGGCCGCGATGCGCCCCTCCTCATCGCGGGTATAGATGCAGGTGAGATGAAAGGGCTGCTGCCGAAATCGTTCCCGGATGGCCAGGAATTTCTTCTTAAAAATCGCTGGGATGCCGGGGAGGACGTAGACGTTCTCCAGGGCGATGACGGGCCATGCGAGCCCCTCGGCACGGTGGAGAGTGGCGCGCGCCGGCACATCGGCCATCCGCAGATTGCGCTCCTCGAGCTTTTCGCCGTAATAGCCGCGCAAAATCGCCTCCAGCTCCGGGTGACGCACCACTTCGGTGTCAAAGGCGCGTGCCACCCCCGCCATCGTCAGATCGTCGTGGGTCGGCCCCACTCCGCCCGAGGTGAAGACGTGGGTGTAGGTCGCCGAGAGCTCCCGCACCGCACCTTCGATCGCCTCTAGCCGATCAGGGATCACCAAGATCCGCCGCAGCGATACGCCGAGCTCGCGCAGCTCGCCGATCAAGAACTGCGCATTCTCGTCGCGGGTTTTTCCGGAAAGGATCTCATCGCCGATGATCAGGATCGCCGCGGTCGCGTCAGGCATGGGGCGAAGTGTAGCGTATTAGGGTCGCAGTTCTTTGACGATCCGGTCAGCTTTGTAGATCTTGTCGAGCGCATGAATGAGCGCTTCGCTATGCACCGCCACCGCGCGGTTGAGCGCCGGGTCGAAGCCGTAGTCGCCGCCGAGGGAATGGATGTTGCCGTCGAAGATGAGGCCCACGGCCTGTCCCTTCTGATTGACCACCGGCGAGCCCGAATTGCCGCCGATGATATCGTTGGTGCTACAGAAATCGAACGGCGTCGCCATCTTCAGCGATGGTTTGCCGGCGAGCCAGCTCGCCGGTAGATCGAACGGCGGGCGCCCAGTGGCGCGATCAAAAGCGCCGGCAAAATCGGTCAGCGGTTTCACCGGTTGGCCGTTTTCCAGCCATCCTTTGACCTGCCCATAGGAGAGCCGCAGCGTGAAGGTCGCATCCGGATAGCTCGTCATCCCTTGGACGGCAAAATGGGCCTTGGCGACGAGCTCGCTGTTCTTTTTGATCGCCGCTTCGATCGTATCCTCATAGCGCCGGCGCACCTCGCGCGCCAACGGGTCGATCCGCTTGGCCAGAAGAATCAGCGGATCCTTCGACCCATCGACCGCCGCCTTGCCCCCCTCCCAGAGCTGCTTGCGCACCGCGACATCCCGCAGCTTGGTCCCCTGGACGAGCTCGCTGGCCAGCTCTTCCGGCGACTGCTGGCCGAGCACCTGCTTCACGATCGGATGGTCAGCGCCCAACGTTTCGCGCAGCTTGGTCAGCGAAAAGGTGAGCGTGAGGATCTCCAGATCGTCGTAGATGGGCGCACTGGAAAAGAGCTTTTGCGTCACCGCCGGCAGGGCCGAATCGCGGAACTCCCGGAAGCGTTTTTCGAGCGGCTTGGGGCGCTCTTCCGCGCCCCGTACCAAGGTCCAGGCGATCTGGTACAAGTCGCTCATGAACCCCCGCCCCTGCTCGACGTAGGCGAGCGGCTGACGGATGTTTTTCAGCTCACCCTGCGCCTTCGCAAGGGCATCCCAGGCCCCACCATAGGTGCGCGCAAGGTCCGGTTGCGCAGCGATCTTGGCGCGCAGCGCCGCCTCCTCAGCGACTTTGGAAGCGAAAAAGGTTTTGTCGAGCAGCGCGCCCAGCCGACCGCGCAGCGCCTTGTAGCTGTTTTCGACGTAGAACAGCTCGGCATTGGAGATGCGCTTGGCCTCCGCCGAGCGACGCTGAAATTCCGTCAACACGCCACGGAACTCAGCCAGCAGGAAGAGCCGTTCCGGCAGCGCGACATCACGCAGATACTCGAGCTGGGCGATGGTCAGCTGGCGCGAAGTGCCGCCGGGATGGCCGGAAACGAAGGTCAGGTCGCCCTCCTTGACCCCCGCGGGGGACCAGGAAAGGTAGTGAGCCATCTGGGCGGGCCGGCCATTTTCGTAGACCCGCAGAAAGGAGACGTCGAGATCATAGCGGGGAAAGTTGAAATTATCGGGGTCGCCGCCGAAGAAGGCGATCGGAAACTCCGGTGCAAAGACCAGCCGGACATCCTGATACCGGCGGTACTTGTACAAGTTATAGAGGCCGCCGTGGTACAGGCTGACCACATCGCAGCGCTGGCTCTGCGCCTCCTTGCCGGCGCATTCGAGCTCGATCTTCGACATCTCGGCCTTTTCCGCCTCGTTGTATTTATGGTCGGAGAGCCCCTGGGTGGCGCGGCGCATGCGATCGGTGACATCGCTGATTTCTACCAGCTGGTTGATCTCGATCTCGGGGCACTTCACCTCATCGGCCGCCCCCTTGGCGTAGAAACCCTCTTTGACAAAGTCCTTCTGCGCGGTCGAAAGCTGCTCGATGCAAGAGTGGGCGCAGTGGTGGTTGGTCATCACGAGGCCGCTCGACGAAACGAAGCTACCCGAGCAGCCGCCCGCGAGCCGCACCGAAGAGAGGCGCAGATGATCGAGCCACTTGTCGTCGGGCGAAAAGCCATACTTCTGCTGCACGCGATCCTTGGGAAAGTGGTTGTAGGTCCACATACCTTCATCCGCGTGGGCGATCGTTCCGATGGCCAGTACCACTAACAGTGCCAGCTTGTTCATTTGCATCTCCGAAAAGAGGGGCCTTTATCGCCGGCAGAACAGCGGATAGTCAAGCGCGCAGGCCTACTATTAACGTTTTGCGTTATTATCGAAGAACGTTATCATTCTTCAATGATCCGAAGTTTTCGGGATAAGGAAACCGAAAGCCTCTTCGCCCGGAAACCCTCACGGCGATTGCCCTTTGATGTACAGCGAACTGCCTATCGCAAACTGCTCCTCCTCCATGCGGCAACCTGCCTCGAGGACCTCCGGCTGCCTCCCGAGAATTGGCTAGAGGCGTTGGCCGGGAAGAGAAAAGGACAGTACAGCGTCCGGGTCAATGACCAGTGGCGGCTCTGCTTCATCTGGCGTGATGGCAACGCCCATGAAGTGGAGATCGTCGACTACCACTAGGAGCAACCATGAGCCGACTCAAGCCAATTCATCCGGGAGAAGTATTGACCAAGGAGTTTCTCGAACCACTTGAAGTGAGCCAGTACCGACTGGCCAAAGAGATTTCCGTACCGCCCCGTCGTATCAATGAGATCGTCCATGGCAAGCGGGGACTCACTCCCGACACAGCGCTTCGGTTGTCCCGCTACTTCGGCACATCCGCAGAATTCTGGCTGAATCTTCAGAGCCATTATGATCTCGAACTCCTCCGTGATGAGCTCGGTAAGCGCCTAGAGATCGAGGTTCATCGCCATACCCGTCGGCGCAAAGCCGGATAGCCACTGCCGAGAATCACGACGTGCGGCGAACCGGCGATCACTGAAGCGCACGGGCCAGGAAACCAACGATCCGCTGTTGCAGCCGCTCCTGCACGATGGGATCGGGCACCATGTGGGTCAGCCCCGAGAGGGGGAGCAGTTCAAAGGGCCGGCCCGCTCGAAATAGCGCGTCGGCCAGCTTGAGCGAATGGAAGAAGTAGACGTTGTCATCGCTGGTACCATGGATGAGGAGCAACGGACGCTCGAGAGTGGCGTTCGCCGAGGCGTGGGTCAGAAGCGAACTGGCCCCATAGCCCGCCGCGTTCTCGGCAGGTAAACCGAGATAGCGCTCGGTGTAGTGGGTATCGTAGTCGCGCCAGTCGACCACGGGTGCACCGGACACCGCAGCGCGAAAGCGGTCGGGCCGCTGGAGCAGCGCGAGCGCTGAGAGATAGCCGCCAAACGACCAGCCATAGATGCCGACCCGATCGAGATCGAGCTCGTGGAAGCGCGCGCCGAGCGCATCGAGCGCCGAAATCTGGTCGGCGAGGATGGCGTCGCCAAAACTCCCCTGGAGCGACCGCTCCCATGAGCGACCGCGCCGCGGTGTACCTCGGCCATCGATGGCAACGACGACAAAGCCCTGGTCAGCGATCCACTGGCGGAGCAGCTGCGGCCCGAGCGCACACACGACCTGACGATGGTGCGGCCCGCCATAGGCATGGACGACCACCGGATAGCGGCGTGCCGGAACAAAATCGTGCGGGCGGACAAGGAGGACACGAAACTGCTGGCTCCCGACGGAAACGATCTCCGCCCGCGCGGCAAAGGGTGCCGACTCGGCCACACTCGGTAGCTCGCCCAGCGTCTGCTCGGCCCGGTGAACCGTGGTGCGCGATAGCTCCGCCAACGAGGTCGAGGTCACCGTGTAGACGGAGCTATGGCGCGCAAACTCCGCCCGGTGCACACCAGAGGTCTGGGTCAACTGAACCGGCGCGCCTCCGTGGAGCGATACGCGCAATAGCCGATCTTCGCTCGGCTCCGACGATCCGATGAAAAAGGCCTGCCCGGCGGCATCGTCGACATGGACCAGCCCGGCGTAACCGGGATCGCGCACCAGTCTGCGCACAAGCTGCCCGTCTTTTCGACGGAGCTCGAGCTGCCAGGCACCTTCCCGCTCGCTCGACCAGAGAAAGCCGCTGCCATCTTCGAGCCAGCGCGGCACCGTCTGGTCGAGGTTGAGCCAGGCCGCATCGCGCTCCGTCAGCAGGGCGTGGGTGTGCCCCTCTTTTTCTGCGGCGAGCACGACCAGTTCACGCTGATCACGACTCTCGACGACCAGTGTCAGCGGCCCGCCACGCTGCCAAACCACCGAGGCCAGATAGGGATAGCGCGCCCGATCCCATTCCATCCATGTAGGGGTGCCTTCGCGCAACGAAACCAGGCCGATCCGGACGACCACATTGGCTCGCCCGGCACGCGGGTAGGCCGTCGCCACCGGCGGCGCCTCCGGGTGGGCGAGGTCGCCCAGATAGAGCTCCTCGACACCGCGCCCATCCACCTCTTCAAACGCCAGCGCATCGCTGGTCGGTGCCCACCAGAAGCCGGAGTGCCGGTCCATCTCCTCCTGCGCGACAAATTCAGCGAGGCCGTTCGTGATGTGCGAATCGCCGGATTGCGTCAGGCGTTGCTCGTGCCCTGTCGCCAGATCGAGGGCATAGAGATCGCGCTCGCGCACGTAGGCCACCTTGCGCCCATCGGGAGATAGGTGGGGATCGATCGCCAGCCCAGCGCCCGTCGGCAGCTCGCGCACCTGGCCATCGCGACGCTGCAAAAGATAGAGCCGCCCAGAAAGCTGCAAGAGTACGGCGGCACCGTCGTGCGACAGCTCGAAGGAGGCAAAGCCGCGCAGGGTCTGGCGCATCCGCTCGCGACGGGCGCGCTCTGCCGAGGACAGTTGCTCGGCCGCACCGCGCAGAATCGTCGCCGGAGCGGCCAGCTCGCGCGTCGCACCCGACTCGGTCGAGTACTCGTAGAGCGAGAGCTCGGGCGACCGCGGCAACGATCGCAGAAAGAGCACCGCTTTCCCGTCGGGCGTCGGCCGCGGCTGCACCGGCC
Source organism: Myxococcales bacterium (assembly GCA_023248875.1). Classification (GTDB taxonomy): domain Bacteria; phylum Myxococcota_A; class Polyangia; order Palsa-1104; family SHYY01; genus JAHFDT01. Next base: position 2,123 of record JAHFDT010000121.1, on the reverse strand, counting down.
GACCCAGCTGAAAGCCACGGGTTACCGCGTAGCTGCGCAAGAAGTCGGGCGGTGGAGCGGCATGGGCGGAGCGGACCCAGGTCAGAACCGCCGCAGCGACCAACAGTGCCGATAGGGTGGCCCACCCGCGCAGGAGGATCGACCGCGCCTGGGACCAGCGCAGCGGGTAGTAGCAGACGATTTCATAGTGGGGCCTCCGGCGCGCCATGCCGTGGTATTTTACCCGCTCGGTATGCAGCGGATAGAGCGGGATGAAAAAGAGCACAAGAAACGAAGTCGCGACGTAGCTGCCATCGGCTTCCGGACGATCGCGCCCGTAGTAGCGGGTGCCGGTCCCAACAAACGTCGCCATGATTACACCGCGAGCCGCGCCACCGAAAAGGGGGCTAGATCGATCGGCGGCGGCTCACCCACGATCGCCGCGACGACCGCGTCGGCGGTGATCGGCGTCAGCAAAATGCCATTGCGCAGATGGCCGGTGGCCAGGTGGAGCCCGCGGATGGGCGTGGGACCGAGGAAGGGCAGGCGATCTTCGGTGGCGGGGCGAAAACCGGCCCAAAACCGGCGCACCGGAGCTTCCGCCAGGGCTGGCACCAAGCGGCACGCCATTCTGAGAAGTCGCTCCAGCCCCGCGGCGGTCACCTCCTTGCGAAAGCCCACCTCCTCCATGGTCGATCCGACCGCAATCCGCCCGTCGCTGCGGGCCACGAGATAGCCCGCATGACCGAACAGCACATGTTGGAACGGCGCCGGGCGCGTCTCAAGCTCCACCATCTGGCCTCGGATCGGCCGGACCGCGCGAGCGGGTAGCGCCGCGCCATCGACCAGCCCCGACCAGCTGCCCGCGGCCACCACCACGATCGGACTTTCGATGGTCTCCCCTTCGACGTCGACGCCGCGCACGGTGATCCCATCGTGGTGCACGCGCCGCACATAAGCGGTGGCGAACTCTGCTCCCGCTCGCGCGGCGGCCAGCTGGAGCGCCCGCATGAGCTGCGGAGGGTCGACCTGCCCCTCCTCCGCCAGCCGTAGCGCCACCGTATGCTCGCCGAGCGCCGGTTCGAGCCGCTTCGCCTCCGCGGCGGAAAGCAGCTCCACGCGCAACCCGATCCGCCGCTGCCAAGCCGCACGCTCCTCGAGGGCCGCTGCGCCCTCCCCATCCGCCAGCACCAGCACCCCCGAGAGCCGGTAGCCGATATCCATCCCTGTCGCCGCCTGGAGCTCCGCCACCAGGGCCGGAAAACGTGCCCGTGACGCGAGCGCCATCTCGAGCAGGGGGCCGGGACCATCGACCTCCTTTTGCGGCGCCAGGATGCCGGCGGCCGCGCTCGAAGCCTCTGCGCCCGGCACGCTGCGCTCGAGCACCAGCGGCTGGAGACCCCGCTGCGCCAGGCGGAGCGCGACCGCGCAGCCCATCACGCCTCCGCCGAGGACCACCGCTCGTCTTGCCAGGGACATGGTTCGCATTGTTAATCGCTCGCCCACCCAATTGCAACGTCGCGTGAGGGGGCAAGCCGTGCTAGGTTTTTCGCCTTGCCACCGTCGCAATCGCATCGCAGCCGCACCCTCCTCGACGCCTATTGCGATTGGCTGTGGAACCATTGCCGCGCCATCCTGCTGGTGGCTCTGACGGCAAGCGCTCTGGCTGCTCTCACCGCTGCGAAGCTGGAGCTGCGGACCAATTTTGCCGAGCTTCTCCCTTCGCGCGATCCGGCCGTCGAAGAGCTCAAGCGCACCGGCGCGAAAATCGGCGCGACGCAGGCGCTGCAGGTGGCCATCGAAAGCCCCGACCGCGCCGCCAACCTGCGCTTCGCCGCCGATCTCACCGCCCGCCTCAAGCAGCTGCCCCCGGATCTCTTGGCGATGGTGGCCTACGACGTCCGGGCCGAAAAGGCCTTTTTCGCCGCCCGCAAATGGCTCTACGCCGATCTCACCACGCTCGAAACGCTGCGCGATTCTCTGCACGCACAGATCGACCGCGCCAAGAATCCTCTGCTGGTCGATCTGCTCGACGCCGGTGATCCACCTGACGAACTCGTGCGTAAGCTCAAAGCGAAAGCTTCCAAGCTCGACGCCTTTCCCACCGGTTTTTTCGAGGGCGATGGCGGCCAGGGACCCGGTTC
>JAHFDT010000291.1 GCA_023248875.1 Myxococcales bacterium | reverse complement strand
GGTCAACAGCCGGTTCACCGGGTCCCAGCTCACACCAGGACGATAGCCAATTCAGTGTGCGAAAGGCGAGCTTGATCTTTCCCTGGCTGGGCGGCATGGTCCGTTCGTGATCAAGATTTGCACCGGTTGCCAATCGACCTGGGCGGGCGGCCGTTTTTGCGAAGATTGTGGCGGTGAGTTGCGCGATCCGTTTGGCGAAGAGGCCCAGCAGCTGCCGTCGACCATGTGGCGCTACATCCGCCTGCAATACGGCGCCCGCCGCGGAATGATTGTGCGGGTGATGGCGATCTTGCTCGGGCCAGTGGTGGCCGGAGGGGCTCTACGAATCGCCGCCGGCTGGGCGCGCCCCTGGTCGACCGTTTTGAGCATCGCGGCGATACCGCTCGGAGTTGCGACCTGGTGGACGATTCACTGGTCCGCGGGGCGAGCGGTGCGCTTGTGGGTGCTGCGCCGCGGGCAGCTCAATCGTCGACGGCTTGCTCGCGCCTTGGCCCGCCGGGCCTTGAGAATCTGACCGTGCTGCCTGCACCGGTCTACTCGCTGCAGAAGGAATACCGCCCGATCGGCCGCCGACGCGGTCACGGATCGCGCCTGCGGCCGATCGGGCTCGGCCCTCACTGCTCTGCGTGCAGCGTAGTGGGCCCCGCGATGGCCAGATAGGGCTTGAGCCGCGCCACCGTCTTGCGCCCAATTCCTTTGACCTTGGTCAACTCTTCGATGCGGCGAAACGGGTGGTTCCGACGGTATTCGATGATTCGCAGGGCCTTGGTTTCGCCGATGCCAGGGAGCTGCTCGAGCGCCGCTTGGTCGGCGTCGTTGAGATTGAGTTGGCCGCGCATCACGGTCCGAGATCTTGCCGTAGCGGCGGGCGCTGCCGTCGGAATCGCGAGGGCATTGCCAGTCGAAAGCAGCCCTGCCAACAGTAGAAGTCGAGCGCCGCTCATGCTGCACCTACGGTAGGACGATGCAGACTGGCCGGCTCCTCTCGCATACGACTGCGAAACTCCTCGAGCGGCACATAGTCGCGGATATGAAGCGTGCCGTTTTGGGGATAGGCGTCCAGCCGGACATTGAGCGACTGGTCGCGGTTGACGAAGGCGGCCCCGATGCGAAGCCAAATCGGCTTCTTGTCCTGGCCGCGGTCGACGATGGTGTAGACGACCTTGTAGCTCTTGCGTTCGGCTTCCAGTGGTTCATTGAGTTGATCCATGGTTTTCTCCTTTCGGTTTGTGACAGCCGAACCGTTGCCTTAGCAGGGCGCGTGCCGAGGCAGAGTTCGCTGCTCACGCGGACTTCCGCACCAGCGCTCTGGCTTTTCGTCCGGCAGGCGGACACTGTCCGGATTTCGGACACGCCGCCGGCTTGGTAGTTCGAGCGGACCGTTGTCGGTTCGAGCGGACCGTTGTAATGAAGGAGCATGCGTGCGCTGGCGCTCTCTGGATTGGCTTCGGCGCTATTGCACGCGCTGCCCCTCCTCATGGTATGGCGGCCACCACTCGACTGGCACCTCTCCGCAACGGTTCCGATTGAGTTGAAGCCACCGCAGCGGCTACTCGGTAGGGCCGAAAAACCGACGGAGCCAGCACATCGCTCGAAGCCCCTCGAGCCGCAGGCGCCCCCGAGGCCGCGCCCGAAGGCCACGCCGGCCGCCCCGTTCACCCCGGGGATGGGGCCGATGCCGAAGAGGAGCGCTTCGCCCTCACCGCCGCCGACCGCCGACCTCAGCCACTATGCGCCGGTGGGGGCAAGGATCGTCGTGCTCCTCCATACCGACCGGTTGCGCGCATCGATGCATCGCCGTGCGGTCGAAGAGCTGCTCGAAGTGCTGCCCGACGCCTACAACCTGCTGGGGGGCACGGGGCTCCATCCTATCGACGACATCGATGCACTGCTGATTGCGACGAACGATCCACGCAGCATCACGGCCACCTTTTTGGCGGCGCGCTATGCGGATGCCGAACGGGTACGCGTGGCGATCGAGAATCGCACGCCGCCCGCCTGGGATCCACGGGTCCTGCGCCATCTCGCGCCCGACCTGTCGATTTTGGTCCAGCCCGACGGTGCAACACGTTTGGAGGGCGCGCCCGACGGGGGCAGCTCTTCCTCAGATGCGCAATGGCTGGCCGATCTGCAAGAGTTCGATCAGCTGGCCCCGACCCCTGAAGCGCCGGTGCTACTGGTCACGATCAACGACCTTCGAGCGCTCCTTCGGCTGGTGACGCTGCCAACGCCGCAGTCGCTGGCCCTGGCGGCCACTGCCGATGCCGTCCCGCGCATCACGATCAAGCTGCAGTTTACAGAGGCGGCCGAGGCGGAACGCTTCGCCACCGATTGGCCCCAGGCACGCGAGCGGTGGCGCACGCAGGGGATGCTGTTCGGCATCGGCGGGCTACTCGATGGGGTGCAGCTGTCGCAAAAGGGTCCCGCGCTGGAGCTGGCTGGCGAACTTCCCGAGCGCGAGTGCGGACGCCTCTTGCAGTTGGCGCGCGCACTGCTGCCACCGCCAGCGCGCCCGTTTGATCCCATGGATGCGGGTGTGGATCAGGGGCGAACTCTTCCATGACGCTGGTTATAGCTCGCGAGGCTCGAACGCCACTCGGGAATTCAGCTCATTCGTCCTAGTGTCCTGTCTCAGAAATTCGCGCCATATCTCGCCGGTCCCTTTCGTCCCTACCGTCGTTGCTCGTCGGTTGAATACCGCCAGTATTCGCCCTCCTCGCGCCTCGGCAGGAACGAAACATCCTCGCCGATATATGGCGCGAATTTCTGAGACAGGACACTAGCAGCAATGCCAGTCGGTTAACGATCATTTCTCGTCGGTGACGGCCGTTTGAGATCGTAGTTGCTCATCTTGAGCTTTACCTTGCGTGGATAGCTGCGTTTTGAGCGACGTTCGGGTAAGAG
>JAHFDT010000290.1 GCA_023248875.1 Myxococcales bacterium | reverse complement strand
CGGATCGCCAGTACCCGCCGATATTCCTGCGCGGCGTCGGCATAGCGATGGAGCGAGAGCAGGGTTTCGGCTAGCGCCAGATGGGTCGCAGCATCCTGAGGAGAAAACTCAACGGCGCTGGTGGCATCTGCCAAAGCGCTCGGTCGACCGAGATGGTGCAGAGCGCGCTCGGCGAAGGCGGCCGCTAGTCCTCGCCGAGCTGCTTCATCGTCGGGAACAAACTCCAGCAGTGCTCGACTGTCGAGGATCGACTGATCCCACTCATGACGGGCCATCGCCCCGGCCACCCGCGCCCGCAAGGCGGTCTCCGCCTTGAGCTGAAGCTGTGCCAGTTGCGATGCGCTGGGCGCCAATGCTCGCACCCGCTCGAGGATCTCCTTGACATTGTCTCCCGCGGGCCGGGTCCAACGCCCGGCTTCGGCAGCGCGCTCCGCCCACTCCAGCAGCGCTACTACATCGCCGGCAGGCGCTGGGACCTGGGGGCCTTCGGCACGGTGAGGCGGTGGTGGGCTGGAATCTGTCATCACCCGTCCCAACCAGTAGGCGCTTCCTAGCAATCCCAAACCGATCAATCCCACGGCTGCCTTCCAGCGATGGGAATGAGGCTCTGCGGGAGGATCGACGGCTCGAATACTCGCTGTGCTGGCAAACTGATCGACTTGTTCGGGTGCCATCGTCGGCGGCAGGGTGCGCGGCAGCTCCTTCATCGGTACCGTTTCGCGCGCACCGCGCCACTGCAGTCCGGGTCCGGTCGTGCCCTTCAACCCGAGCAGTGCGCCAATGGCAGCGCCCCGCCCTTTGGTGCTCTTACGGAGCTCATACTCGAGCGCATTCATACTCTGTGGTCGCTGCTCGGGATCGCGCTCGAGGCAGGACATGATCACACGATCCAGGCTCACGCTCACCTCGGGGCTGAGCTCGCGCACTGGGCGCACCGAGTCGGTCGCCTTGCGAGAGAGGATCTCCATGACGCTCTCACCGACGTGGGGCCGACGCCCGGTGAGCATCTCGTAGAGCACTGCCCCGATGCAGTAGACATCCGAACGCGGATCAGCCGCCAGGCCTGCCGCCTGCTCGGGCGCCATGTATTCAGGCGTTCCCATCGCCAGCCCGGGAGTCGTCAACTTGCGCAGCACGGCACTCTCAGGCGCTTTGGCCACGCCAAAGTCGAGAATCTTCACAAAGTCGGCGTCGCCGTCGCGGGTGATGAGAAATACATTCTCCGGCTTGAGGTCACGATGGATGATTCCAGCCGCGTGTGCGGCGGCGAGCGCGCGTGACATCTGTATGGCAACATGCACAGCCCGCTCAGGCGTCAGCCGATTCTCGGCCCGCAACACCTCCCCGAGCTCGATCCCCTCCAGCCGCTCCATCACAAAGTAGACGCTGCCATCCTCGGTAGTACCGAAATCGGTGATATCGACGATATTGGGGTGGCCGATCATCGAGGCCGCCCGCGCTTCGCGCCGAAAACGCGCGACCAGATCGGGCTGTTGGGAAAACTGCGGTGCCAACACCTTGAGCGCCAGCCGCCTGCCGATCTCGATGTGCTCCACTTCGTAGACCCAGCCCATCCCACCCTGACCGATGATCGACTCCACGCGATAGCGCCCCTCGATCACTTGACCGAGATAGAAGTCGGCGCTGGGGGTAGTGTTCTCCTCGGTGATCTCAGGATAGGGGCCGGAGTCGAGCAAATTACGCTCGGTGGTCTCTTCGCTTTGAAAGGACGGTACCGAAGGCGTCTCCTTGGGATAGCCGGGCGCGGTGAACTCCTCCTCTCCATCGAAGCCCAAGAGCGGCTGCTTTTCCGTGGCCGGTCCCCGGCGCTGCAGCTCCTCGGCGCGGAGTCGGTCGAGCTCGCTCCGTTCGAAACGGATCTCGTCGGGCAACCAGAGCTCCCCGAGGAGTTCGCCGATCCCCTCCATGCCCACGTCCGCCGCCAAGTCGAGTAGCGCTTCGGCCAGTGCATCGGCGGTGGGATAGCGCTTGGCCGGATCCCCGTCGAGGGCCTGCAGCAGGAGCTCATCGATCGCCGCCGAGCCAGCGCCAAGACGTGACGGGGGCACGAGCCGCTGTCGCCCCGCTTGACGGGGTAGCGCCCGGCCTGCCACCAGCTCCCAAAGCAGCGCGCCGATCGCCCAGATATCGGAGCGCGTGTCGGGATCTCCGCCCGCAACGATCTCCGGCGCGACGTGACCGGCCCACGTCGAGGAATCGGAGACGAGGCCCCAGGAGGCGACCTTCACTTCACCGGCAAAGGTCAGTAGCACTAAAGAGGGCGATAGGGCCACCTGGCGCACCCCATGGCGATGGAGTTGGCCGACCCCCTCCGCTACGCCATAGGCGATCGCCAGCGCGGCCGGCACTGGTGCACGCCGCTCGAGTGCCACCAGCCGCCCCCACAGCGCGCCGAGATCGCGACCGTCGATGAGCTCCAGCGCGAGGAAGCCCTGCCCTTCGATCTCCCCTGCATCGAGCACTGCCACCAGCTGCTCGTGGCGCATCCCGAGGAGTGAGCGCGCGTGCGCAAGCCATGCGGTGCGATCGGGCGGGAGAGGAAATTGTTTGATGACGCAGAGCGAGCCGCGGCTATCGGCCGCCACGTGACAGGGACGGACACCCGGCTTACCGAGCGGCCGCAGCAGCGTGTAGGGGCCAAAGGCGACTGCAGCCATTGTAGCGATGGAGTGCGACTATACCGAGCTGGCCAGATCGACCTTGGCGGCCATATCGACGGTCGAAGCCATGTCGGCACCCACGGCCATGTCGGCAGGGCTGATCGCCATATCCGCGCCGATGGCCATATCGCTACCAGAAGCCATATCCGCACCCACGGCCATGTCGGCAGGGCTGATCGCCATATCCGCGCCGATGGCCATATCGCTACCAGAAGCCATATCCG
>JAHFDT010000120.1:10218-11602 GCA_023248875.1 Myxococcales bacterium | reverse complement strand
GTGTCGATTCCCAGTGAGCTCGGTCGCGTAGCGACGCGCGAATGCCCAGCTGGACCAACTTTCCGCCCCGCCCCAGCAGCTCGTTGGCGTGATATGACCAGGTGGCAAAGCAGAATTTCACGCCGAGGCGCTGCGGCAATAGATCGGTGTGCGCATCCGACTGGACGATCCCCCACGGGGAGCGACGCGCCTTGGCCAGCGCCGCCACCACCGGCCAGGCGGTCGAGTGGTCCCCCCCCAGCACGATCGGCATGACCTTCGGGTTCAGGTGGAAAATGAGATCGAGTGCACGCTCCGCCATGGAGAGCGGCGAGACCGGCATCCGCTCCGCCTCTTCGGGCGATAGCTTTGGGTAGAGTGCCCGCTGAGATGCCGCACGCTGCGCATCGCTGAGCATCTCATCATGCAACAGCTGTGGCACGACAAAGACATCGCCGAGATCGATAAGCCCCGCTACCTCCGCCCGTGCCGACCAGGTTGGATCCTCATCGAGCAGTGCGGTTCGGATCGACTGGGGCCCCATGTTGGCACCGCGCAGAAAGCCCGCGCCCACGTCTGACGGGATCCCTAACAGAATCGCCTGAGCCGTCGGAATCTTTTCCAGCGCGCGCTGAAACTGGCACTGCACTTCGTCGTCTGTCTCGACGCCGTAAAGGCGGCGCTGCAGAGCAATCTGCTCGGCACGTCCTGTGGTAACGAGGTAGAGGCCTCCACCGGCAGGGCGAAGCAGCTGCGCGAGCTCCTGAAGCGGATCCATATCGGCGCCACGGTACCACACGTATCAGGCTGTGGTAGCGGAACCCCAAAGAAGAATCTGCAGGCAGCGGCAAAGAGGGCTTCTTTGCCGTAAAGTGCAGCTGTGAACCTTCGATTCGCAGTGGCATTGAGTCTTCTGGCCGGTTGTGAGGCTTTGTCCAGTGGAACAGGCGAGCCGTCGTCAGCAGATCTCGCGATGTCCGACTTCGCAATGCCCGACTTGGCGATGCCCGACTTCGCAATGCCCGACCTGGCGATACCCGACTTAGCGATGCCCGACCTGGCGATGCCCGACTTAGCGATGCCCGACCTGGCGATGCCCGACTGGGCGATGCCTGACTTAGCGATGCCTGACCTGGCGATGCCCGACTTAGCGATGCCCGACTTAGCGATGCCTGACCTGGCGATGCCCGACTTAGCGATGCCCGATCTGGCAATGCCCGATCTTCTCGCGGTCGACATGGCCGTTGTGCCGAAGATACCGACCTTCTCGACCGGCGCCAGCTACTCCTCCCCCGCGGTGAAGCCTTTGGACATTGCCACCGGGGATCTCAACGGTGATACCAAGCGCGATCTCGTACTCGCCAACTTTACGACCTCCAATGTCTCGGTTTACCTCGGCAACGGC
>JAHFDT010000120.1:9276-10208 GCA_023248875.1 Myxococcales bacterium | reverse complement strand
ATCGCCATTGCGATGCTCAACGCAGGCACTCAGCCGGATCTGGCAGTGGCTACCAAGACCAACATGGGAACTCTCATCGGCAACGGCGACGGCTCATTCAAAAACCCGACCAGCTACACTGCCGGCACCACTCCCAACAGCATTGCAGTCGGTGACTTCAATCTTGATCAATCGAGCGATCTGGCGGTCAGCAACATCGATAGCAACGATGTTTCGATTTTCCTCAACCAAGGGAGCGGCACCTTCAGCAAAACCTCGACGCTGACGACTGGACTGAGCCCATGGACGGTGGTCAGCGCCGACGCGAATGGCGATCAGAAGCCCGATCTGATCGTCGGCAACGCCAACGGCGATTCGATCAGTGCCCTCCTCGGCGATGGGGCAGGCGGTTTTGCTAGAACCGACTATCCGACCGGCCACGGGCTAACTGGAATAGCAGCCGTACATTTGAACGGGGATCCCTATTCCGATGTGGTCGGCGCAGCGTGGACCTGGAGCGAGGTCCGCGTACTCACGGCCACCTCGACCGGCAGCTATCCGTCGAGTAAGAGCTATGCTCTCGTGAGTGATACCTACCGCCTTTGGCCGGGCGACTTGAACGGGGATGCCTTCACCGATCTTGTCATCGCCAACTACACGGGCAAGGGTTTGAACTTTCTGCTGGGCCGCGGCGATGGCACTTTCTCCGCGGGCGGCAGTATCAGTGTGTCTGTCACCCCTTGGGCAGTGGCGATCGGCGATTTCAACGGCGATCAGCACAACGACATCGCCTATGTCGGCGGTGGGAGCAACGCGGCGATGATCTTGCTCAATACAACACCGTAACCTGATAGATCAGTCGATGAAGGCTTATGATGCCGTCTTACCCAGTGTGGCAGACGGCCTCGACGTTGTGACCGTCGGGATCGAGCACAAATGCGCCATAATAGTCT
>JAHFDT010000120.1:0-9266 GCA_023248875.1 Myxococcales bacterium | reverse complement strand
GAAATCGGGCTTAGGCGGAACACCGTATCCCAAAGCGACGACGCCGCCCGTAAACTCCTTGGGGACCTCCGTCAGCATCCTGTAACCCAAAGGCGCCAAAGCACTTTCATAGAAACGCCGACTCTTGCTGGGATCGCTTATCTTTAGACCTGTATGATCGATCACTGCGTCCTCCTAACCGGTTCGATGTAAGCGGTTGAGGTGTTCAACAGCCTGCTAATGAATGAGCATGGCACGGACGGCGCGCATTTCGTCCACGAGCGCCTTGCGCGGCGGCTTGGTCTCATCCGCGGCGATCTGTTTTTCCAGCGCCTCGCGGCACTCGGTGCAGGACCTGTCCCCGTAGTGGCCGAGGCCAAACAGCACCGTCATGCGGGCTGCCGGATCATCGTGACCGACCGCTTTGACGAGCTCCGCTAGGCCCGGCTTACCCAGCCGCCCCAGCATGAGCGCCGCCTTCTCCGCTTTGATGCCATCCTTACCGCGCAGGAGATTGGCCCAGCAGCTGGCGTCCTGCTTACACTCCTTGGCCGCCGAAAGGCGCGTCGCCGCGGCCTTGAATACCTCTGCCATGTCCTCGATCTCCTCGGGGATCTTCTGCAGCGTCACGTTGGCACCGTCTGACCCGGCAAGCCGCGAGTAAGCCGTCACCGCGGCCGCCACCACCGAACCCGCTTCCGGATCGATGGTCATGTTGCTGATGAACCTGCCCTGTGCGGCCTTGAGCAGTGCGGGGAGCGCCGACGCATCGCCAAAGGCATTGAGCGCCTCTGCGGCAGAGGCACGCTCTTTGGGATGGCGCTTGGGATCGTTCAGGACCGCCAAGACCGGCTTGAAGCCGGCCAGATCGCCGATGAGTCCGAGTGCCAGAATCAGCGACTGGTGGCCCGAAACACCCTTGCCCTCGCCTGCCGCCAGACCGTCATCCTTTTTCGCGAGCTCTTCCAGCAGCGCCGGAACCGCCCTCTTGGCGCGCAGGTCGCCCAGGACGATCGAAGTTTTTTGCACTACGATGCCCGGCACGAATTCGTACTTCTTGGCATCGAATTCGAGGTCTTCATTCTTCCGTTGCAGTGCCGCCAATAGCGGTTCGATCGCCGGCTCACCGATGGCGATCAGGGCCACCCGGCACTCCTGAAAGATGTTGGCGCCTCGTCCGGTCATAAACAGACCTCGTACCAGCGCCGGCACCGCCTTGGGATCCGCAAAATTGCCGAGCGACTTGGCCGCCACCTTATTCAAGAAGAAGTCCTGATCGTCCGCGGGAGTCGCCAACACTTTGATCAAGGCATCGACGGCGTGGGGATCTTTCAGCTTCGCAAGCGACTTCATCGCTTCGAGCTTCACCACATTGGCTCGCGTGGTGATCTTGAGCGGCTTCATCACCGCTCGCACCAGCGGATCGACCGCCGCCTTGTCGCCGATTTCGCCCAACGCAGTGGCCGCTACCGAGGCGTTGTCGAACGAATCCTCGGAGTAGTCGAGCGAGTCGACGAGTACCGGCACCGAAGCCGGATCGGCGAACGAGGCGATCGCCTTGAGCTGCTCTGCATCGCGCGTTTTCTTGTAGAGCTCGACGAGAGAGGCCACCGCCGCCCTGTCCTTCAGCTTCACCAGCTGACGCACCGCCTCTTTGGATTCGCGCGGATCGTCCAGCTTCTTGATCCAGGTCTTGGGATCCATCGGATCGTCGTAACAGCCCGCCACCGCGACCAGCAGCGTCGCACCCAAAAGCCCACGCATGAGATCCCTCCCGAGGAAAGAGAACTGAAAGAAGACTAGCCGCCGCCTTTGGTCTTCTGATTGACGGCGAAATTGACGTTGTTGTATCCGGCGACCGCGCAGCTGTAGAGCACCTTCTTGATCACTTTGAAATCGACGCTCTTATCCGCCTGCACGATCACGGTGCCGTTGAACTTCTCCGACTCCGACGGATGGAGCAGCTTGAAGTTGTTCTTGAGGGTCACCAGCTGATCGTGTAGGTCGGTGATCTTCCAGTCGACCGTATTCTCCTTGTTGAGCTCGAGCGCATCGGCAACCGGCCGACCGTCGAGCGTCACTGAGTCGTGCGACACCCCGACCACTGGCGCCCGCTCCAGATCCTTGAAGTTGGTCGCTTCGGGAAGGACGATGTTCTTCGACACCACCAGGAGCTCGCCCGAGGCCGAGAAGGTCTGCAGCAGAAAGACCACCAAGATGGTGAGCATATCGACCATCGAGGTCAGGTTGAGCTCGGCATAAATGCCCCGCTTGCCGTGGCTGCCCTTCTGCACAAACTTGAGCGGAACCTCTTTCCGCAGATGCGGACCCGGTTTATCGACGAGAGCATGGCGTCTTGCGTGCGAGGACGACATCGTCAGTTTCCTTGACCTTTGTCCTGGAGGCCGATATCGGGAAAGTGGGAGCTGACCGCGATATCCATGGTGTGGATGATGCGCGAGTAGATCACCGCGTCGTCGGCCTTGACCGCGATATCGGTCTTGTCGGGATGGTCAGCCTTGGCTTTGGCCAACACTTCGCCGAGTTTGGCGTAGTCGAAGTCATCCCCTTTGCCGGGGATCTGCGTCGATTCGCCGGTCGACTTGGTGAAGGTGAAGCTATTGTCCTTATCGACGTAGAGCGTCAGCTGAACCTGCTGCTCCGGCGGCTGCTCCGGCGTCGCGCCAGCGGCCCCCTGCCCCTTTTGGGTCACATCCATGCGGGCCAGCTGCGTCCAGACAGCGGTGATCAGAAGAAACGACAGGCAGCAGGAGAGCAGGTCGATGAACGGAACGAGGTTGATCGCGGCATCGACCGCCTTTTTGCCGCCTTTTCCACTCGGTGTGGGTGCTGCACCCCCCATTAGGCTGCGGCCTGTCCCTTCATGGCCTGACGGTGGGCCACAACAAGATTCACCGCCTGGACGCTGACCTCATTGATATCGTCGAGTACGCCCTGGGTCCAGCCGTTGAGAATGGCGAATGAGAGCAGCGCTGGAATCGCGGTGATGAGGCCAAACGCGGTGCAGTTCATCGCCTCGGAAATGCCCTTGGCCAGCAGCGTCGCCTTCATCGACGGGTCGACGCCGGCCACACCCGCGAACGAGTGGATGAGCCCCAAGATGGTGCCGAGGAGACCGATCAGCGTCGCTACGTTGCCGAGCATCGCCAAATAGCCGGTGCGCTTTTCGATGCGCGGCAACTCGCGCAGCGCCGCTTCGTCCATCGCCGCCTGCACTTCGGCATCCGAGCGGTTGAACTTGGTGAGACCCGCCTGAATGATCCGCGTCATGGGCGTGGGGTTGCCCGAACAGACTTTGATCGCCCCCTGGACGTTGCCCGCCATGATCTGGCTCTTGAGCAGCGCGAGCAACTTCTCCTTATCGATGCCCGCCTTGCTGAGGTAGATCACGCGCTCGATGGTGAGCCCGGCCGAGATCATCAGCAGGAACAGGATCGGCCACATGGGCCAGCCACCTTCGTGAAACGCGTCGGCGATCAGTTTGAGAGCAGACATTCCCGAGTCCTCCTAAGTGGTCGTGAGCGGACGATGCTCGCCCGGTGAGGAGCTTCTGTCAAGCAGGGAGAGTGCCAATTCTTGGGCGGCGGTGGATGCGGCGATCGGTGACGCCGAAGGGCTCGTACTACTTGCTCGCTTCTTCGCCTGCTGCGGCCGCCGATCCCTTCGCTGTGCCGGGTAGGGCCCCCGGTCTGAGGCCGTCTGCGGCCGCAGGCCGTGGGGATCTCGTCGCTGCGCTGCTCTCGTTACTTCTAGTAGCGCTGCGCTGCTCGCTCCTCGGGCGCCCGGCTCGGGTTGGTCTCGGCGCCCTCGCGGACGGCGAAGGAGCGAGCAAGTAGTACTAGGGTGCGTGGCCCGGCGCCCCAGGGCGGGGCAAAATGCTACGATCAAAAACTGGTATATACTCTTCCGGTGCGTCTCATCGATCTCATGGCCATGGCCGTGGTTGCCGTTGTGGTGCTGCTTCCCAAGCCGTCGGTGGATGCGCGGCCGGCGCTGGTGGGCGAACCACTCGAGCTCGATCGCGTCGCCGAACTCGAGGACCAGCTGTTTCGTCAGCCCCACGATGTCGCCACGGCGCTGGCGCTGGCTGACTCCTATCTTTCCTTGGGGCGGGCCGACTGGGCGCTGGCGCTGCTCGGGCGCTTTCGCGGGTCGACCGATCCCCGGATTCCTCTCGCGCGTGCGACTGCCTATGCCGAGCGGCTCGAGGCGCGAGCAGCGGTGGCGGAAAGCACTGCCGTAGAAAAGCTGTGTGCCGAGCGCGACTGCGGCGGTGTGGCGATCAAAGCCCGCCTCATCGGCGAGGCGATGCGCGCGCTGGTGGATGGCCAGATCGATCCTGCGCACGATCCGGTAGCCGCTAAGCAGGCGGTCTACAAAGTTCTTCATCCCGGCAAGTATCTGCGGCCTTGACGCACTGCTCGCGGCCCCTAAAAGCATATCTGCACGTCGCGAACAGAAGAGGCCAAAATGATCACGGAACCGACCCTGGGACGAGTTATCGCTGAACGCCGCAGCAGCCTGAGCCTGAGTCTCAAAGACCTCGGCCGGCTAGTACACAAAGAGGACGGGCATGGCGTGTCCGCCCAGTACTTGCACGATATCGAGCGCGATCGGCGAACGCCCTCACCGTATGTGCTGTGCGAGTTGGCGCGCGCTCTCGGTGTGGATCCCTACTACCTGAGTGCGGTGGCGGGGCAGTGCCCGACCGAAGTGACACTCTACCTGCGTGAGCACCCCGAGTGCGGTCCGGCGGTGGCGGCGCTCTTCGCACGGGCGCGGGCATCGGGCTTTTCCGAATGGGATGGCCTGGGGCATACCTTCGCTAGCGCCGAGGCGCGTTAGCGATCTGCTCAGCGATCAGCCAGGCCACCGCGGCGATGGTGTGCTGTGGATTGACCCCGAGATTGGTGGGAAAATAGGACGAATCGGCCACGAAGAGGCCGGAGAGTTCATGCGCCTCACCGAAGGGGTTGACCACACTGCGTGCTGGATCGGTGCCCATCACTGCGGTACCGAACAGGTGGGTGGCGACACAGTGAAACAGACGGGGATCGTCGGGCAGGGCATCGATTGGGCGGATCTCGTCGAACGAGCGAATCCGGTCGGGCAGGCCGTGAACGCCGGGCAACACCTCGCGCGCGCCCGCTGCAAATAGCAGCTCGGTGAGTCGCTTGACCCCGAGCTTGAGCGTTTGCACATCCTCATCGGTGGGATCGTAGGAGATGGTGGCACCGCCCGCGAGGCCGGAGCGGACCCGACCGTGAGCGCGGGCGCGCACCTGAACCGCCCACTGAGCGAGATGGCCATAGTCTGCGAGCTGGTGCATGAGCTCAGGCCCGACGCCGGGTAGGCGGACGGCACCCAGCTCGACCGGCAGCGCGAGCGTCTCGAACTTCATCCGCTCGTTCCAATAGTGGTCCGATTCGTAGCCCTGGGTGGCGCCAAACCAGAGATCCACCTTCTCATCGAAGCGACCGATCACGGCCGTGCCGGGGTGGGCCTGGAAACGGCGGCCCACCTGACCTGACCGTCGTCCGATGCCATTCTCCTGAAGGAACAGCGGTGTCTGAATGGCGCTCGCGGCAACGATCACGGCACGCCGCGCTTCGACGAACAGGCTCTTCCCCGGGCGATCGACGAACTCCGCCTCCACGCCGATGGCACGACCGCCCTTCACCTGGAGCCGTCGCGCGCGACAGGTGGGATAGAGGCGCGCCCCGGCGGCGATCGCACGCGGGATATAGGACACATTCATGCTCTGCTTGCGCTCCGTCGGGCAACCTTGCAGGCAGCGCGCTTTTCCTTCGCAGCCCTTGACGTTGCGCTGGATCCAGTTGCCGCCGATGCCGAGGGCGCGCGTGGCCTCGGCTAGGAGCCGATTGTTGCCGCCGCGCACCGGATCCGGAGGTTCGGCGACCCCGAGTTCCCGGTCGAGCGTGTCCCAAACTCGTTCGAGCTCCTCGTAGGAGAAGGCAAAGCCATGTTCACGGCGCCAAAGGTCGTAGATCTCCGTGGGCAGACGACGGATGATGGCGCCGTTGATCGCGGTGGTTCCCCCCACGCAACTTGCCTGAAGAATCGGAATGAAGGAGCGACCGTGCGCCAGCTGGCCGCCCATGTCGCGCCAAACCCGCTTCATGCCCGAGTAGAGATCGCCGCGCAGTTCGTTCGTCGGCACGCTCGGGCCCTCTTCGATGAGCACGGTGTCGACGCCCGCTTCCGTGAGTACGCGCGCCGCGGTCGCTCCCGCAGCTCCGGTGCCGATGATCACCACATCGGCACCATCGCGTGTGGTCATTGTGCCCAGGACGGCGGCCGTTCATCGATCGGTCGAATGCCGATCTGTGCTTGCACCGCCGGGTGGCCGCAGTAGCCCAGACAGGCGACCGATTTCAGTAGCACCGGCAGTTCGCGTAGGAGATACCAGCGACTTTGTCGCAGGCGATCGAGGAGTGCGACCCGATCCGCGCGGCCGAGACCGAAAAAAGTCCGCAACCGTCGTGATAGCACGAGCGGTGAAAAAACCACGACCCAAAGCGCGAGGCGCAGACCGAGCACGAGACGGCGCGGTGCGTGCATCGTGAGATCATCGATAAAACGATCGATCGGCAGGTCGGCCGCTCCGAGGGAAAGTTGGGGGTCGGCGCGGGAGGGAAGAATCGTTTGAAACACCTCGACCAGCCAACGGCGTTCGAAGCGCCACAGCCTCATCGCTTCTGTTTCAGGGAGAGCGGCCGAGGGATCAGGACCATTTCGTTCTCGATCGACCGAAGGGCCCGCCGCCCCAGAAAGAGAAACAGGAAGACCGCCAGCCCATCCCATAACGTGATGGCCAGAAACAGCGGAAGGTGGAGCTGAAACAGGAACACATAGAGAAAGCCGAGGGCAGTATAGCCCTTGAGCACCACGAATACCGGGATGGCGGCGCGGAAACGGGGTAGGTCGAGCTGCAGGAGCAGGCAGATGAACCCCAGCGTGAACACGTTGGAGGAAGCGAGCACGCGCCAGATGTAGCTCTGCTCGGGAAGCGGGTAGGTGCCACCGCCGAGCAGGGCGGCCAGGCTACGAAATTGCGCCAGAGCTAGGTCGGGCGCAAAGAAATAGGACAGCGCTGGGAAAATGAAATTGATCGTCAAGAGAGTGAAGACGATTTGAAAGTTCCGATAGTCTTTGCAGGGCTGCTGCCAAAAACGGACGAGGTGGCCCATTGCCCCTATTGTACGCAGATATCGTCGTAGTGGATGTGAGACTTGAGCGAAAGCACCCCGGCGCGGCCGCTCGGAAATACGGCACCGGTGTCGATCCAGTCGATCTGCACCTGCCCATCGACCGTGATCTTTCCCTCCTGTTTGCCGTTGATGTCGCGGACCTCAAATCTCACCCGGTAGGACTGCCCCACGTTCAGAGTAAATGGAACGGTCTTTACGTAGGTCGGGGAGTTATTGAACCGCTCCAGGTTGAGCTGGGTACCATTGAACATGGCAGTGTACATTTTATACCCTTGCGCGAAGTTCTGGTGCAGCAGCACCATCGCGTCAGCGCCATTACCGAGCGAGACCGCCCGCAGGGTGACTTCAATACGGGTCGCCCCATCGGAATTCGTGACCACGGCGCCGTCGTTCTTGGTGCCCAATGTCGGCGGATTGGGATCCTGTTGGTAGGTGACCAATCCAGCCGTGCCAGTGGGATCGAAATCCCTCAGCTCCATCCAACCGACCGGCATGTAGTTCGTCGATTCGACATCGCTGTTGGCCGCCGATTGCCCATCGAAGGTGAAGCAGCCGTTCAGACTCAAATCGGGACTGCTGGCCAGATCGGGAATGGTGGCCAAATCGGGCGGATTCATGGCCTGGTCGGGCGGCGGATTCATGGCCTGGTCGGGTGGCGGACTTATCGCCTGGTCAGGCGGGGGATTCATCGCCTGGTCGGGCGGGGGATTCATGGCCTGGTCGGGCGGCGGACTTATCGCCTGGTCAGGCGGGGGATTCATGGCCTGGTCGGGCGGCAGATTTACCGCCTGGTCGGGCGGGCTGATGGCCAAATCCGGCCAGCTCACGGCCAGATCCGTCACGGTCATCACTAGATCCCCCAGGCTCATGGCCAAATCCGGTGCGCCGACCATGTCCTGCGATTTCGCCGCATCCAGGGCGCTGTCCGTGGGGGAGGCCTGATCGACTGCGACTGCAGCGTCCCCGAGATCGCTCCCTCCGACCGGCATCGCAGGCCCACACCCACAAACGACGAGACACAGCCAAGCTCTGGCGTCGCGTAGCGAAAAATCAGGCAACATTATCCCCCATCATAGCAGTCAAGCAGAGAGCCTCACAATGGGCGGTTCCCATCAGTGGAGATCGAGCCAAGCCAAGATGCGAAAGGGTCGTGCGGGACGGTAACGAAGCGATAGCCCGCTCGCATTCCGTCCCGAGTTATCGAGATGGCTCAGCCCGCTCCCGGAGGTGGCATAAACGCTGCCATCTTGCGCCAGTGAAATCTCGCTGGCCCCTTTGGTGACGGCGGTCGTCGAGGTAAGCGCGCCTGTCGCTGCAGCGTAGCGGCGTACATTTCCGGCCTCGACCGACGAGGACAGGATCGGACCGGTCATAGCTCCCACGCTGGTGAGCAGGTAGATATCATCGCCAGCGACGGTGGGAGAGCCATACACCCGCTCGCCGCTTTTGAGCGTTTGATGGTATCCTGCCACCTCGGCGTGGGCATCGGCGTCTACCGCAGTGACAAACGAGGCGATGCTCGATGGCACCCAGTCCGTGCCGCCGGTCGCTACGACGACGAAAAGGTGCTGGAGAATCGAGTGGCGAAAAAGCGCCACCGAGCTGGCGATCGGCTGCCCGGGGCCCGCTGTATACAATGGAGTCGTGGGGGTGCCATCGCGAAAAGTGGCGTCGATTTCCCAAACATAGCCATCGAGATCGCCGAAATAGACCTTGTCGTCGAGTCCGCCATCCCCCGCTTTGTTGACCACGACGGGCACGCCCGGAATATCGTTGGGCGTGAGCATGGTGCTAGCGGGAATGGTATTGGTGTAGGCGCGGCTGAACTGCCAGAGAACTACACCGGTCTCGGCAGCGAGTGCGTAGAGATTGAAGCCGTTGCCGGTGCCGGCGTTGTTGGTGGCGACGAAGATGGCATCGATCCGTTTTCCATCCTTTAGGATGGCGCCATGCGCGGCGCCCTTGGCCTCGCCCATGGCGTAGGAGCCGCTGGTGGCGCTCCCCTGCCAAAGAAAGCGGGGACTGTCCGTGTCG
>JAHFDT010000289.1 GCA_023248875.1 Myxococcales bacterium | reverse complement strand
GGTGAGAAGCCACGAGCGAACGGAGTAGCCATCGGAGAGATAGCTGGGGTGCCGGGGAGCGGCCTCAGGAAGATTCATGGGCGGGCCTTTGGCAGCTCACAGCCGACCGCCCTGTCGGAGTCGGTGTCGGAGACGGTGTCGGTGTCGGTGTCGGAGACGGTGTCGGCATCGGAGTCGGTGTCGGTGTCGGCATCGGAGACGGTGTCGGAGACGGTGTCGGTGTCGGTGTCGGTGTCGGTGTCGGTGTCGGTGTCGGAGACGGTGTCGGTGTCGGAGACGGAGACGGTGTCGGAGACGGTGTCGGTGTCGATCTGGGTATCGGTAAGATCCCTGGCCCTGATCTTCATGGTGTCTCCTCGGGACGAACTTCCCGCACGGATTTGATGTACTCCACCAGCGCGGCCACTTCGGGCGGGCGTAGGCGCCCTTGGAAACTGGGCATGAGATCTGGATAGCCCCGGCGGACCTTGACCCCGGGTTCCATCATCGATTCGGTGAGGTAGGCTTCATCCGCGACGATGTCACCGTGGGGCTGGAGCGGAATCTTGGCGCGGTAGAGGCCAGCCCAAGTGGGACCGATATGGGCTGTGCCATCGCTGCTGTGGCAGCGAAAGCAGCCCACTTGAGCGGCGATACGCTCACCGAGTGTCACCAGATTGATCGATTCGGTCGGGAGAAGCTGGTCGACGGTGGTCGGCTCGATATCCGTCGGGCCAGCCAGCGGCGAGTGTTGGGGCGTACCCTGGAGCCAGCGGCCGTAGTCGGCAGGAGAGAGTACGACCACTTCGCCACGCATGGTCGAGTGGCCGGCTCCGCAGAATTGTGTGCAGAGGATCTGATGGCGACCGGGATTGGGCGCTTCGAACCAGACGGTGGTGTAGCGGCCAGGGACAGCGTCCTGTTTGATGCGGAAATCGGGCACGAAATAACTGTGGATGACGTCCCGTGAGGTCAGCACGAGCTGAATCGGTCGGCCGGCTGGAACATAGAGCGCAGTGAGCGATCGACCCCCGTTGGGATAGGCGAACTGCCACATCCACTGCTTGGCGCTGACATAGATCGTGAGCGCACCTGCGGGGGCGACTCGAAGCTCGACGAACTGGCGAAAGCCAATCCACCACCAGATCATGAAGAGGCTGAACAGGCCACAGATGACCAGCACCTCGGCACGCCACGGTAGGAGTTGGGAGCCCGCTGTTCGCGCGGTAAAGTACGGCGGCGGTTGCGGATGAGAAAGCTGCCACCGACGAGGGTCACCGCACCGGCACCCGCCATGGTGGTGAGAATGACGAAGTAGTGCAGCCCATCGATGGGGCGCGCCACCGTCGAGGATTGGGGCGGAAGAAACAGCAGCGTGCGAAGTAGCTCATTCATCGTGGCGCCCTTCGCACGGCGAGGGCGATGCCGAACAACAAGAGCAGTAGCGTGACGATCCCGGTGAAGCGTAGCGAGCGATCGAGCCATACGGCGTAGCGTCGCAGCGTGGGAGCGAGACGGCCACAGACGAGGAGCAGCCGGTCGCGTAGCGAATTCGGTTGCCCATCCAGAGCGCCCTCCACCTCGGTGAGAGAGAATTCGGTGCCGTAGAGATAGCGCAGGATGGTTCCTCCCGGCGATAGGGCCACCAGGACGGCGGGATGCGCCACTTCACCGCTACGAGCATCGCGGACGTAGCGGATGCCCAATCGGTCGCTCAGGGTCGTGATCGCATGGGCATCTCCAAGGAGGAAGGGCCAGGAATCAGCGGCGTCAGGACGCCCGATCTGCACGAGCGCCTGGGTCTGTGCCTGCCGGGCCTCCACCGGCGTAGTGCGGGGATCGTAGCTGAGGTTGGCAAGCCGGTAGTCACGGCCGAGCTGGCGCCGAGAGCGGCGGAGTACCTCGGTGAGTCGTCGTTGCACCAGGCCGCATAGCGCGGGGCACCGCGGATAGGCGAGGAGGAGGAGCGTAGTTCGTCCCTGGAGGATGGTGCCGAGCGATCGTGCTGCGCCATGTTCATCGCGGAGTTGTAGATCGATCGGCAGCTGCGTTCCGATCCGTTCTTCGACGGTGATTTCGTTCGCCGTCGCCACCAGCAGCAGGGCTGCACAGAGATTCACGGCGCAGCTCCGTGGGCAAGCAGTTCGATCGCCTGCGCGATCGGAATCCGAACCAGGCCGCGCTTTCGATCGACCCATCCGTAACTCTTGAGCTGCGCCTGTTGTCGCACCAGCCATTCCGGTGGACCCGCAGTGAAGAGATCTTGGTGAATGAGCGAGACGGTATGGGGCGCACCGAGTTCGGCCTCGGGAAAGTGGCGCCCAGGACGAAACGTCTGCTCTTGGCTGCTGAGCAGACGATAGGAGGCAAGCACGAGGCCGATCGACAATACGACCACGAGGGCGATGAGCAGCAAGATCGAGAGGATCGGAAAACGGCGGGGGGGGATCATTGCGACCGGTAGGCGAGCGCGCGTTGCAGCAGCGGATCGCCAGTGGGTAGAAGGGGCTGACGTCGTAGCAGCGCCAAGCCCAGCGCTGTTGCGAATCCACCCTGGAAGAGCAGAGCCGCGACCTGCCACAGCGGTAGGGCGGGTGAGTGGGAGGCGGTGGGAAGAACCAGCCAGCACTCGTCGAAATAGTGGAAGAAGAGCAGCCAGCCCGCCACCGCGGCACAGGCCGGTGGAGAGCGCTTGAGTGGATGCGAGAGCAGGAGCAGAAATGGCAGCGCAAACTGGCCGATGGCGAGCACGACCGATGCGGTCAGCCAACCGTTTTCTGTGCGGGCGAGGTAGTAGGTCACCTCATCGGGACGATTGGCGATCCAGACCAGGAAGAATTGGAAGAAGGCGATGTAGCCCCAAAAGAGGGTGAAGGTGAACAGCAGGCGACCGAGCGCATGGTAGTGAGAAGGGCTGAGCGGAGCAACGCCGGCGCGCTCCAA
>JAHFDT010000119.1 GCA_023248875.1 Myxococcales bacterium | reverse complement strand
TAAATCGACTTGCCGTTGGCGTTGGCGACCACCGCCAGGTCATCGCCGTTCTGGCCGTCCAAATCGCCCGCCGCTAGATCGTTGATAACGCTGGACTTGAGCCTGTAGAACGGAGACTGCAAGGTGCCATCCCCGTTACCTAATAGAAATCCGATTCCGTCGGTGTCGGTCGCAATCGTAACATCGAGGTGAGTATCTTTGTTCTTGTTGAAGTTTCCAACGGCTAGGCGGTGGACTCCCTTCGTCCCGCTGTTGGACTGGAAGGAGGAGTGGAGCTGCCCTGGGGTGTTCGCGAAGTTGTTCGTGAAAACTTCCACGCCATCCTGATGGGCCACGACCAGATCGGAATATGAATCGCCATTGAAATCGGCGACCGCCAGGAAATTGGGGAGGCCAGCGGTCTGGAAGACGTTGGCGTCGGCGATGAGGACCGGGAACAGTAGTGTTTTACTGAGATCGGGGGGCTTCGCATAAAAATCGCTCGGTGGGGAGTCCGCCATGGCCAGGTCAAAAACCGGAGAGTCTCCGGTCGCCAGATCGGACGGCGCGCTCCCCCCATCCTTGCCGAAACTCAGCGAGAGATCGGCGAAGGGATCACAGCCGGCGACCGCAATCAGCAGGAGCAGGGATTTCAAAACTGCGCTCCCGCGAGCAGTCCATTCACCGTGGGGGTGACCCAAGCCGTCGGCAACTCGGTGCGCCGCCAAATCGTGACGCCCCACAGCACAGCGCTGCCGAGTCCCAGCACCGCGCTCGAGAGGAGCAGCGCCCCACCGATGCGCTCCTGCGAATCGAGCCCGCTCCAGCTCATGGGGTCGCAACTGGGGCTACAGGTTCCGGAGAGATGCAGATACTGCTGGTGGGCAGCCCCCCAGAGCCCCAAACCGGTCGCGGCCAACGCGACAGCAAGCGCGGTGGTGGCGAGTGCGGGGGCCACCAGCGGGCGCTTGAGTGGAAGCTTTGGGTGGGCGGCCGACTGCGGTGAAGGCAGAATGGCAAGCGGCGGCTCGTGGGTCGGTTCGGTGGGCGGCACCGTTTCCATCTTCTGGCCGGCGGCACGGCGGTCGAGCCGCTTGAGCCGTTCGCTGAGGAGCGTGATCCGCTTGCGCAGCTCCTCCACTTCGCCACGGCTGGCGGGACTGCTGGCCACGGCCGCGATGTAGCGCTCATAGGAGAGGATCGCCTGATGGTAGCGCTCGAGACGGTCCAGGCAGCGGGCGATGTTGTATTCGAGGGCGGGCAGCGGCTTCACCAGCTGGGCCGCGCGAAACTCGTCGATCGCACCGGCATAGTCGCCCGCGGCAAAATGGTCGGCGCCCTGGCGGAAATGGCGCCGCGCAATGTCTTCGTCGGGATCGGGGTGGGGCTCGTCGGGGTGAGCAGGGCGGACGAGGCACAAGAGCAGCCCTAAAACCGAACCGATGAGACGCATCTTATGCGAGATTAACATAGGTTGGCGGTGCCCTGGTGAAGCGGCTCTGCGTGGTGATCAGCCGCCCGTGGGTTTCGCCTGCGGAATTGCCGGGGGGGCCACTCCTAAGCGAGGCCCAATTCCTCCAGTCCCTGTTCCGTCTCGAGACACCGCCGCATCGTCTTCACCATCTTCGCAGCATGAATCCCATCGATCAGTCGATGGTCGAAAGTCGCGCAAATCTTGAACACCGGCGCAATGGAAAGTTGACCCTCCTGCACCACCGGCTGCTCTTTGACTGCGCCGACGGCAAGCAGCAGCGGCACCCGGCTGTAGGGCACGAGCGGCGCAAACGCCTGGTCGAGACCCAGAGTGCCGATACTGGTGATCATCACGCTGCCAAAGGCATCGCGCGGTAGACCGAGACCCGAGAGGTCGAGGTTCAGTGTGTAGCAGAGAAACGAGATGGTATTGAGCAGCCAGCGCATCAGGAAGGCGGGAATCATCGAGAAGGTCGACTTGGCCTTTTTGAAATTTGGATCTTTCCCTTCGCGGATCGCGCGCGCCTTCGCTTTGAGCTCCGCCACGATCTCAGGCAGCCGCTTTTTGTCCGCCTCAGCAATGGTCACGCCCGAGAGCTCCTTGCCCTCGTCGTCGACAGCGGTTTGCAGAAACAGGGTGACGGTCTTGCGCAAGTAGATCCGCCCTAGCCGGATCAGTCCGTTGATCTGCGGATGCTCCTTGAGCACCATTGCCGTCGCTGCCGCAACGATTGCGGTAATGGTGGGCGCCTTCTCGCCGGTGCGCTCGGCCATCCGCTTTTGCCGTTCGATGAGCTTGGTGGCATTGATTTCGAGGATCCCATAGACGGAAGGGTCGCCGCCTCCGCCCCACGATCCGAGAGCGATCTTGCGCCAGGTGCTGAGCTCCAGCGGTTCCAATTCGACATTCGGCATGGGGGTAGTCTATACAACCCGCCCATGGACTGCATCTTCTACGATATCGTCACCGGTCGCTCCGAAGCTATTGATCATTCATGATCGCGCTGCATCGGGTCACCAAACAGTACGGGCGCCAGATCCTGTTCGTCGAGGCATCGTTTCAGCTCAACCCCAGCGAAAAGGTGGGGCTGGTGGGGCCCAACGGGGCGGGCAAGACCACGCTGTTTCGCCTGATCACGGGTGAGGAGCTGGCCGACGAAGGCGAGTTTTCGCTGCCTAGTAAGATCACGATCGGCTACTTCCGGCAGAATGCGGCCGATCCCAGCCCCCGTTCCGTGTTGGCCGAGACCGTGGCCGGTGCGGGCGATGTGGCGGAGCTCGGTGAGGAGTTGGCCCGGCTCGAAGCGGCTCTGGGTGACCCCACGCAAGCAGATCGGCTCGATTCGATCCTGGAGCGCTTTGGCGAAGTCCAAGCGCGCTACCAACAGCTCGGCGGCTACCAGCTCGAAGCCCGCGCGCAGGAGATCTTGGCAGGTTTAGGTTTCGCCCCCGAAGCGGTCGCTGGCAGCCTCGCGGCGCTGTCCGGCGGTTGGCGCATGCGCGTGGCGCTGGCGCGCGTGCTGCTCGCTCGCCCGGAGGTGCTGCTGCTCGACGAGCCGACCAACTACCTCGACCTCGAATCGATCTTGTGGCTCGAAGAGTTCATCCGCGGCTATCCCGGCGCGGTCCTCATGACCTGCCACGACCGCTCCTTCCTCAACCGGGTCGCGCAGCGCATCGTCGAGATCGACAGCGGCGCGCTCCAAAACTACAGCGGCAACTACGATTTCTTCGAACAGCAGCGTGCACTCGCCGAGGCGCAGCGGGAAGCGCAATATGCGCGGCAGCAGGCGATGCTCGCCAAGGAGATGCGGTTCATCGAGCGCTTCCAAGCGCAGGCAGCCAAGGCCGCGCAGGTGCAGTCACGCGTCAAAAAGTTGGAAAAGATCGATCTCGTCGAGCCACCTCGCCGGCGCAAGGAGATCAAGTTTGAATTCCCCGAGCCAGCGCGTTCCGGCGACGATGTCGTCAAGCTCGAAGGCGTCACCAAGCGCTATGGTGCGCGGGCCATCTATGACCGTTTCGATCTGCTGGTGCGCCGAGGGGAGCGCTGGGCAGTGATGGGCGAAAACGGCGCCGGCAAGACGACGCTGCTCAAGATGGTGGCCGGCGTGCTGATGCCCGATGCAGGCGAGGTCACCCTTGGTGCATCACTGCGAATGGGCTATTTCGACCAGCACGCGCCCGAGCGCTTCACCGATGGCAGCGAGGACGATGTTGCGACGGACGTCCAGACGGTGCTCGAATCGCTAACGGCCTTCGCTCCCACCACCGGACGGGGCGTGCTGACCAATCTCGCAGGTGCCTTCGGCTTCCAGGGCGGCGATGTCGACAAGCCGCTCCGCGTTCTGTCGGGCGGCGAGCGGGCCCGCCTGGCACTCGCCAAGCTGATGCACCGCGTACCCAATTTCTTGGTTCTCGACGAGCCCACCAACCATCTCGATTTGGCGACCAAGGCGATGCTCATCGAAGTGCTCAGCCGCTACCGGGGGACCCTCCTGTTCGTCTCCCACGACCGGGCTTTTCTGCGCGCCATCGCCACGCGCATCCTCGAGCTCTCGCCCAGCGGCAAGCCCCGCGTCTACGGCGGCAGCTACGAAGAGTATGTCTCCTCGATCGGGGCCGAGGCCCCGGGAATGCGCAGATCCTAGTGGACACCCCGCAGGCTACCCAGGACGCAGCCGCTCTCGAGGCGCTCGGCTATCGCCAACAGCTCCTGCGCGATATGGGTGGCTTCTCCAATTTCGCACTCTCCTTTTCCGTGATTTCGATCCTGACCGGCGCGATCACGCTCTATGGGCACGGCCTACGCTTTGGCGGACCGATCGTGATGGCGCTCGGTTGGCCACTGGTCGCGGTGATGACGCTGACCGTGGCCGCTAGCCTGGCCGAGCTGGCCTCGGCCTATCCCACCGCGGGCGCGCTCTACCACTGGTCCGCTTGGCTGGGCGGGCGCGGCTGGGGTTTCGCGACGGCGTGGCTCAATACGCTGGGCCAGGTAGCCATCACTGCCGCGGTCGATTACGGCCTCGCCGAGTTCCTGGCTGCAGCACTCGACTGGCCAGGCGATCGGCGGCACGTCCTCGGGCTCTATGCCGCACTGCTCCTTTCGCACGCTCTGCTCAACCACGTCGGCGTGCGTGCGGTGGCACTCGCCAACCATCTTTCCGCCTGGTATCACATCGTCGGTGTGGCGCTCCTCATCGCGGCGCTGCTCCATTATGCACCCCACCATGACCTCGGCTTTCTCTTGACCCGCTTTACCAGCGAGCCCCACTCGCACGGGTATGGCTTTCTCGTCGGCCTGCTCCAGGCGCAGTGGACGCTGACCGGCTATGACGCCAGTGCCCACACCGGCGAAGAGACGATCGATCCGTCGCGCAACGCCCCCTGGGGGATCTTTCTTTCGGTCGCCATCTCGGGCGTTGTGGGTTGGGCCTTGGTGGTCGCGCTCACGCTGGCCATCGGTGACCTGCCAGCAACGGCGGGGGCAGCCAACCCCTTTCTCTTTCTTCTGACCGCGGCGCTACCGGGTGGGTTGGCGCGCGCGCTCTTGTGGCTGGCCATGGGCGCCATGTGGTTTTGCGGTCTCTCCTCGTTGGCATCCAACTCCCGAATGCTGTTTGCCTTCGCCCGCGACGGCGGTTTGCCTGCGGCGCGCCACATCGCGCGCGTTTCGCCGCGCTTCCGTTCGCCCCACATCGCGGTCTGGGTCTGCGCTGCCGCAGCGCTCGGCGTCGCGCTCTCACATTCCGCATTCTCGGCGATGGTCGCGCTCTCCACCATCGCGCTCTATGCCTCCTACGCCCTGCCGATTGCGGCTTCGCTGTGGGCCGGCGCGCGGGGTACTCAGGCTCGCCGTGGCCCCTGGCATCTCGGCTCCTGGTCGAAAGCGCTACGCTGGGCCGCTCTCGCTTGGGTCGGAGTGGTGACGGTGCTGTTCGTGCTGCCTCCCGATGAGCTCGCGGGCTACACCTTTGCGGGCTGCTTGGCGGCGCTGGCCCTCTACTGGTTCGGCTATCTGCGTAGCCGCTTCGTCGGGCCACCGGTTCCGGAAGACCTCCGCAAGGCGGCATAAATGGAATTCTTCGCCACCACGGTCAAGGGCATGGAGGCGCTCCTGGCGGCGGAGCTGGGAAGGCTCGGCGTCACCGTGGACAGGGTGGTCACCGCGGGGGTCGCCTTTTCCGGCCCGCTCGAAGCAGGTTATCGCGCCTGCCTCGGCTCGCGGATCGCCAACCGTGTGCTCTTGCCCATCGCTGCCTTTGCAGCTCCGGATGAGCGCGCCCTCTACGAGGGCGTACGCACCATCGATTGGACGCAGCACCTAACCCCCGGGGCCACGCTGGCGGTCGATTTTTCCGCGACGCGCTCACAGATCAGCCACACCCATTTCGGCGCACTCAAGACCAAGGATGCGATCGTCGACCAGCTGCGCGAGCGGCGTGGAACACGACCTTCGATTGATACCGCGCAGCCGTCGGTGCGGGTGAACGTCTATCTGCTCGAAGACCGTGCCACCCTCAGCATCGATCTTTCCGGCGACAGTTTGCACCGGCGCGGCTATCGCCTCGAAAAGACCCCCGCACCGCTCAAAGAGAATCTCGCTGCGGCGCTGCTGCTTTTGGTCGGCTGGCCCGAGCGAACAGGAGCACCGTTTTTGGACCCGATGTGTGGATCGGGCACGCTCCCGATCGAGGCGGCGCTGATGGCCGCGGAGATTCCGCCCGGGCTCGGTCGCCACTATTTCGGCTTCCTCGGCTGGGCAGGCCACGATCGGGCGCTGTGGGCCCGGCTCATCGATGCTGCGAAGAGCCATGCCGGAGCGGTCAACCGCAAACGCTTGCCGCCGATCGTCGGCTACGATGGCGACGCGGTGGCGGTCAGAATCGCGCTGGCGGCGGTCGAGCGGGCGGGATTGCGCGGCCTCGTCCATATCGAGCGCCGCGCGATCGAAGGTGCGCACCCCATCGGTGAAACGCCCGGCCTCCTCGTGACCAATCCGCCCTATGGCGTGCGGCTCGGCGAGGCGGACGAGCTCATCCCATTCTATCGCCAGCTCGGCGATCTCTTGCGCCGCCAGTTTCCCGGCTGGACCGCGGCGGTGCTGACAGGAAATCCCGATCTCGCCAAAGAGATCGGCCTGCGCGCGGCACGCCGCCACATCCTGTGGAATGGCCCGATCGAGTGTCGTCTGCTGGAGTTTCCCATTTCGGCGCAGCCGGTGCGCGATCAGGCGGGCCCTAGCTGGCGCCGTCCTCGGCCGCCACGCCCGGAGTCGGAGGCGTTTCGCAATCGTCTCACCAAGGACCTGCGCCATCTGCGCAAATGGGCGAGGCGCGATGAGGTCTCCTGCTTTCGTGTCTATGACGCCGATCTGCCGGAGTATGCGGTGGCGGTCGATCTCTACGAAGACGCCGCGCTGGTGCAGGAGTACCAGGCGCCATCGACCGTCGATCCGAATCGTGCGCGCGAACGGCTCGAAGATGTTCTCACGATCGTTCCCGAAGTGCTCGAGGTCGCCCCGGAGAATCTATTTCTCCGAGTGCGGCGCCGTCAGCATCGCTTCGACCAGTACGAGAAACTCGGGACCGGTCAATCGCTGCGCGAAGTGCGCGAGGGCGGCCTGCGCTTTCTCATCAATCTCAGCGACTACCTCGACACGGGGCTGTTCCTCGACCATCGTTCGCTGCGCGCGCTCATCCGCGATCACGCACGCGACCGCGATCTGCTGAATCTGTTCGCCTATACCGGCACGGCCAGCGTCTATGCCGCCGATGGGGGCGCCCGCTCCACCACCAGCATCGACCGCTCGAACACCTACCTCGACTGGGCACGGCGCAATTTCGAGCTCAATGGCCTGCGGGGAGCGCAGCACCGGTTCGAACGCGCCGACTGCCTCGAGTGGCTCGCCGAGAGCCGGCGTCAGTTCGGCCTCATCTTCGTAGCGCCTCCCACCTTTTCTAATTCCAAGAGCGCCGATCAGCCGTTCGATCTGCAAAAAGATCATGTGCCGCTCCTGCAGGCCGCAGCCGAACGCCTCACCCCGGATGGGATCATGCTCTTTTCCTGCCACGCACGCCGCTTTCGCCTCGACGAGGCGGCGCTCAGCGGACTGCAGATCGAAAATATCCACCACCAGACTCTGCCGCCCGATTTTGTGCGCAGCCCGCGGATTCACAACAGCTGGCAGATCAGGAAGAACTAAACGGTGCGTTACAGCCCTTCGCGCCGAATCGCCTGGTAGGAGCTGTCGATCGATCGCAGGTTATGGACGATCCCCGTGGCGCAGCCGCGGGCTTCATAGAGCCAGAGATTGCCCCAGGGATCGGAGGACGACTCGACCAGCACCATGCGGCCGTGGCCATCGGCGTTGTAAACCAGCGCATCGGCCGGCTGCAGCATCGAGCGCTTGACCTTCGACCAGTGAGTGGTGCTGTTGTAGAAGCTGTAGGTCGAGTAGCCTAGCCGATGAGCTTACGTTCGGCTAGCGTCTCCTCTTTTTCTCGTAGGTTCCCACGAGCTCCGCCCGGCCGCGGATATGGCCCTCGATCGCGCGGAGGACCTCGGCCTGGGTGGGGCTGGCGAGGTCGGGGAACCGCCGATCGAGCGCGTAGAGTTTGAAGAAATAGCGGTGGCGCCCAGACGGTGGGCAGGGGCCGCCATAGCCGGTTCGCTTGAAGTCGTTCATGCCTTCGAGCGCCCCTTGCGGGAGCGGTTTCGCACCCTCGGCGAGGCTGGCGGTCGTTTGGGGAAGGTTGTAGAGCACCCAATGGACCCAGCCCTTTGGGGGGGAGTCGGGATCATCGACGATCAACACCAGGCTTTCCGTGCCCATCGGCAGATTGGACCAAGCCAGCGGAGGGGAACGATCCTGCCCCTCGCAGGTGTACTGGGTGGGGATCTCAGCGCCCGCGGAAAAAACCGACGAGGTGAGCACAAAGGCCATCGGGGCACCGTGCTGCAGGGGTGCTGGGCGCTTGGCGAATGCGGGAATCGACAGGGCGCAGACGAGGCATGACAGGACTTTCATCGATGGAAATCCACGGAAAGCAAGGGGCTCAACTGTAGCGGCGCTTGAGCAGGAACGAAACATTTTCCTTGGCGCACTTCTCACAGTAGCCATACTGCTCCTTCATCGTCGCCAAGGTGCGTTCGACCCGCTCGCGCGATTCGCGGTCGAGCGAGGCCTCTCCCGCGAGGAAAACCAGCAGATCTTGGGCGGTCTTTTTCAGCAGCTTCTTGCGCTGTTCGTAATAGGAGTCGCGCAGCAGCTGAAACTGACGCGCAAATATGTGCGGCAGATCGGGCTTCTGATTGGGGTGGTCGATCGACCAGGCGCCGATCCGCGTGATCACATCGCGGCGCGCCTCTTCGGCGCCCCCTTTGTTCGAGACGGTGCCGAGCGTACGCTCCACCTCGGCCATGAACTCCTCATCGGGCTCCTCCATTCTCCCGGTCACGGGATTGCGCACTTTCTCTTTCTTGACCCAGTGCGAAACCTGCTGCACGTAGCGCGCGAACAGATCGCTGTACTGCTTCTCCTCGACCAGCCCCATTGACGAACGCACCTCCTCATCGACGTAGTCGAGGAAGCGCTCGCGCACCACCTGCACGAACTTGCGATTCTCGTGGTAGCCGCCCGGCAGCGGCTCCTGCTTCAAGAACTCATAGATGGAGACATTCTTGACCAGCTCCTCCATCTCCTCGAACACCGCCAGCGGTGATACGCAACCGAACTTGGGGTTTTGTGCTGCGTTCAAGATCAGCGTGCGGATCTCCCGCGGGCTGGCCCCGGTGCGCCCTTCGTAGTTGGGATAGGCCTCCGATTCGCTCCATACCTTGTCAATGGCAGCGCTGAGCTCACGCGCCTGTTCATTGGTGAGCCCATCGGGCGTGCGGGCGGTCGCATAGAGCTCGGCCTTTTCAAGCGGTGAAAGTTTGGCCACCAGATCGGCCAGCAGCTTGGGGTACTTTTCCGGGAGCGGCTTGCGCATGCGCGTGAGCACTGCCCAGAGCGCCGCCGCGCGCGCGGTATGGGGCGCGATGTGTTTGCCCACTTGGCCCGGGCGCACCTGCTCGCGGTAGATCTTCTCCTCGAGCTGGTAGTCGAGCAGATAGGGCACACGCACCAGCTCGAGCCGCCCTTTGAAGGACTGAAATTCGGGGATCTCCTTGAACACGGCGAGGTGCGATTCGTTGGAAGAGCCGATAAACACCGTGTCCAAGAAGAGGATCGAATTGTCGACCCCAACGTGCGCCTGCTCGACAGTGCCAAGTAGATATTTGTAGGATTCGAGCGGCCGTTTGAGCAGATCGGCGTACTCGATGAGCCCGCGGTTGGCGTTGCACAACTCACCGCGATATTCGTAGAGTGACAGCGATTGCAGCGCCGGGGGCAGCGCGGCCAGCGAGCGATCGGCGGTGAGTTGGCGCGCCTGGGCGTCGACCGCCAACTGCGGCTCAACGGTAACGGTGCCTTCGCGATAGCGCCGTGAGATGTAGAAGCGCTCCACCTGGACATGGCGCAGTACCTTTTGGTAGTCGCCCTGGTAAGCGACCAGCAGGGCCTCGAAGATCTGCTTGTTCTTGTGGCTGAGGTCGCCGTAGAGGAGATGGTCCGACGGGGAAAAGCCCGATTTCTTTTCAACCAGCTCTCGTCGCAGCGGGGGGGGAATCAGGAGCAGAGGATGGTCGCGCAGCTCGTCGGTGATCTTGGCATCGATCAGTTTGTCGTCGAGGTAGGCGTAGGTCTCGCTATCGCTGCCATCGCTGCCACCGCCAAAGCCGATGCCGCTCTTGCCGAGCTTTTGCGAGGGAAAAATCCAGTTGAAGCGGTAGAGCGCCCCCTCATCGAGGGTCGAATAGTGCTCGAGTGCCCGCACCATACAGCTTACCAGCGTGGACTTGGCCGAACCGTTCGGACCGTGCAGCAGAATCAGCTTGTTGACGCGCCCCTCACGCACAAAGTTGCAGACGATGCGGTAGATCCGCGCCTGCACCTCCTCCTGCCCCACCAATCGGTCGCGGCCGCTATCGAAGGCGCAGTCGAACAGCTTCCAGCGCGCGAGCGGCCCGCGTGCACTCGGTATCTCGACGGCGCCAAAGTGGTCAAAGACATCCTTCAAGTACTGCGCGGACGAGCGGGCGTGATGCGCCGGATCGGCCACCAGCAGCGCGAAAAACTCGGCAAATGACATCACCCGTTTGTTGCGGGAATAGTCCTCGTGGACCTCGCCGCCGATTTTTACCAGCAGCTCCTTGGCGTCCATCCGCTACTTCACATCGACGGTAAACGAGACCTTTTCGCGCTGTGGAGCACAGTTGGCTGCAGAGCAGACGGCGAAGCTGAACACGCCGCTAAAGATCTTCTTGCCCGCCTCCTTGGCGGTGTAAGTCACATCGGCGTCCGCCCCATTTTCACTGACACGCACGCCGTCCTTGGCGGTCAGCGTGGGCTTCGGGAGATCGACGCCTGCGGGTGGAACCAACTTGAGTGAAGTGGGAAACTCCTTGTTGACGTGGTAGCCGGCGTTCGGCGTCAGCTTGATGTGCGCTTGCGCCGCCGCGCCCACTTTCGCGGCTGGCGCATCGATCTGAAGAGCGAATGGTGAAGGGTCCGCGAGAGCGATTCCGCACCACCCAGCCATCAGGAACAGCGCCCGTGAGTTCATTGGGATTCTCCGTCGGAAAAGTATTCCACAAACTATCATGCGGGATGAGCTGGGGCAACCGCGCCCAACCGTCATTCCAGTTGCGATGCACCGCCTCGCGCGCTACGGTCGCCGTCTCTCATGGCCGCCGATCCCATCCGTCGTCTCATCCAAGGGCTGGGCAAACTGCCCGGCATCGGTGAAAAGACGGCCACTCGGCTGGCCTTCTACGTGCTGCGTGCCCCCGACTCTTTTGCCCAAGAGCTGGCCAGCGCGTTATGTGATGTCAAGGCCAAGATCCGGCTCTGCTCCTCCTGCCTGAACTTGACGGAACAGGAGCCCTGCACGCTGTGCAGCGATCCCCGTCGCGATGCACGGATGGTCTGCGTGGTCGCGCACCCGACGGATCTCATGGCGATCGAACGCACGGGGGGCTTTCGCGGGCACTATCACGTACTGCATGGCGTGCTCTCGCCCCTCGATGGTGTGGGGCCAGACGAGATCCGGCTGCGCGAGTTACTCGACC
>JAHFDT010000118.1 GCA_023248875.1 Myxococcales bacterium | reverse complement strand
CGATCAGACCATAGCTGCCATCGCCGCGGCGGTAGACGACATTGACCTCTCGTGATCCGGCCTTGGCGAAGACCAAAAAGTCATCCCCCAAGAGATTCATCTGCATGACGGCCTCCTCGACGGAGAGGGGCTGGGCGAAGAATTTCGACTTCTTGATAATCTGCGGCTTCTGCGGCTGGGCCTCGGCGGTCTGGGGCTGAAACTCGACCACCGAATGCTGGACCTCGATTTGCGGCGCCATATGCTCTTTGGGGCGGTGGCTGCGGATCTTCTCCTTGTAGCGTCGCACCTGGCGCTCGATCTTGGCCATCACTAGATCGATCGAAGAGTACATGTCCTCGGTCGATTCCTGGCCTTTGATGACGATGCCGTTGTGCAGTGTGATGACCACATCGGCAACGTGGTGGTAGCCGTTCTGGCAAGCCAGCACCATGTGGGCTTTCAGCGGGTCGGGAAAGTACTTGGTGATCCGCTCGACCTTTTCATGGGCATATTCCTTGAGTGCTTCGGTCGCTTCCATGTGTCGAAACGTGACGGAAAGCTGCATGGGCTTGGCTCCTCCTCGGTGGGCAGGGCTAAAACAGTTGCTTACGCTTCGACGACGACAAGAGCCCGAGTTGCTCACGATACTTGGCCACGGTACGGCGCGCGATATCGATGGTCTGGTCGCGCAGAAGATCGACGATCTTCTGGTCCGAGTGCGGATGGCGGGGGTCCTCGGCATCGATGATCTGCTTGATCTTGGTCTTGACCGCCTGGGAGGCCACTTCGTCACCGTCGGTGCGTGAGATGCCGCTGTTGAAAAAGAACTTGAGTTCGAAAATCCCCTGCGGGGTGTGGACGTACTTGTTGGTGGTCACGCGCGAGATCGTCGACTCGTGCATGCTGATGTCTTCCGCG
Source organism: Myxococcales bacterium (assembly GCA_023248875.1). Classification (GTDB taxonomy): domain Bacteria; phylum Myxococcota_A; class Polyangia; order Palsa-1104; family SHYY01; genus JAHFDT01. The sequence goes on along the minus strand of JAHFDT010000118.1, from coordinate 10,832 downwards.
ACATCGCGAAGGATGAGCGGCTTTAAGTGGGCGATACCCTTGTCGAAAAAATCGTGCTGGAACTTGATGATCGACTCCGTGACCTTCACGATCGTTCGCTGGCGCTGCTGGATCGACCGGATCAGCCACTGCGCCGAGCGCAGTTTGTCCTGGATGTATTCGCGTGCCTTCGGGGAGCCACCGAGAGCGGTGCGATAGAAGGAGGAGATTTTCAGCTTGGGCAGGCCGTCGTCGTTGGGGACGACGAAGTACTTATCGCCGAGCTTATGGATGTAGACGTCAGGCGTGATGTAGTGCGGCTCCTCCGTCGTATATTCACGCCCTGGCCGGGGATCGAAGGTCATGATCACCTTGGCCGCTTCATAGATCTCGTCGAGCGACTCCTTGAGGTCGCGAGCGATCGCCTGGTAGTTCTTTTTCTCGAGATTACCAATGTGATCCGTCAGCATCTTGACCAGGATCTCATCGTCGGCGCCCACGTGGCGCGCCTGCACCAGCAGGCACTCTTGCAGCGATCGAGCGGCACAACCGATCGGATCGTACTGCTGGATCCGCGACAATACCGCCTCCACTACCTCGATCGGGACACCGCCCTCTTCGGCGATTTCCGATAGCGGCGGCTCTTTGAGATAGCCGTCGAGATCGAGATTGCCGATGATCAGCATCCCTGCCGCCTCCTCGCCCGGCGGGAGATTCGAGAGTTTCAACTGCCAGACCAGATGGTCAAACAGCGAAACCCGCTTGGTGAGGGTCGCTTCGAGCGAAGGAAGCTCCTCGCTATTGGCCTTGTAGGAAGAGGTGGGGGGCGCCGAACTGTAGTTTTCGAGGTAGCTCTCCCAATCGATCTCCTGGGTCACCTGGGAGTCAGCGGTGACCTCCTTTTCGGTATCGCGCGTCTCAGGCGGTGCCGGAGTTTCGGTTTCGCCCTGGATCTGCGCCTCCGCCTTCATCTCCGCGTCGGCTTCGCGCGGCTGCTCCTGAGAAGATTCGACCCCGTCTTCGAGGACGGGATTCTCCATCATCTCCTCGCGGACCAGGTCGACCAGCTCCATGCGCGAGAGCTGAAGCAGCTTGATGGCTTGCTGCAGCTGGGGCGTCATCACCAGCTGCTGGCTGAGCTTTAAGTGCTGCTTGATCTCCATCGACATGATGTGTCTCTTCGATTAGGTAGGTCGGTTCAGAGTATTTGTAACCATATCACCCGAATCTAGCGCTGTAAAGCGCATTTCTCGTCGGTGGTATGGTTGTTGCACACCTACTTTACGGGCGCTGTCTGCTGCTCGACTGCAGCGCGGATGAAGCTCTGGAACAGAGGGTGCGGCGCCGCGGGGCGCGATTTGAACTCGGGGTGAAACTGACATCCGACGAAGTAGGGATGGTCGCGCAGTTCGATCATCTCGACGAGTCGCCGGTCCGGTGAGAGACCCGACAGCACCAGCCCGTGATGCATCAGCGTCTCGCGAAAGTGGTTGTTGACCTCCCACCGGTGGCGGTGGCGCTCGGAGATTTCCGACTCACCGTATGCGTCGCGCGCTCGCGTGTTATCGAGCAGGAGGCAAGGAAAGGCGCCCAGCCGCATGGTGCCGCCGCGGTCCGTGACGCCGCGCTGGTCGGTCATGAGATCGATCACTGGGTGGGGGGTTTCACTGTCGATTTCGGTCGAATTGGCGCGTTCTAACTTGCACACGTTGCGGGCGAATTCGACCACCGCCAGCTGCATGCCGAAGCAGATGCCGAAGAAGGGGATGCGCCTTTCCCGCGCATAGCGGATGGCCGCAATCTTGCCCTCGGTGCCGCGTGAGCCGAAGCCCGGCGCCGCCAGAATCCCATCCAACCCGGCTAGGAGTGGCTCTGCGCCCCGCCGTTCGATCTCCTCCGAATCGATGTGGCGAAGCTCAACGCGGCAGTTGTTGCCAATCCCGCCGTGCACCAGGGCCTCGTTGAGGCTCTTGTAGGACTCGATGAGGTCGACGTACTTGCCGACGAGGCCGATGGTGACCTGCTTGGCCGGCTTGGTCAACCGCTCGACGATGCGCTGCCAGCCGTCGAGTGCCGGCGCGCGCGACCAGATGTTGAGCAGCTCGCAGATCTTGTCGTCGAGCCCTTCTCGATGGAGCAGGATCGGCACTTCGTAAATGGTGCGCGCGTCCTGCGATGTAAAAACCGCGTCGTGCGCGACATTGCAGAAGAGCGCGATCTTCTTCTTGAGGCCGGGATCGATCGGGCGATCGCAGCGGCAGACCAGAATGTCGGGCTGGATGCCGATCTCGCGCAGCTTCTGTACCGAATGCTGGGTCGGTTTGGTTTTGAGTTCACCCGCGGCGGCGATGAATGGCACCAGCGTGAGATGCACCGAAACGACGTTGGGAGGGCCGATCTCGATACGCAGCTGGCGCAGGGCCTCGAGAAAAGGCAATGACTCGATATCACCGACGGTGCCGCCCACCTCGATGATCAGTACATCCACCCCTTCCGAACACTTAAGGATGTTGGCTTTGATTTCGTCAGTGATATGCGGAATCACCTGCACCGTGCCGCCCAGGTAGTCGCCGCGCCGCTCCTTTTGGATCACCGAATGGTAGATCTGACCGGTGGTGAAGTTGTTGAGCTTCGACATCCGCTGCGAGATGAAACGCTCATAGTGGCCCAGGTCGAGATCGGTCTCAGCGCCGTCGTCGGTGACGAAGACCTCGCCGTGCTGGAGCGGGTTCATCGTGCCGGGATCCACGTTGATGTACGGGTCGAGCTTCTGAATCGTCACGCGCAGACCCCGGTTTTCGAGCAGCGCGCCGATCGAGGCGGAAGCGAGTCCTTTTCCGAGTGAGGAGACGACGCCGCCGGTGACGAAGATGAACTTGGTGGTCTTGGGATTATGGGCTCTTGGGGACACGGGCGACCATAACGGGCACGTTTGGGGGTGTCAACCGCGATTCCGACGGCTTTCCCCGCGTGGCCTTTTAGGGTATGGATGCCGCCATGAAAGACGCGGCCCACGAGAAGATTCAAACCGCCTACCGCATCTTGGTCGAAGGGCTGGGCGAGCTTGGCTATTCGATTCACGATGACAATTTCAGGGATACCGGGCGGCGCGCCGCGAATGCTTTCCTCGAACTCGTGCGCGGCGTCGACGAAATCGACCGTGAGGTGGAGGAGCTAGTGGCGCGCAGCTTTTCCGCGCAATACGACGAAATGGTGATCTCGAAGCACAACGTCTGCTTTGGTGTGTGCCCGCACCATCTCCTGCCCGTGATCTACCGTGTTTCGGTGGCCTATTTGCCCTCGGAAAAGGTCCTGGGGATCTCGAAGCTATCGCGCCTGGCGCGCCTCCTCTCCAAGCGCCCGGTGCTGCAGGAGCAACTGACGCAAGACCTGGCCGAGGTGCTCTATTCGCGGCTCCAGAGCCGCGGTGCGGCCGTCTACGCGGAAGGGCTGCACCTGTGCATGGCGGCGCGCGGTACCGAGGCACACGAGGCGCGGGTCGTGACGAGCGCGGTGCGCGGCGTGTTTCGCGACCAACCAGCGACGCGCCAGGAGTTTCTGGATCTGGTTACGGCGCCGCCGCTTTCACTACTGTAGGTGGGTTGCGCACCATGAGAAAATAGATCCCGCCCGCGGCAAAGAACCCGACGAACCAGGCGTAGTCGAATAGCGGTGCGATCGGCGGAATCACCACACCCGCCCAGGCGAGCGCGCATCCCGCCAATGTCGCCACCGTGGCGGGTACATTCCAGCCGCGTGAAAAGCGGTAGGCGCCATCGGGGAGATAGAGATCGGCGAGGTGGAGGCGGGTGCGCCGGACCAGCCAGTAGTCGGCAATGAGGACGCCGGCGATGGAGCCGAGGCCGCCCGAATAGCCGAGCAGCCACTTGAAGATGTAGCCCGACGGATCGGCGATGAGGCGCCAGGGCTGCATGAGAATGCCGATAAGGCCGGTGATGAGGCCGCCGGTGCGAAACGAAATATGGCGCGGGAAGGCGTTGGCGAAGTCGTTGGCGGGCGAAACGACATTGGCGGCGATGTTGACCGAGAGGGTCGCGACGACGACGGTGAACATGGCGATGGCGACGACCCAAGGCTCTTTGAACTGCCCGACCAGCTCCACCGGATCCCACATCGCTTTGCCGTAGATCACCGCTGATGCAGAAGTGATAAAGACGCCCATTGCGGCGAAAACCGTCATCGTGGTGGGCAGCGCCACCACCTGCCCGAACATCTGCTCGCGCTGGCTGCGGCCGAAGCGGGTGAAGTCGGGCATGTTGAGCGAAAGCGTGGCCCAAAAGCCGATCATCGCCGTCAGCGAGGGGATGAAGACTTTGATGAACTCGGCGGTGGTGGCGAATTTGCCCGGCTGATGGAGGAGCGGGCCGAGGCCATGCACCTGCTTGAGCGCCCACACGACCAGGAGCGCGGTCATGATCAGCACGTAGGGAGCGGCCCAATTCTCGACGTGGCGTAAGAGCTCCATGCCACGAAAGACGATCAGAATATTGAGTGCCCAGAACAGCAGGAAGGAGATCCACTCACCGGGCAGATGGCCACCGATGGGACCGCCGAAGGCGGTTGCCCAGCCGGGCCAAAGCGCACGGAAAAAGGTATGCAGGGCTTCGCCGCCGATCCAGCACTGGATGCCAAACCAGCCGCAGGCGACGATCGCGCGCATGAGCGCTGGCAGGTTGGAGCCGACGGTGCCGTAGGCGGCACGCGCGAAGACGGGGAAGGGGATGCCGTATTTGGTGCCAGGGTGGGAGTTGGCGAGGATCGGCAGGAGCACGATGGTATTGCCGAGGAGAATCGTAAAAAGCGCTTGGCCCCACGACATGCCGGCGCCGATGAGACCCGAGGCGAGCATGTAGGTGGGGATGCAGTGGGCCATCGAAATCCAGAGCGCGGCGAAGTTGTAGGTGGTCCAGCGGCGGTCGGCCACGCGCACCGGCGCCAAATCCTCATTGTAGAGCGGGCTCGCTTCGAGCGGCTTCGGGTCATCGAGCTCGACACGGCCATCGCTGTGGCGGACCTCTTTCATAGACCGAAGGTGCTGCGCCGCAAGAAGCGGCCACGCCCTCTGCTGCCGAGGAAGCGATCGTTTTCGACGACCAGCTCGCCGCGCGAAAAAACGTGGGTGGGGGCACCGATGACCGTTTTGCCCTCGTAGGCGGCATAGTCGGCGCGCATGTGCAGATTCCTGTGCGATAGCTCGTAGCGCTTCTCCGGATCCCAGACGAGAAGGTCGGCATCGGCGCCGATGCAGACGTTGCCCTTGCGCGGGTAGAGTCCGAAAATCTTGGCCGGCGCAGTCGAGCTGATCTCGACGAAACGGTTCATCGAAATGCGTTTTTCTCGCACCCCCTCCCAGAGGAGATGGAGGCGGGTTTCGATGCCGGGCATGCCATTGGGGATTTTGGAAAAGTTGCCGCGGCCGAGCTCCTTTTGCCCCTTCATGCAGAAGGGGCAGTGGTCGGTCGAGACCACCTGAAGGTCATGGTTGGCGAGGCCGCGCCAGAGGTGCTGGTGGTGGTGTTGGGGCCGGAGCGGGGGCGTACAGACATATTTGGCCCCTTCGAACTCGTCGTCCGGTTTGCCGCGCAGATCCTCTTCGGAGAGGAAGAGATATTGTGGGCAGGTTTCAGCGTAGGTGGGCAGACCTCGGTCGCGAGCCTCCATCACCCGCTCGAGCGCGCGCTGTGCCGAGAGGTGAACGATGTAGACCGGCACCTGGGCCATTTCGGCGAGGGCGATGGCGCGCTCGGTGCCGGTGGCTTCGGCGGCTTCCGGGCGGGTAAGCGCATGGTAGACCGGCGCGGTGTGGCCCGCCTGGAGGGCGCGCTCGACGAGAACATCGATCGGTAGCCCGGTTTCGGCGTGCATGCAGATGAGCGCACCCAGTTCGCCGGCGCGCAGCATGGCGCGAAAGATCGACTGGTCGTCGAGTAGCAGTACGTTGGGATAGGCCATGAACAGCTTGAACGAGGTAACCCCCTCCTTGACGATGCGCGCCATCTCGTCGAGTTGACCGGGCGGCACATCGGTCGCGATCATGTGGAAGCCGTAGTCGATCGCCGCTTTGCCCTCGGCTTTTTGGTGCCAGGTGTCGAGCGCTTCGGTCAACGTGCCACCCTTTTTTTGGATGGCAAAGTCGATGATACTGGTGGTGCCGCCGTGGGCAGCAGCGATGGTACCCGACTCGAAATCGTCGACCGATGTCGTGCCACCAAATGGCATATCCAGGTGAGTATGGGCGTCGATGCCACCGGGCAGAATGTATTTGCCGGTCGCATCGATTTCGCGATCGGCCGGCGCGCCGTGAGCTCGGCCGGCTGGATGGGTCAGAGCGACGACTCGGCCCCCCTCGATCCAAACGTCGGCTGCAAAGGTATCGGAAGCGGTGACGACGGTCCCATTTTTTATCAGAGTGCGCATGTTTCCCTTGCTCGCTATTACGGAAGTTCTTTGACCATGTCACCGTAGGAGTCCGGGCGACGGTCGCGATAGAACTGCCACGTGCGGCGAACCTCCTCGATCAGCGAAAGGTCGAGGTCGGCGATCAGCAGTTCGTCCCTATCTTCCGAGGCGGTGGCGAGGAAGTTGCCACGGGGGTCGACGAAGTAGGAGCTGCCGTAGAATTTGCCAATGTTCCAGGGAGCCTCGGTACCCACGCGGTTCGAGCAGCCCATGAAGTAGCCGTTGGCGACGGCGTGGGCGGGCTGCTCGAGCTTCCAGAGATATTGGGAAAGGCCGGCGACGGTGGCCGAGGGATTGAATACGATTTCGGCACCATGGAGACCGAGCAGGCGCGCCCCCTCGGGAAAGTGGCGGTCGTAGCAGATGTAGACGCCAATGGTGACGCCGGACGAAAGCTTGAAGGTCGGGTAGCCGAGGTTACCGGGCTTGAAGAAGAATTTTTCGAAAAAGCCCGGGTTGACGTGGGGAATGTGGTTCTTGCGGTACTTGCCGAGGTAGCTGCCATCGTGGTCGAGCACTGCGGCGGTGTTGTAGTAGACGCCCGCCATCTCACGCTCATACACCGGCACCACCATCGCCATGTTGTACTTGCGCGCGATCGGTTGCAGCCTTTCCACCGTGGGGCCGGGCAGCGGCTCGGCCGCTTCGTACCAGCGCGGATCCTGCGAAGGGCAGAAGTAGGGGCCGTTGAAAATCTCTTGCAGGCAGAGGATCTGTACGCCCTTTTTGCCCGCCTCCTCTACTATCGGCAGATGCTTCTCCAGCATCGCGGCCTGGATCTCCGGGACCGGTCGCTTTTCATCGTTGAGCGGATTGCCCGCCTGAATGAGACCACATTTCACGATTCGCTTGGCCATGGTCATTGCCCCTCTGTTCGATGTTCTACCACTGCACGACCTTGAGCCCCGGGATTTTCGGAAAGCTGCGTCGGTCGTGGGTCGCAACGTCATAGCCAAGCGCAATCGCGCTGGCTCCAATCAGCAGATCGTGTGCGCCGATGGAGACCCCCTTCGCGGCAAGTTGTGCCCAAAGGCTGGCATGGATTCGAGCGATCACGAGGTCGAAGGGGACCACGGGGAGCTCCGCGAGCAGGTGCTCGACAAAGGCTTCACGCCGGCTTCGTTGTGTCGGCTTCGTAGCTCGATGAACTCCATGGAGCAGTTCGGACGCGGTGATTGCAGCAATGGCAATCGGCTCCTCCGAGTGCTCCGCCAACAGTGCGTCGAGCGCCAACCTGCCACGCTCCGCAGCGATGAGAATGCTGGAATCGACTATCGCGGCCATCGGGTCTTTGGCATTGCAGGTTGATGTTTGGTGAGCTCCTCCACGGTGGACAGAAAGTCGTCATCTGGTCGCGGGAGTTCTCTGAGCAGCCGGACCAGATCGCCCACCGTGCGATGTTGGGGAGTGGCCGGCGCGATGCGGCAAATGGGCTCGCCACCCCGTTCGACCAGGAAGGCCTCCCCACGATAGCGAACCCGGTTGAGGAGGTCGGAAAAGGTTCGAACGGCCTCGGTCGCGGAAATATGTGATTCCATGCGTATCATATTATCATATTATCCTACGGGAATCCGCGGTGTCGAAGTGCTAACGACAGAATCACCAATACGCTGCAGGTCGTGCCGATGGGCAGATACCACAGCGTGGCGACCGCCAGTGCCACAATCGAGGCCCAACCGCCCCGCACTCCGGCGAGTGCGACTACCGCGGCCATCAAACCGAGCAGACCCAGTGCGACGAAGATCCATTTCATTGTCAGCGACCGCGGTGGGATACCGATCGCATCGACCACGTGCGACCACGGGCCAAGCTGACCCGCATAGGGGCCCTCTTGAGGCGTGACATAGTCCCCGATCGTCAAGGCTCGTACCCCATCGAAGGTCATCCATGCCGAGCGCAGGAACGTCAATACGAGCGCGAGCCATTTAGGCCAACCCATGCTGTTCCTCTTAATGGTGCGGATTCTTTAAATAGGCGTGCTTCTCGGGATCCTTCTGAAACTCTTTCCAGTTGATCGGCGGCCGTCCGGTCTCCACCTTCTTCATTGTGATGCAGCCCGCCACCGGGCAGACCAATGAACATAAGTTGCAGCCAACACACTGGTCCTCGAGGATCCAGACGTCGGTGCGCCCCTCGGTGCGCGGCCTGGCACCGATGCTCTGGTGCGCGCCATCGTTGCAGGCGACGTAACAGAGACCGCAACCGATGCACTTCGCCTGCTCGATCTGGGCGATGATCTTGTAGTTGAGATCGAGCTCCTCCCATTTGGTGACGGTGCCGAGCGAACGGCCGCGCAGCTCGGCGACCGAAGACAGTCCCTTTTCATCGAGGTAATTGCTGAGACCATCGATCATGTCCTCGACGATGCGGAAGCCATAGTGCATCACCGCGGTGCAGACCTGGACGGTGGTAGCGCCGAGGAGGATGAATTCTGCCGCGTCACGCCAGGTGGAGATGCCGCCGATTCCGGAGATGGGAATGCCCACCGCCGGATCTTGCGCCACCGCGGCGACCATGTTGAGTGCGATCGGTTTGACCGCCGGGCCGCAGTAGCCTCCGTGGGAGGAGCGGCCCGCGACATTCGGTCGTGGCGCGAAATTGTCGAGATCGATGCCGGTGATCGAGTTGATGGTATTGATGAGCGAAACTGCATCCGCGCCGCCGCGCTTGGCCGCTCGTGCCACATGGGTGACATCGGTGATGTTGGGCGTCAGCTTGACGATCACCGGTGTGCGCGCTGCCTCTTTGACCCATTCGGTGATCTGGCAAGCATACTCGGGCACCTGGCCGACGGCGGCGCCCATGCCGCGTTCGCTCATGCCGTGCGGGCAGCCGAAATTGAGCTCGAGCCCATCGGCGCCCGCCCCCTCGGCGCGCTTGACCATCTCGTGCCAAGCCTCGCGCTTCGATTCCACCATCAGCGAAGCGATCAACGCCTGCTTGGGATAGCGCTTTTTTACCTCCGCGATTTCACGAAAATTGATCTCCGGCGTGCGGTCGGTGATGAGCTCAATGTTGTTGAGGCCCATCATACGCACACCGTTGAGATCGACCGAGGAGTAGCGCGAGGAGACGTTGACGATCGGATCGCCGATGGTTTTCCACACCGCTCCGCCCCACCCGGCGTCGAAGGCGCGCATCACCTGGTCACCGGTGTTGGTGGGCGGCGCCGAGGCGAGCCAAAAGGGATTGGGGGAATGGATACCCGCCAGATTGGTCGCTAGATGGGTCGATCGATCAGCCATGGGCCACCTTCAAGAATTGGGCGATACCACGCGCGGCTCGCTTGCCTTCGGCGACGGCGTTGACCACCTCTTGTCCGCCCGAAATGCAGTCGCCACCCGCAAAGTAGCGCGGATTCGTGGTCTGCAGATGGGCGTTGACCACCGGACGGTGCTGCTCGAGCTTTACGCCCGGCAGCGACTCGAGAAGCTCGCGCGGGGCTTGACCGGTGGCACGTAAAACGAGATCGCAAGCGAGGGTGAATTCGCTGCCTGGGATGGTTTCGAGCTTGGCTTCACGCCCTTTGCCGACGAGGCGGGTGCGTATCAGATCGAGTGCGCCGGCCGCCACGCGGGTGGGTGCCGCAAAAAAAACGAAGCGGCAGCCCACGGCGAGAGCCAGCTCCTGCTCGTGCACATAGGCGGGCATCTCCTCGCGGCCACGGCGGTAGACGAGTGATACCTCCGCGGCCCCCAGGCGTGCGGTCTGGGTGACCGCATCGATCGCCGTGTTGCCGCCGCCAAGGACCACTACGCGTTTGCCAGCGACTCGGCGCTGTGCCGTCTTGCGGTCGGTTTTGAGATCAGCGATCAGCTCCAGCGCATCGACCGTGTGCTCCTCTCCGGGGATCCCGAGCGGCGCGATCCTACCCAGCCCCACCCCGACGAAGATGGCGACAAAATCGCGTTCCAGCTCGGCCAGGGAAACGTCCCTACCCACCGCCACGTTGGTGCGGATTTCGACCCCCAGCTCGGCCACCCAAGCCACTTCGCGGCGCGCAAAAGCGGGCGTCATCTTGTATTCCGCGACACCAAAGGCATTGAGTCCGCCCGCCTCTTTGCCCGCTTCGAACACGACAGGCGAAAGCCCCAGGCGTACTAGCTCGGCCGCGCAGGCGAGCCCCGCGGGCCCCCCGCCGACGATCGCCACCTTGGGGCCACGCAGTTCGGGCGGCGCATGGAAAATGGGCTCGCCGCGCGCCATCAGCCAGTCGGTGGCGTGGCGCTGCAGCGGGCCGATCTGGATCGGCTTGTGGTGCAAATCGTGGAGCACGCAGGCGCCTTCGCACAGCACCTCAGTCGGGCAGACGCGCGCGCAGGAGGCGCCCAGCACGTTGGCCTCCAAGATGGTTCGCGCCGAGCCGCGCAGAT
>JAHFDT010000117.1 GCA_023248875.1 Myxococcales bacterium | reverse complement strand
CAACCACCTTTGGCGGCGAACTTCTGACGCAAGGCGGTCTTTCGCGCCTCGTAGATGCGATGGGCTAGGGCCGAGTAGTCCACGAAGGGCTTGGGCGGCGGTAAAGCATGGCCAAGCACGACCCAACCGACGACGAGGACTGCTACCGAAGTGCGCATGTGCGATCTCTATACTAAGCGAGGAAGCGCTCGCGCGTGACGTTCTTCCGATTGGCAAGTGATCGAGTACGGCTACCAGGTGGCCGGTGCCAGGGGTTCTGGGCTGCGCGCAGTTCCGTAGCTTCGACCGTCTGTGGGCGAAAGGAGGACTGTCCGAGCACGGCGCAGAGCCCCTGGCGCGTCAGGTCACCGATCGAACAACCAAGCTTGCAAATTGGAAAGCACGGAATATTCTCTCATCCCTCCACCGAGACGAGGTCAACGAATATGAGCAGCGCAGAGAGCCACGCAGCGATCGAAACTACTCCGAAGGGCATGAGCATGGGCAGCGCCGTTGTCGGCATGCTGATCGCGGGCGCCCTCGGCTTCTTCCTACGCGGTATGGTCGATCCTCCATCGAATAGCGGGGGCGGCGAACTGGGCGCTGTGCCCGCTGGCGCGGTCGATTCGGCCGTCGAGCGCTTCAAAATTCCGATCGGCAACGCTGCGGTCAAAGGTAGCGAACGGGCCAAGGTGACGATCATCGAATGGTCTGATTTTCAGTGCCCGTTCTGTTCGCGCGTCGTCGGTACGATGGAGCAGATCGAGAAGGCTTACGGCAAACACGTACGGGTGGCGTTCAAACACAATCCGCTGCCGTTTCACCCCAATGCCGCACCCGCCGCGACGGCCGCGCTGGCCGCGGGCGAGCAGGGCAAGTTCTGGGAGATGCACGACCAGCTGTTCCACAACCAGCAGAACCTCCAGCCCGCCGATTTCGAAAAATATGCCCAGGCGATTGGCCTGGATGTCGCCAAGTTCAAAGCGAAGTTTGGCGCTCGTGGCACGCCGGCCTTCTTCATCAATGGCCGGCCGCTCTCGGGGGCGCAGCCGTTCGAAGCGTTCAAGAAGGTGATCGACGAAGAGTTGGCGGCCGCCGACAAGGCGCTCAAGGCGGGCGTGCCGGCCAATCAGATTTACGCCGCGCTGACCCAGAATGGGAAGACCGGCACCGAGGGGCCGTCGCCCGCGCAGCGTCCGGCACCGCCATCGCAGCCCCAGGAGAACCAAGTTTACAAAGTTCCGGTCGGCGACTCGCCCGCCAAGGGGCCCGCCACCGCTCTCGCGACGGTGATCGTCTTCTCCGACTTCCAGTGCCCCTTCTGTTCGCGGGTCGAGGAGACGCTGGCCCAGGTTGAGAAGGAGTATGGATCGAAGGTGCGCTTGGTGTGGAAGAACAATCCGCTGCCCTTCCACCAGAATGCGCTCCCGGCGGCCGAGGCAGCGATGGCGGCGGGGGAGCAGGGCAAATTCTGGGAGATGCACGATCTGCTATTCAAGAACCAGCAGTCGCTCGACCGGGCCACCTTTGAAAAGCATGCCACTGAGCTCGGCCTCAATATGGGTCGCTTCAAAGCGGCGATCGACGGCAGCAAATACCGCAAAGCGATCGCTGACGATCAGGCGCTGGCGGCGCAGTTTGGCACCCGCGGCACGCCCTCGTTCTTCATCAATGGTAAGCCGCTTCGCGGTGCGCAGCCCTTCCCGGCCTTCAAGGCGGCGATCGATTCGGCGATTGCGGATGCCGAAGCGGCACTCAAGCGGGGCGCGCGGCCGAGCGAGATCTATGCCGAGGTGACCAAGAACGGCATCGAGAAGGTGGCAGCTCCAGCCGCACCCCAGGCTCCGGCAGCCGATAACACCGTCTTCAAAGCGCTCATCGGCGACGCGCCGCTCAAAGGGGCGAAGAATGCCAAGGTGACGATCGTCGAGTGGTCCGATTTTCAGTGCCCCTTCTGCGGCCGCGTCGAACCGACCATCGATCAGGTGATCAAGGCCTATCCCAACGAGGTGCGTGTGGCCTTCAAGCAGCTGCCCCTGCCGTTCCACGACAAGGCGCATCTCGCCGCCGAGGCCACGCTCGAGGCCAAGGCGCAGGGCAAATTCTGGGAGATGCACGGCGTGCTGTTCAAGAACCAGCAGGCGCTCGACCGCCCGAGCTTGGAGAAGTATGCCACGGAGCTCGGCCTCAACATGGGCCAGTTCAAAGCGGCGCTCGATTCGGGCAAGTGGAAGGCGAAGGTGGATGAGGAGCTGGCCGAGGGCAACAAGATCGGCGCCCGCGGCACACCCTCATTTTTCATCAACGGCAAGTCTTTCGTGGGAGCGCAGCCGTTCGATAGCTTCAAAGCGAAGATCGACGAGGAGCTGAAGAACGCGGCAGAGCTGGGTGCCAAGCGGCACCTTTCGGGATCCAAGCTCTACGACGAGCTCATGAAGGACGCGAAGGGGTAGCTTGAAGCTACTCGTCTCTCGGGAGAACCAGCCTGAAGACACGCTGATCCGACTGTCCGGTGCCCAGTTTGGCGGCGGCCGGTTCACCGTGATTGCGGGCCCCTGTGCTGTGGAGAGCTCCGCCCAGCTGCGGGCGACGGCGGAGGTGGTGCGCGACGCGGGAGCCTCGCTGCTCCGCGGCGGGGCCTTCAAACCGCGGACCTCGCCCTATAGCTTTCGCGGGCTAGGGCGCGCCGGCTTGGGCTTGCTGGTCGAGGCCCGCGCGGCCGTGGGGCTGCCGACGGTGAGCGAGGCGGTCGATACTGACGATCTGGCGGCGGTAGCGGCGGCCGTGGATGTGATCCAGATCGGTGCGCGCAACATGCAGAACTTTTCCCTGCTCGAGGCGGCGGGAAGGTTACGCCAACCGGTGCTCCTCAAACGGGGCGCGGGGGCGACCCTCGACGAACTACTCCAGGCTGCGGAGTACCTTCTCCAGGGCGGCAATCGGCAGGTACTGTTGTGCGAGCGCGGCATCCGTACCTTCGCGCCGTCGATGCGCTATACACTCGACCTCGCGGGGGTGGTGCGGTTGAAGCAGCTGACGCATCTCCCAGTGCTGGTGGATCCCTCCCATGCGACCGGTGACGCTCGGCTGGTTCCCGCTTTGGCGCGAGCTGCCCTGGCCGCCGGTGCGGATGGTCTGCTCGTCGAGGTGCATGCGCAGCCCGAGGCGGCGCTGAGCGATGGGCCGCAGGCGCTATTGCCCGAAGCCTTTCGCGGGCTGATGGCGTCGCTGCGACAGATCGGCACCGCGTTGGGGCGAGCGGTATGAAACGACTCGAGCTCTATACGCGCGCGGAATGCCATCTGTGCCACGAGGCCCAGGCCGTGATCGAACACGTGCGAAGGGAGATCGATTGCGAGTTGGAGGTGACCGATATCGATAGCGATCCCGACCTGGTCGAACGCTACGGACTTCATATCCCAGTCCTCTTGATCGACGGAGAATTCTTCGCGCGCTATCGGGTGGACGAAGCGCAGCTGCGCGAGTACATGAGCCGCGCATGAGGAAACTGCTGGCGTGGAGCATCGCCTGGGCGCTATCGGGGTTGCTCGCGGTGATGTTCGTGCGGGCGCTCTGTGGGCAGGCCCTGGCCGGAAATGTTTTCCAGACGGGGGCCGGGGCATTCGAACGGATCGAATCGGGTCGCTCCGCGCGGGTCTCCGCGGCGTGCGGCCCGGCCCTTCACCCCGAACCGATGAATTCGGCGCTGGGCGAGCTACCGACGGGGGCGCCCGAATTTACGCTCCATGACTATGCCGGTCGTCCCATTGCGCTGTCCTCGCTCAAAGGGCGGGTTGTGCTGCTCAACTTCTGGGCGACCTGGTGTCCAACCTGCGTGGCGGAAATGGCCTCGCTCGAGCGCTTGGCACTCGCCGAACAGGGACAACCGTTCACTTTGCTGGCCGTATCTGTCGATGAGAGCTGGGACGCCGTACGCCGTTTTTTCGCGCGGGGCACACCGCTCACCGTCCTACTGGATCCCAAGAAGAGTTTGCCCGGGCGTTACGGCACGGAAAAATTTCCCGAAACTTTCCTGATCGATCGCGAAGGACGGATTCGGTATTACGTGGTATCGGATCGGTCCTGGGATGCAGCCGACGTCAAGGCCTGTATCGACGCGCTGATAAAGGGCTGAGGGCATGGATGAACAGTCGGACTTGGTTGAAATCGTGCCCCCTCGGCGCCGCTTGGGGCGGCGTGCTCACCGCCACCGCCGGGAGCAAATTCGCCGGCGCGTGATCTTGCTGACCACGCTCGCCCTGATGTCCATCGGGACCGGGATGACCGTCTGGTACCTTTTGCGAGGGCACCATGCTCCTGCGGCCCAAGTGCAAAGGTTTGTGGATGGTTCGGAGGTGATCCCGCTGAGTCCTGACGCGGAGCTGGTCGCTGCGGTGGCGAACGTCGATCGGACCGTGATCCGGCTCGAAAACGGAGCGGCACGATTTCAGGTCGTCGCCCAGCGGAATCGTCTGTTTTGGGTGGAGACTGTGGGGTGTACCGTCGAGGTGCTTCCCCAAGGGGCCGGTTTTCTCATCGGGCGGGAGGACAAGAACCGGTTCCGTGTTTCGGTGAGCAGGGGAGAGGTCAATGTCCTATGCGGTCGGACCCAGCAGCTGGTTGGTCAGGGGCAGAGCGCACTGTTTCCACCCGAGAGCCCGAAATTGGGCCTCGATGACGCGATGGTGGGAAAACTGCCTAAGCCGCTCAGCGAACCATCTCACGACGCTGGCTCTCCCCACTTCGAACGGCACGCCAATTGGAGGGCGCTCGCCGTCGAGAGTAGGTTTGCCGAGGCTTATCATCAGCTGAAACAGGAGTCCCTGGCGATCGAGGCGCTGGAATCGCCGGCGGAGCTGCTTTTGGCGGCGGATGTCTTTCGCATGAGCTTGCATCCCGATGAGGCGGAGTTGCCGCTGAAACTTCTGCTCGAGCGCTTCCCAGAAGATGCACGGGCTGCAGTGGCTGCGTTTTCACTGGGCCGGCTCTTCAGCGAAGGCAATCACAACGACTATCGTCGTGCTGCGGGGTACTTTGCGATGGTCAACAAGCTGGTGCCGGGCAGTTCTATGGTCGACGATGCCTCGGTTCGTGAAATAGAGGCTTGGATGCATGCCGGGGATAGGCCGATGGCTCGGCGCCGCGCCGAGGAGTTTGCGCAGGGCCATCCGTCGAGCGAGCGGGCGTCGGAGATGCTGAATCTGACGACCTCACATTAGAGATTCTTAGCCAATGCCTGACTGATGGGACGATAACCGAGGCTGCAGTAAAAGCCCTCGGCCGCGCGATTATTCGTCCAAACCGTCAGAATCAGCTGTGAGGCTCCCGCCGCCTTGGCCCACGAAGCGGCGGCCGTGAGGAGTTGCCGACCAATGCCCCTTCGTCGGAAACGGGGAAGGATGACGAGCTCTTCGATCTTTGCTCTGCGTGCCGGCGCCAGGACGGGCCGAGGGGGCGTGTCGCTGAGCGTGGTGCGGATGAGGCCGACCATTCTCTTTTCGTCGAGCTCGGCCACCAGCAGGGTCTGATTGGGTTGGCCGAAGGTGTGAGAAAGCTCCTGCAGGGTGCCCGATGCACGAAAGAAATCGGGGTGGATGCGGGCGTGCAGGCGATCGAGGGTCTGGCATACCGGTGCGAGCAGGGGCAGATCCGAGCGGGTCGCGGTGCGAACTCTAATTCGCACGGTCGAGCAGGAAGGGCAGAACCGTCGCCAGCAGCTCTTGGGGCCGCTCTTCGTGGGGGCTGTGGGCGCAGCCGGGAATCACTTCGAAGCGCGCACTGGGCAGTTCGTTCGCCAGTCGGCGCCCCAATTCGACGGGAGTGGTCTGGTCCTCGGCGCCCCATGCGATCAACAGCGGGCACTGAACCCGCCCGATATCGCCGTTTTGCTCGGGCATACTGGCGAGGGTTCGGAGCAGTGCGTAGCAGGCATCGCGAGCTCCCGCACGATTGAACCGCTCCCAGTAGTAGTCGATGAGCTCATCCGTGGCGAGGGAAGGATTCTGATACACGGAGCGGAAGTGGCGGGCGAGATCCGCTCTCGAATAGAGCCGCTTGAAGAGGATCGGACCGATGCCCGGTACCAGCGCCAGCTTGGCCGAAAGGGGCAAGGGCAGGGGATAGACAGCGGCATCTTCGAGGAGGAGGCGGTGGACGCGATCCGGATGGCGCGCGGCCAAGGTCAAGGCGACGGCGCCTCCCATCGAGTGGCCGAAGAGGCGAACGCGCGGGAGTGAAAGCGCATCGAGGCAGGCGGTCACTGCGTCGGCGAGAGCTGGCAGTCGATAGGAGAATCGATCGGGGGAAGGGTGATCGCTTTCCCCCTGTCCGATGAGATCGAGCGCAAAGACCTCGAAATGGCGTGCGAGCTCTTCCAAGATGGGGCGGAAGTAGAAGTGAGAGACGAGGAAGCCGTGCAGCAGAACCAGGGGCGGCCCCTGGCCCTCCTGGTGCACGAACATGCGGCCCTGCGGCAATTCGACCAGACGTCCGGGAAGGCTCATGCCGGCAATCTACCAAACTCAGCAGAAGCGCGCAGTAAATCAGGGGAGAAACGACGGGTCATTTCGGCGTGGACGCGTGCCTCAATTTCCTCAACGGTCGCGAGCTGGAGTAGCTGTTCAGCGAGCTGCTTCGCATCCGCCATGGTCGAGGCGCGGATGATGTTCTTGACCACCGGAATCGAGGTCGCGTTCATCGAGAGCCCATCGAGACCGAGGCCACACAGCACCAAGGTAAAGAGCGGCTCTCCCGCCATTTCACCGCACATGGTGACCTGGACGCCGGCGGCATGGCCGGCGTCGACCACATAGCGCACGGTACGAAGAATCGCCGGATGCAGCGGATGATAAAGGTAACCGACATGTTCGTTGACTCGATCGATCGCGAGCGAGTACTGGATGAGATCATTGGTTCCAATGGAGAGGAAGTCGCACTCTCGCGCCAGGAGATCTGCCGTCATGGCCGCCGAAGGCATCTCGACCATGATGCCCATCGGGATCTCTTCGTCGAAGGCAACCCCTTCCGCGCGTAGCTCGGCTTTGGCTTCGGAAAGAATCGCTTTGGCAGCGCGGAGCTCGCCCACTCCCGAAATCATCGGAAACATGATTCGCGCTTTGCCATGCGCAGAGGCCCGCAAGAGACCGCGCAACTGGGTCTTGAAGAGCTCACGCTCGCGCAGGCAGAGGCGAATCGAGCGGAGTCCGAGTGCAGGATTGGCCTCATGCTCGATGGAAACGAGAGGAGCTATCTTGTCGCCACCCAGATCACAGGTGCGAAAGGTGGCGGGAAAGGGCGCCAGGCGCCGAAGCACGCCGCGCGCGTGCATGAAGTGCTCCTCCTCGAGCGGGAGGTCGGTTCGGTCGAGGAACAGGAACTCCGTCCGGTAGAGGCCGATGCCCTCGGCTCCGTGCTCAATCGCCGAAGGAACCTCCTCGGTCAGTTCAACATTGGCATAGAGTTGAACCCGGACGCCATCGCCGGTCTCCGCCGGAACGTCTCGATCTCGGAGGAGTTCGCCCACTAGGTCGCCGTGGCGGCGAACCCGGGCCCGGAATTCGGCGAGTTCTTCCGCGGTCGGGTTGATCACCACCTCACCGGTCAGACCATCGACGACCACCAGCGCGCCTGCGGGGATCTTGGTAGTCGCATGCTCGAGGCCTACGACAGCTGGGAGCTCGAAGGCGCGGGCGAGAATAGCGCTGTGAGAGGTTTTGCCACCGGCGTCGGTCACGAAACCTACGCACCCGGCGCGGTGGAGCTGCGCGGTATCGGCCGGTGAAAGATCGTGCGCGATCACGATGGTTCCCGCGGGGGGCGTGCCGACCACCTCTCCCTGTTCGCCGAGGAGATTGCGCAGGATGCGGTCTCCGACAAAATCGATGTCGGAGCGCCGTTCACGAAAGTAGTCCTCTTCGATGGAGTCGAAGACGCTCTTGATCTCCTCGACCGTACGGCGGAGGGCCCACTCGGCGTTGACCAGCTCCTCTTGGACGCGGCGGCGGGTGGGTCCCACCAAATGTTCATCGTGAAGGATCAGCTGGTGTGCTTCGATGATACGGAAATGATCCTGTCCTTCACGCTCACGGAGTTTTTTCTTGATGCGTTCGAGTTGTTGGTCGGAAGCAGCGATGGCACCATCCAATCGGTCCAGCTCTGCGGCCACCTCGGAAGCTTCGAGGTGACGCTTGGGAGTTTTGACTCGACGTCGGTCGATCAAGTGGGCGCGACCGATGGCGATCCCTGGTGCCGCAGCAATCCCCGAGAGGCGCCGGGAGGGCTGGTTCAAGAACGCTCTCCAAAGCGATTCTTTACCAGATCGCTGAGCGTGACCAGCGCAGTCTCAGCATCGTCCCCGGTGCAGCGCACACGGATCGAAGTGCCTTTGGCCGCTACCAACATCAGGACTCCCATGATGCTCTTGCCATTGACCGTCTGTCCGTCCTTCTCGACGGAGACCTCGCACTGGAACCGGTTGGCGGTCTGTACGAACTTGGTGGCGGCCCGGGCATGCATTCCCAGATCGTTGAGGATCTGCAGGGTGTTTTCCGCTACGGCCATGGTGCTCCTCGACGGGTAACGAGAATGCTCTTCTGACCGGTGGCGGCCAACTCGGTAGCGAGGCTCGCCGGAGTTCCAGAGCGGTCGGCGGTGGCCAGCTTGAAGAGCATGGGGAGATTCATGCCGCTGACGATCGCGCTATTCCCCGAGCAGGCATGGCAGCAGGCATGAAACGGAGTGGACCCGCCTAAATCGACGAGGAAGACCACCCCCTGTTCCAGATCCAAGGTATGCGCAGCGGACTCGATATGAGCGGCCACCTGGTCGCCCGATTCGGTCGGATCAATAGAGACGGTGGTCACGGCGGGTAGGGGGCCAACCACCCGCTCGACCGCCTCCAGCATAGCAGGGGCCCCGCGGCCATGGCTGACGAGGACGACGCCGATCATTCGCCGCCTCGGGCAAGATCGCGATGGCGCAGAGTGACGATCCGCTGCTGGGAGAAGCGGCGGGCTAACTCGGTGGCTACAGCAACGGAACGGTGGCGACCCCCGGTACAGCCGATCGCCACGGTAAAGTATCCTTTGCCCTCGCGCTCAGCGCGAGGAAGGTGAAAGGAGATGAGATCCTCCACCTTGGCGATATATTCGCGGGCCTCCTCGGAGGCGAGCACGAACTCGGATACTTGCCGATCCGCGCCGGTTAGAGCCGAGAGGGACTCGACGAAGTAGGGATTGGGAAGAAAACGGACGTCGAAAACCATATCAGCCTCGGCGGGCAGACCATGTTTAAAGCCGAAAGAGACCAGAGTGACGGCGAAATCGACTCCCGACCGTCCGTAGCGCTCCTGGATGATCCCCTTGAGCTGGTGCACGTTGAGATTGCCCGTGTCGACCACCGCATCAGCCTCCTCACGTAGGCCGGCCAAGATCTCACGTTCCAGCTCGATGCCTTGATGTAGATCGTCACCCCCCAAGGGGTGGCGGCGTCGGGTTTCGGAGAAGCGGCGCAACAGGCGGTCGTCAGAGGCGGTGAGAAAAAGGATCTCGACGCTGTGGCCGGCGGAGCGCATCGCCGCGAAAGCTTCGCCGTAGCCCTGCAGGAAGTCCCCTTCACGGGCATCGACGCCGAGAGCGGTTCGTCGCACTTCGCCCGAATGGGAGATCAGATCGATGAAGCGACCCGCTAGCGGCAGGGGTAGGTTGTCGACGCAGAAAAAACCGACATCCTCGAGTGCCCGGAGCGCGGTCGATTTCCCGGCCCCCGAGAGACCACTGACGATCAGGATGGTCATGGGCGCGGTCATCTCAGCATCCTTCCTATTCCACCTCATCGATCGACCGGACCGGAACGCGACCTTCGGCAACGGCGCGGTCGATGCGTTCGCGGAATTCGCGGGCCGAGTGCTTTCCCTGAAATTTGAGCAGCTGATTGCGCGCGGCGACTTCGAGAATGGTGCTGATATTTCGGCCCGGCCGGATCGGCACCCGGATCATCGCGATCGGCACATCGAGCAGGGGATGGGTCAGCTCCTCGGTGCCCAGCCGATCGTAGAGCGCCTCCTCGTCCCACTCGACCAGTTCGGCCACGAGCTCGATCTTCTTGGTGTCGCGCACGGCGGAGATACCGAACAGATCCTTGATGTTGATGATGCCGAGACCGCGGATTTCCATGTGGTGTTTGATGATCTCGGAACCGGATCCATAAATTGTATCGGGGCCGTGGCGCCGCAGCTCCACCACGTCGTCCGCTACCAGACGATGGCTGCGCAGCACCAGCTCGAGAGCCGCTTCGCTTTTACCGATGCCGGATTTGCCGAGCAGGAGAATGCCCACGCCTAGCACATCCATCAGTACGCCGTGGATCGTCGCCGTGGTGGCGAGCTGATCATCGAGGAACTTGGTCAGGCGCGCAATGAAGGCAGAAGAAATGTGCGGGGTAGTGAACAGAGGCACAGCTTCGGCATCGGCGATCGGTCCGAGCTCTTCGGGCGGAGTGATCCCACGGGTCACTACCAGTGCGGCCGGCCCCAGCTTGGCGAGAGCCGTCAGACTGGCGCTACGCCGTTCGGGCGATAGGGTCGCGAGATAGGAGATTTCGGTCAGCCCCAGGACTTGGATACGCTCGGGATGTACATAGGCGAGGTAGCCGGTCAGGGCGAGACCCGGCTTCTGAACGCGGGATCCGGTGATGGGGCGCTTGATGCCCGCTGCTCCCGCGATCAGCTGAAGCGCCAATCCCTCCGCTTGGAGGAGGCTCTCAACTAAGACGACGGCCATGATCCCGCAACTTACTTACCCACACCGGGCACCACACCACCGCACAGCTTCGCATCGAAGGTGCCAACGAGGTGGTCGCTGCCGATGGTCACGTCGTAGCTCCCCTGCAGTGCACCCGCCGTCTTGTTGTAGTCCGTCACCGAAACGGTCCCCGAGCTGGCCTGCAGGTTGAGATCGTAGCTCGTGTTGCCGGCGGTGTTATGGGAGAAATAGACCGTCGCCTGGGTCCCCGGAGCAGCGTTGCCGCTGCAGTCGGTGGTGCCCACTTTGAAAGTGTTCACTTTGGGCACGACAGTGAGTGTGGAAGGGAAGATCAGGCGGAGGTTGAGCTCCTCGACCGTGTGGAGAGCCTTGCTGGTGGGGCCACTTTTGAGCGCATCGCACAGGGCCATATCGGTCAGCAGGACCTCAAATTGGCCGTTGGCCAAATTGCCGCAAAAGTAGTCGGCTTGACCGTAGATCTGCTCTTTGACCAGAAGCGTTCGACCGGCGCTGGTCACTTCCGGGAATCCGGAACCGCAGCCGGCCAGCAGGAGAAGGAGCCCACAGCGACAATTCGAAGTCATCAGTACTTGGCATCCTCGTCGGCAAGCGTGCGAAACATGTCTTGGGCACTCTGCGCCGTCAGTAGTCGGGTGCGGAAACCCGGGTCACGAAATAGGCGGCTGATCCGCGCCAGCGCCTTGAGGTGTATACCGGCGGCCGAAGGAGGGGCCACCAGTACGAAAAACAGTTGGGTGGGTTGGCCATCGAGGGAACCAAATGCGATGCCACCGGGAGCGCGCGCTACGCAACCGACCAGCTCTTGTACCGAATCGAGCTTGGCATGTGGAATGGCGACTCCTTGGCCGATGGCAGTGGAAGCAATTCGTTCGCGCTCGGACAATACCTCCAACAACTGGGCACGGTCGACAGTACTAAAGCGCGCCGCAAAGTGGCCCGCGAGCTCGTTGAGCACAGCCTCCTTGGTGCGTTCGGCCAGGTCGGGAACGACCAGGTCTTCGCGGATAAAATCGGTCAGTCTCATCGCGAAACCGGCGCGATCGTACACCACAACCTTCTGCGAT
>JAHFDT010000116.1 GCA_023248875.1 Myxococcales bacterium | reverse complement strand
GTCACCGTCACCGTCACCGTCACCGTCACCGTCACCGTCACCGACTCCGTCACCGACACCGTCACCGTCACCGTCACCGACTCCGTCACCGACTCCGTCACCGTCACCGTCACCGACTCCGACTCCGTCACCGTCACCGACTCCGACTCCGTCCTCCGATCGCCCCAAGAGTTCCCCGCTGGCACGCAGGCTCGCCCGCGAACAGGGTATCGATCTTTCTCAGCTCTCCGGCTCCGGCCCCCGCGGCCGGGTGGTGGTGCGTGATCTGCAAGCCATCGCTGCCCCTCGCCGGGTCGATGAGACCATTCCGCTCTCACCGATGCGCCGTACCATCGCGCGTCGTCTCGTCGAAGCCAAGACCACGGTTCCCCACTTCTACCTGACTCGCGACGCCTCGGGCGAAACCCTGGTGGCACTCCATGCCCAGCTCAAGCAGAGCGGCCTACAGGTCTCGCTCAACGATCTCCTCATCAAAGCACTCGCGATCGCACTCGTACGCCACCCTACGGCCAATGCTTCGTTCACCGAGGAGGGCATCGTCCGCCATGGTCGCATCGATATCGGTATCGCCGTCGCCATCGAAGAGGGCCTCGTGACCCCCGTGCTGCGCGGGGCGGCAGAAAAACCACTCCGCACCATTGCCGCCGAAACACGCGATCTCATCGCCCGCGCGCGCGCCCGCAAGCTCAAGGCGGACGAGTTCACCGGGAGCACCTTCAGCCTTTCAAACCTCGGCATGTTTGGTATCCGCGAATTTGCCGCCATCATCAATCCTCCCGAATCGGGTATTCTCGCGGTCGGGGCGATGGAAAAGCGGCCCATCGTGGTGACCGATGCTACCGGCCACGATGCGATTTTCGTCCGGCCGATGATGACGCTCACGCTCTCTTGCGACCACCGCGTGCTCGATGGTGCACTCGGGGCCCAGTTACTCGGAGAAATCGTTGGCATCCTCGAGCAGCCCGCAGTACTGATGCTGTAACATGCGCAAGCTGCCAGTCCTCGCCGAGGAACCTTCCGCGCGCCACCCGCCCTGGATCAAGGCCCGTCTACCCTCCGGGGAAGTCTATTTCGAGGTTCGCAACCGGGTGCACGAGCTCGGCCTTCACACCGTTTGCGAAAGCGCCTCCTGCCCCAACATCGGCGAATGCTGGAGCCGGCGTGCCCTCACCATTATGATCCTCGGCGAACTCTGCACGCGCTCGTGCCAATTCTGCGACGTGCCGACCGGGCGGCCACTGCCGCCCGACCCGGATGAACCGCGGCGCATCGCCGAACTTCTCGCTGAGTGCGGCCTTCGTCACACTGTCATCACCTGCGTCGATCGCGACGATCTGCCCGATGGGGGCGCGGCGCACTGGGCCGCTACGC
Source organism: Myxococcales bacterium (assembly GCA_023248875.1). Lineage (GTDB taxonomy): Bacteria > Myxococcota_A > Polyangia > Palsa-1104 > SHYY01 > JAHFDT01. The sequence goes on along the minus strand of JAHFDT010000116.1, from coordinate 10,603 downwards.
TCAAGGCCGTCCACGCGCGCTGCCCCGACCTGACGGTCGAAGTGCTGACCGGCGATTTCCGCGGAGACCTCTCGGCCGTCGATACCGTTCTCTCCGCGCGTCCAGAGGTCTTCGCCCACAACCTCGAGACGGTCCCACGCCTATCGCGCCAAGTGCGAGTTCAGGCGAGCTATCCCCGCAGCTATCGGGTCCTCGCGCATGCCAAGTCGCGCGGCGCCATCGTCAAAACGGGTCTCATGCTCGGCTTGGGTGAGACCGACGAGGAGATCCGTTCGGTCATCGGCGAACTCAGCCAGCTCGGCGTCGATATCCTAACGCTGGGTCAGTACTTACGCCCTTCGCGCGGCCATCTGCCCGTCGAACGCTACCTGCCACCGAATGCCTTCGATGAACTCCGCGCCTTTGCGCTCGGGAGTGGACTGCGCCACGTCGAAGCCGGGCCACTCGTACGCTCCTCCTACCACGCCGATGGCCAGGCCGACCTCGTCCGCGCTCTCCGAGGATGAAACGAGCGCTAGCGCTCGTTGTCCTCCTCGGCTCCGCGCGAGCCGAGCCGCTGGCAGCTCGTCTCATTATCGAAACGGGTGAACAGGCCAATCGGAACGAGAGAATCGTACGCTCCATCGCTTGGGGATCCGCCGAAAAGGTAGGTTACCTTCGTGCCGAGTACCAAACCGAAGAGCGTTCCGATGGCACCGAGTTTTCTGTCGCGCTGTTCCCGCTGACCCCGCGTTGGGTACGACGCATCGCGATTGAACTCACGCTCCGCGGACACGCTCAAGTGGTCGACCGCGGCCTCGCCTGGCGCTCGATCACCCGCACCGCCTATCTCGACCGTTTCGGCCCCAAAGAGATTCAGATTGGTTCGACGCGTCTCCTCATCGATGATGGCATCGATGAGGTGATCGTCCGCCCGAACGGTCCATCGACGACCGTCAGCCTGGAACTATTCAGCACCGATGCGCGCCCCTTTCGCTACTACGCCCATTGCACCAACGAGTGGCATCAACCGAATCGGAAGCTCCTTCTGCCGGCGCGTCGTCTATCCCCTACCGAGATCCTCCGCGCCCACTTGCGTACCGTATGGGATGTTTCCCCGAACGCCCTGGCCCTGTCGAAGGCCCGTTTTCCCGAGGGTCGAGACGCTGCGCTGGTCATCTCCGACCATGCCGACCAGAGTTCGCCTGAGACATTTGCCGCGCTCGTAAGAGGCCTCCTCGCCCACCACCTTGCCATCACCAAGAGCCTTTTTCTCCAAGGTAGCCCTCGCCCTCAGCTCGATGATCCGGAGGTGGCCACACTGGCCGACGAGCTCTTCCGCAACGGCAGTGAGATCATCCCCCACTCTGCCACGCCCCATCGCGACACCCGGGCATGGACCCACGCCGCCCTCGAGCGCTTCGCGGCCTTTCGCGCCGTCTCCTGGATCGACCACCAGCCCGAGACCAACTGTGAGGCCTTCACCAACCAGGGCTTCCACTCCGGCCCACCCTACGGAGTCGCCGATCTGCTGGCCGCACACCACTATCGCTACCTCTGGAGTGCTGACGACGCCCCCGCCGGTCAGCTCAATCTTCTCGGGGACTCTCTGCAGCGCCGCGTTTTCACCTTTTGGCCCACAGGGCAGCTGCAAGAACAGGCGGGCCCTTGGGCAGAAGCGTGGCTATTTCGCTCCTCCTGGATGTTCCTCGAGAGAAAACACTTCCTCCGAGCGGTTGCGCCGAGCCGCCTCGATGCGCTGGAGCAGGCCCGCGGGCTCGCCATCCTCCACACCTACCTCGAAACCCTCCATCCCCGCGGAACCCGCTTTGGCCTTCGCAATCTGTTGACTCGGCGGCCCGATGAAGCCATTGCGCTTGCTCCGGAGTTCGATGCCTGGCTGGGCGAGCTCCGCCGCCGCATCGATCGAGGAACGCTATGGGTGCCCACCGTGCGCCAACTCGGCGACCACCTGCGTGCGCTCGAACAGGTGACGATCCGCTACCCAGGCGATGGCAGCGCCATCGTCTCTTCACCGGTCGAAGTGCGAGGGATCAGCCTGAGCGTTTCCGAACAGGTGGCTGTGGAAATCGATGGCCATGCCCCAAGGGGCGCGCGAAGCGTTCACGGCACGACCGCGTTTTGGTTCGACCTGGCCCCCAATCATCCTGCCCGCGTCATCCTCTCCCGCGGGAGTCATGCGATCCGTTTTCTATCTAGGGAATGACCCAAAACAAGACCAGTTGATAGAGAGCCAGCAGCGCATAAATTGGAATCAGAATCAGGAGTGCCACGCGGGCCGCGTGCACCTCCGGGTGGGCGACAATGCCGATCACTCCCACCGATGCCAGGAGCTGCTTCAGGCCGAAGAAGGACATCGGTCCCCGGGCCAACGCGAGCTGCATCAATGGGTTCAACTCCTCGGCGCCATGATCGAGATGGCGTAGAGTCGAAAAGGCATCGACCAGATTCAGCCCAATGATTGCCAAACCGAGCGCGACCGTCTTGCGGTCGATCGCTCGGCTTCGAAAGCGTGCGAGGACAGCATGCATGCTCCCCGGGAGAGCAAGCGCCGTACCTATGCCAGGTCAGGCCAATTCGTGGCCGGCCGGGCGCTGTATCAGCTGCACCACCGCCTCCGCCGCCGAGGTGCCCTGATAGAGAATCGACCAGACCATGTCCGTGATGGGCATCTCTACGCCCAGCCGCTGTCCGAGATCGCGCGCCGATTGGGTGGTCTTCACCCCCTCGGCCACCTGCTTCATCCCGGCCAGGATCTCCGGCAGCGATCGTCCCCGCCCAAGCTCGATTCCGACGGTACGATTGCGCGACAGATCACCTGTGCAGGTCAGCACCAGGTCCCCCATCCCGGCGAGCCCCGCCAAGGTCAGGGGATTTGCCCCTTTGCGCACCGCCAGCCGAGCGATCTCCGCCAGCCCGCGGGTGATCAGAGCCGCGCGAGCATTATGGCCAAAGCCCAGCCCATCGCCGATCCCGGCGGCGATCGCCATCACATTTTTGAGCGCGCCCCCCACCTCCACACCCGGCACATCGTCCGAGGTGTAGACACGAAACAGATCGCTATGGAACGCGTTGCGCACCAGCTCGGCCGACTCGCGCGATCGCGAAGCCACCACGACTGCGGTCGGCAATCCCGCCCCCACCTCACGCGCGAAGCTTGGCCCCGACAGGAATACCAGCCGCGTGCCGAGACGCCCGGGCAGCACCTCTTTGAGCACCTCATCCATCGTCTGCAAGGTACCGTTCTCGATCCCCTTCGACGCTGAAACGATCACCGCGTCGGGATGCATCGACGGCGCCGCCTGGGCGATCACCGTTCGCACGGTATGAGACGGCACCACTGAAAGCACCAGCAGCTTGCCCCACACCGCTTCGCCGAGATCTGCGGTCGCCACCAGCGACGGGGATAGCTTGGCGCCAGACAGATAGGTCGCATTCTCGTGCGCGAGATTGATGGACGCGACCTGCTCCGGACGACGGCCCCACAGCGAAACAGCGTGGCCATGGTCGGCGAGAGTCTTCGCGAGCGCAGTGCCCCAGCTTCCTGCGCCGATGACAGCTATTTCCATACGCGGATTGTAATCGAACCGGGTCGCATCATGGTGTCCAAATCGCCGCACCGCGTGGCGGTAGCGTCAATGATAACTTCGCCCCCGACACGACCGCCGCCACCCCTCCCAATCGATCGGTGAGCTCCGTACCATCGGCCAGCGCAACCTCCGGGCGGAGCCCGACCTGCAGAGTCTTCCCCGCTCCTCCGCGATTGATCCCGACGATCGCCATCTTGCCATCAATCACCCGCGCGTAGACGTACAGGTCCTTCTCGACATGCAAGGTGTAGCGCTGCCCGCGTTGGAGAGCCGGGAGAGACCCCCTCAGACTACCCAGCTTCCGCGTCCACTCGAGCGTCGCCTGTTCGAAGGGCGAATGGCCGACCCACTTCATCATCCGCCGATTGTCCGGATCGCCGGCGCCCGGCTCACCGTATTCGTCGCCGTAGTAGAGTAGCGGCACGCCGGGCTGAGTAAAGAGAAAGGCCAGCGCGAGGCGCAGCTTCTGATAGGGCAGCTCACTCTCCGGCGCCGGGGGCGGTGCTTCCCAGGCTTGCGCCTTGGGATCCTGCGAGATCATCCCAGCCGCAGTGCTAAGAAAGCGCGGCAGATCGTGGTTTCCTAAAAACGGCGCCATCGGCGCGCCGGAATAGGCCGCCTCGGAGGCCAGTACCGCCTGGTCGAGATCGACCAGCGACTCCGACTCGGCCGCGAAAGCGCCGAGGAGATGCCAGTAGAGGGGAAAATCGAACTGCGCGTGGAGTTCGTCGGGGCCGAGGAAGCTCTGGACGAATGCCCGGTCACTCTGTCCCCCACCGGTAAAGGTCTCACCGATGAGATAATGGAGCGGTTCGACGTGCTCGAAGCGGGCGCGCAGACGAGCGCGTAGGCGACGCGATACCGCGTGCGGGAAATGCTTCACCGCATCGACACGAAAGCCGTCGACGTCCCCCACACGCACCCATTCCAAGGCGTCGTCAACCATCGCCAGCAGTGCGGGAAAGCTCTCATACCGCACATCCGGCAGGTAGGGGGCGAACCAGCAGTCGAGACGGTGGCTCTCCCAATCGCAATTCAGACTGCCGCAAAGGCAGCTCCCATCGCCGTTGAACCAGCCATCGAAACGATGGTCGAGATAGTAGGGGTGCTCGACGTGGACATGGTTGAGAACCAGATCGACGATCACCCGGATCCCGCGCTGGTGCGCAGCGGTGACGAGCGTGCGCAACCCAGCCAGATCGCCGAAACGAGGTTCGACCGTGCGCCCCGCAGTCGGCCAGTAGCCGTGGTAGTTGGAATAGAGGCGGCCATCGCTGCCCAGCTCGGCATGGCTCGGACCGCGGTTGGGCGGGGAGATCCAGAGCGTTCGCACGCCGAGCGCGTCGAAGTAGCCCTCCTCGAGCGCGGCCTGGATGCCGGCGAAATCGCCGCCGCCATAGTTGGCGCGCGCCGCGACGTCACCCAGCGGCGCGTTGTTGGTGGCGTCGCCATCGCGAAAACGGTCGGTGAAGACGAAATACTGAATCCCGTCTCGCCAATCGAATGGCTGCGGCTCGATCCAGAAGGGCAGCTCGAGATCGTTCGCCGTGCGCCCTTTGCGATCAGAGGCCCGAAGGTTCAGACGGTGTTTTCCAGTCGCAAGTCCCAGCGCCGAGACGCGTAACCGGGCACCCTCGACGAGAACTTCGAGCGCCTTCCCATCGAGCTCAGCAGTCAGCGCTGCGGGATTCGGCCCCGTGCCATCGTCGAGGTAGTTCGCCACTGCCGTGATCGCGCCGGCTGGGGTCTTATGGAAACTGGCAAGCTCCACGAGTGGCACATGGCAATCGCTCACCTCGACCAGCGAGTTCTCCGTGCCGTCGATGAACTTGCGGTAGGGATTGCCTGGATCGAGGATCCATTTCTGCTGACCGCCCTGCCTGAGCACGAACTTATAGCCATGGGCGCCCACAGGGATCTTCGCCAGGGCGCGATAATGGCCCCCACGATCGGGTCCTGCCATGGGGAGCGCACTCGGATCGAAACTGTTCCACTCGCCGGCTACTCCCAGCGACTCGACCGCCTGGCCCGGCACAAACTGAAACTCGGTCACGCAGGAGCGGATCGCCGGGGGCTCTCTAGGCGGCTCTGCCGAACATCCGAGCAGCAGAAGAAACGCGGCCGCTCGCCGGCGCAAGAGGATCAGCGCCACCACGATCAGCCAGCTGAATGTCGCCGGCCGCCCACCCACGCTGCAGCCGGGCGGCGCAGTTTTTTGCACATCTGCGGTCGAAACTAGCACCGCACGATCCCAGGCGGTCAGAACATACGCCCCTGCGCCAAACCCCACCATCGGGACGGCGCCGGCATAGTCGCCGCTCGATGGGTCGTAGAGCTCCGGGATGAGCCCATGGTTGACGAGCGCCTGATCGCGCACCCATCCCCACAGCGCCGCGGCCTCCTCTTTCTTTCCCTGCCGCTCCAGCGCCAGCGATAGGCGGAGATCGATCAAGACCCACTCGCGCTCATCGTAGGCGTCGCCGTTTTCGTTGCGCTTGTAGCCGTGGCCGGTGGCCGTCGCAAGGCGCTCCTGGATGGCTCGGAGCGTATTCGCAGCGATCGGAGTGAAGGGACTGATGACGCTCTGATTGAAGGTTTCCAGCACTGCGGCGTCGAGGCGCGAAGGACTCTCTGTGCTCGGACGCAGCACCCCGTCCACCCATTGGGCGGCGATCGCCGCTGCCAACCCAAAAGCTGTCGTACGATAGCGCACCGCACGCAAACCATCGCGCGCCTCAGCCCACCCCGCTGCGCGAATGAGTCCCACGGCGGCCCAGGTGCTGGTCCAGGTGTAGTGCTGCCGCCCTTGCCAGTGCGACTCCCAGATGGAGGAGTCAGCAGCGAGGAGCCCGTTCGGTTCGCGCAGAGCCACGAGCACATCCCCCACCCCCTCCGACAGAGTCGGCCACCAGCGCGATAGAAACTCACCATCGCCCGAAGCCTTCAGGTATTCATCGGCGGCCCACAGCAACAGACCGAAACCATCGAACTCGATATTGGGTCCTCCGGCATCGCTGTCGCTCTCCTCTTTGCCGCGCCCGAAGTAGCGCACCACCGAGATGCGATAGGGGCGCCCCACGTAACTCGAATAGAGGCCCGCGCGCGATCGCAACATGAACTCGAGCCCCGCCCGGGCCTCCATCGCATAACCGGCCCGCGCCAGCGCAGCGATGGCGAGGCAGGCGTCGCGCACCCAAGCGATGTTCCACTGCCCGGGAGGCAGCGAGGCGACCAGCTGTCCACTCGGCAGAGCATCGTCTTGGATGCGATTAGGCTCGCGCGACTGTGCCATCCGCAAGATCGCCAGCTGCTGACGATACAGCGCCGTTTCGCTCTCGCTCAGACCGCCGGGCAGTTTGGCCGCTGCCAACCAGTCCTGCCAACCGGTCTCCTCCGCCAGGCGCAGCGCGGCGGCTTCGCGACCCGCGATGTACCCCTCTGTGAGGGCCATCAGCGAAGCGCTGCTTCCAGCCGGTTGATAGACCAAGAGCACACCCACCGTCACCGTCGCTCCGGGCGCGAGCGTCCCCAGGTCATACTGAAATCCACTCGCGATGTCGTTGGCATCTCCGGAACTATCGGTGCTCGTCAGCAGCTGGCCGCTGGAAACGGCGAGATAAGGATTGTTGGGATGGACCGCGTGGCGCGCGGTCGGCCCCAAGCTACGCACGAGCAGGAGCCGCCCCGTCGTCGTACCGCGGTGGAGAAAGGACTGGTGCGTGCCATCCCAGTCGGCGCGCTGCCCAACCGTGCCATCCCCGTTCCCCAGGTGCGGGTTGTGGAGCGAAAACAGGTGCACATCGTCGAGTGGTTGCACCCCTTTGTTCTTCACCTCGAGCACCATCACCAGCCCGGGCGCCAGAAGCCCCCAGGGCGCAAAAAAGCTCTGCCGCGCTACCAGTCCACCGAACTGCTGGACGGTATGGGCGACTCCGGCAGCGAGGCTGGCACCCTCCACCGGCAACGAGTTCAGCCATGCGCTCTGGCCCGCCACACGCATGCCGAAGTAGGCATCGTAGAGCACCGATCGCGTGGGGATCCCCTGATCGAACGCGCGGTAGACATGTTCATGGAGCGCGGTGATCTTTCGCTGTTGCAGGTCATAGATCGACGCGCCAAAGCCATTGCTCATCGGCAGCTGAAAAAAGGATGCGTGCGCGACGACAGCCAAGGGGAGGAGCGCGGTCACGGCGCAGGAGGATACACCTTCTTTCTGGGGTCAGACACGCCACATTGACCCGTTCGCCGACGAACGCTACCCTGAGAACATGATTCCCTTCGAAGAGCTGTGCGCTGCCCTCGACCGTCATCAGCGCAGACTGCGCGGCGAAGCGCAGCCTCCCTCCCCGGAGCGCGGCATACTCGAAGCAGCCTCTTTCGTGGTGCAAAGCGATGACGTCACCGAAGAGTCGACTCTCCACGGCGATGAGATCCCGCTCGGTGGTGACGATATCGTCGCCGAAGATGCGATTCTCACCGAGGAAGAGACGGTCTCCTGATTTGACTGGAGCGCTCCCGACGGTGCGGTACCAGTTCACCGTGACCGGGAATCGGACCGAGGCTCAGGCGACCGTCGTTCGTTCTCCGGAGCCCGGCGAAGTGGTAGTTGCCATCGCCGGCTCGGCGCTGGGGGCCCAGCCGGGCGCGGAGATCGCGGGCACGGTGTTGGCAGCGGGCGACGCGGCCACCGATTGGCTGGGGCGTCAGGTGGTCGTTCCGCGCCTCCTGCCGTGCGGAGAGTGTCCGAGCTGCCGTCGAGGCCGCGCGGTGCGTTGCACCGCATGCATGGCCCGCGGCCTCGTGGCGACTCACGAAACCGTTCCCGCTCGTTATCTATTGGCGGTCGATCCCCTGCCGCCTGCCGAGCCCGAGCTGTGGCGCTGGGCAGCTCTGGCCGACGCCGCTTCGGCTCCTTACGGCGGGTTGGTCCGGGCCCAGGTGGCGCCGGGCGATCTACTGGTCATCCTCGGTCTCGCGCCACGTGGTCGCTTTGCGATCGCCCTCGGGCGCGCGCTCGGAGCCCACGTTGTAGCGCTCGGTCCCCGAGAGGGGCGAGAGCTGGCGCTCGCCGCAGGAGCACACCTTTTTCTCGACGGTGAGCAGTTTGACGCTCCGGATATTTATCCAATACTCCGAGCCGAAGCGATCGCCCTCGGCATCGATCCGGGATCGGAACTCAAGGTCCTCGAGACCACCGCGACTTCGGCAGGTCGACGGCGCGCCATCGATCTGGTCGGCCAGGGAGGGACGGTCGCTCTCCTCGCGGGTGGCACAGCATCCCATTGCGAAGCCGCGCTCCGCCGTCTCGCCGAGACCGAGTCCTCCCTGGTGGGTGCCGGCGCCTGCCATCCCGATCTCTTCCCCGAGCTGGGTGCCCTCATAGCACGGGGCGACCTCGCCTTCGAGCCCGAGCTCGAAGCTCTCCCCTTTGCGGCGCTCGCTGAGGCCCTTGCCGACCAGCGCTGCGGCCGCCGACACCGATTGCCGGTGCTGGTTCCTTGACACCCCGTGGAATCGGTTGGAAAATTAAGGATCGATAAGGAGTCTTCGATGAAGCGAGCCCGGCATCTCGGATTCACACTGGTCGAGATGATGGTGGTAGTCGCCCTCTTGGCGATCCTCGCTGCCATCGCCATCCCCGCCTACCGCAAGTACATCGCCAGCGCCCGCAAGAGCGAAATCTACGCGATGTTCGGCGAGATCCGCAACAAAGAGGAGGCCTACCGCGCGGAGTTCTCCCGCTACATGCACACCGATGCCACCCAGAGCGAGACCACCTTCTACCCGACTTCCGTCAACGGCAATCCGCAGGACTGGAATCCCCCCGGCACAACCTTTTGGGGATCCAACGGCCTCGGGGTCAATCCTGGCCGGCGGCAGATGTACTGCATGTACAACGTGGTCGAGAACACGGCGAACAACAACACCGCGCTCGGCACCCGTGGCACGGCCTGGTTTGGCGGCACGCCTACCACTACCTGGTGGTACGCCAACGCGGTGTGCGACAACGACCATGACTCGACCACGAACGCCCACTTCTTGACCAGTATGGACAATACCTCGGTCTACGAGGAGACCCCACAGAATTAGATGCGACTCTTCATCGGCGCTACCCTTTTCCTGCTCACTACCGCCGGCCTCTCCCACCATGCCGCGGTCGTTTCGCGTAACCGTTTTCCAGTTCTCGAAGACCTGGTCTACCTGCCCAGCGCCAATGCTCTGCGAGCGGTGTCACTCGGTCACAGGGAGCTCGCTGCCGATCTGATTTTTCTGCGTACCGTGGTCTTCTTCGGCAGCGCCCTCGTCACCACCAAGAACTACAGCTGGCTCGATCAGCACCTCGATACCGTGGTCGACCTCGATCCCGCATTTCGCAGCGCCTATTTGTTCGGCTCCCGCGCGACCATGTACAACGGCAAAGAGATCACCCGCCGCAGCATCGAAAGCTCGAACCATTTTCTGGAGGCGGGTCTCAAACGCTTTCCCAATGACTGGGAGTTCGCTTTTTCGCTGGGCTGCAACTACCTCTTCGAGATGCACAGCGATGACCCCCATCAAAAAGAGGTCTGGCGCCGCATCGGAGGGCGCTGGATCCGTCACGCGGCGATCTCTGGAGGAGGCCCCAGCTGGCTGCCTAACCTGGCGGCGAAGCTCATGAGCGAAGAGGGGCAGGTAGAGGCTTCGATCCGCTACCTGGAAGAGGCCTACCTGACCGCGCAGGACGATGCCGCGCGCACCGAGATCGGAAATCTGTTGGCGGCCAAGCGCAAGAGCAGCATCGCCCGATTGGCCCAAGCGGGTGAGGATTTTCGTCGCAGTTGGAAAGCGACGCTGCCCTATGCGTCGCCGGATCTGTTCGCGGTTGTCGGTCCTGCTCTTTCGCCTCGCCTCGACATTGCGCACCTGACGCGCAATGCGGTCCTCGACGCCGATGACGAGGAGGCGCGGTCCGATGAGGAGCAGGACCGACGGTAGCTAGTGTCCTGTCTCAGAAATTCGCGCCATATATCGCC
>JAHFDT010000288.1 GCA_023248875.1 Myxococcales bacterium | reverse complement strand
CGCCCGCACGCAGTCGCCACGCCACCTCGGCGACCGGTTCGGTGGCACAGCTACCCGCCACGGCGGAGGTCGGCGCCACTTCGCTGGCAGCCGCGGCACTGCGGGTCGAGGCTACCTCGCTCGCTGACGTCGCTGGAGAGACGGGCGTCGGCGGCGCTGCGCCCCCAGAAGGAGGTTTGATTCGCATGGCAGATTGCGACGGTAACACCGGCCCGGTTGCGACGCAAACCTGGTTTGACACGCTCTTGGGGAGATGCTAGAGCCGGTGCGCCGAAGCAGCTTCTCAAGGAGCTACCGTGAAGATTCTCGTGACGCTCAAGCGCGTTCCAGACCCCGAACAGAAGGTCAAATTCAAGGGCGATGCCATCGACTTCACTGGCGTCAACTGGGTTCCCAACCAGTTCGACGAATATGCCGTCGAAGCGGCGCTCCGGCTGACCGAAAACGCTTCGGCCGGTGGCGCCGGCGGAGCTGTAAGGGACGGCGAGGTGGTGGTGGTCTCGATCGGTCCCAAGGAGGTCGCGCAGCAGCTGCGCGCGGCACTGGCGATGGGCGCCGACCGGGCCATCTTGATCGACGGCGACGACGGAGCGCTCGACGCCGAGATGGTGGCGCGCACGCTGGTCAAGCTGGTCGAGCAGGAGAAGCCCGATCTATTGCTGATGGGCAAGCTGGCCGCCGATTCGGAGAACAACCAGGTCGGGCAGCTCGCTGCCGGTTACCTCCATTGGCCGCAGGCAACCTTTGCGGCGACGATTCAGGCGGCCGAGGACGGCAAGGCGCTCGATGTGGGCCGCGAAGTGGACTCCGGCGTCGAGATCAAGCGCGTGACCCTACCTGCCGTGGTGACGGTGGACCTGCGTATCATCGCTCCCCAAGCGATCAAGAATGGTAAGACTGCGCCCGACCACGCCTACCCCGAGGGGCCGCGCTACGCTTCGCTCAAGGGCATCATGGCGGCGAAGAAAAAGCCGATCACGGAGACGGCGCTCGCTACGCTGGGCATTGCACCGTCGCTGCGCGTCAAGACCACTGCAGTCACGGCGCCGCCCGCGCGCAAAGCGGGCGTAAAAGTGGCTTCGGTCGAAGAGCTGGTGGCCAAACTCCACAACGAAGCCAAGGTGCTGTGACATGGGCAAAGTTCTCATTTTCGTAGAGCACTCGGGTGGACATCTTCGCACGGCCAGCCTGCCGGCCATTACCTTCGGACGCGCGGCCTCGGAGCACCAGGGTGGACCGCTGGTGCTGGTGATGTTGGGAAAAACCCTCGGCGCCGCCGCCCGCGAAGCGGCGCAGTTTGGCGCCGAAGTCTTGGCCGTCGATGACCCAGCGCTCGAGCACTATCTTGCCGAGACCTACGCGCCGATCGTGGCGCGCATCGCCAAAGAACAGGGTGCCACGCTGGTCGGCGGCACCGCCACGAGCACCGGAAAGGATCTCCTGCCGCGCGTGGCGGCGCTGCTCGACGCGGGCATGGCGGCCGATGTCACCGGGATGAGTGCTCCGAAGACGTTCCAGCGTCCGATGCAGGCGGGCAATGTCCTTGTCCAGGTGGAGGTCACCACGCCGGTGGTCGTCGCCGCGGTACGCCAGACCGCCTTCCCGCCCGCCGATCCGAAGGCGCCCGGCGCGGTGACCCAGGTGGCGCCCGGCGCGGTCGATGCATGTGGCGCCCGCTTTGTTTCGGTCGCCACCACTCAGAGCGAGCGCCCCGAGCTCACCGAAGCCAAAGTGGTCGTCTCCGGTGGCCGCGGCATGAAGGAGAGCAGCAACTTCAAAATCCTCGAAGAGCTCGCCGATCTGCTCGGTGGTGCGATGGGCGCCAGCCGCGCCGCCTGCGATGCGGGTATGGTGCCGAACGATCTCCAGGTGGGTCAGACCGGCAAAGTCGTGGCGCCCAACCTCTACATCGCGGTCGCCATCTCCGGCGCGATCCAGCACCTCGCCGGCATGAAGGGCTCGAAAACGATCGTGGCCATCAACAAGGACGCCGAGGCGCCCATCTTCCAGGTCGCGGACTATGGTCTGGTCGCTACCTGGGAGAAGGCGCTGCCGGAGCTGGTCAGCGAAATCAAGAAGCTGAAAGCCACCCAGCGCTAATCCTTACTTGTGGGAAATATGAACGGCCCACCCCCCCTGGCCAACTAACCAGTTGCGACATACCGCGAACTTGCGCTAGAGTCGTAGTCTAATTATTTGGACCTGTTGGAGGAGTGTGATGCTTCGAGATGCCCCCTGTGCCCGTGCGGAAGAGCTGGTCGTCGAAGAGCTTCCTGACGAGCTGCTCGTCTATGACCAAAGGCACAAAAAGGCGCATTGCCTCAACCAGACGGCCGCGCGGGTATGGCGTCTATGCAATGGGCGCAATTCGCTCGCCAGTATCGCGGAGAAGCTCGGCTACGACGCAGCGGTGGTGGAGCTGGCGATTGACGAATTGAACCGGGCCGAACTTTTGAACGAACAGGCGGGGCTCGCCCGCCCCTCGAGCGCACATCTGCGTTCGCGCCGCAAGCTCCTCAAGCAGGTCGCGCTGGTCGCCGGTGCGGCCATCGCGCTACCGCTCATTCAGTCGATCGTTGCCCCCTCGGTGGCACAGGCCGCGAGCTGCAAGACCAGCGGTCAGCCCTGCTCAATCCCTGTTGACTGCAGCGGCCAGGGCAATTGTTGCGTCGGCTTACTCTGCTGCAGTGGCAGCTGTGCGTGATGGTTCGGACCTCCCATTAACCGGGTAAAAGTTGACAGTGGACGAGCCATTGCCGGGGTACTCGCCGGCGCTTGGCGAACCCCGGCCGAGCCCCTTCACCCAACCGAGCTCGCACTGCTGGACGGCATCACCGAACTCGTGACCCGCTCCGGAAGCGCAGGTCTGCTTTGGCGCCGGTTGCAGGCCACCGCCGACAACGCCATATCCGGCTCTTCCGCCGATCGGCTCCGCCAATGCTATCGCTACCAGGTGCTCGAAATGGCGCGAGCACGCCAGCAGCTGGAACGGGTCGTCTTGACCTTGAAGAAAGCCGGCATCGATCCCCTGCTCATCAAAGGATGGGCG
>JAHFDT010000006.1 GCA_023248875.1 Myxococcales bacterium | reverse complement strand
GCTCCCTCCGCTCCCTCCGCTCCCTCCGCTCCCTCCGCTCCCTCCCCACGGATCGCGTAATAGAGCCACACACTCTGGCGGATGGCCGGTCAGACACACTACACCGCGATCGCGGATACCCGGCGACGGATCAGCCGAATCGAACGCAACCGAAACAGCATTTTCGCGACCTCGAACGAGCCCAACCGGCTCTGCCGGATGATCTCCCGAACGGTGTGCTTACCGTTGACCAGTTCCAGAACCGCCAACTCGTCTCGCGTCAACTGGGTATGGTCGGTCGTGCGCCCCTCATCGTTACGCAAGAACACGCTGTCAAAATCGTCGATCTCACGCTCAATGAGATGCCATTCGTCGACGCGCCGGACGCCTTCCATCAAGAGACCGTCGACCGACAGCTGCAGCGCTGCACCATCCGCCAAGGCCCCGAGCTGCTGGGTCGACCGAAACGAGAAGTGCCCGCCGGCCCAACGCAGGACCTCGAACAGTCGTTCGCTACTCTGGCGCGAAAGCGCCTTCCGCAAGTCGGACTCCGTCACCAGATTCGCGCGAATGAGCTCTTCCCCCATCGGACGTTGGCTGCCTTGACGGGAGTCAAAGAACCGATCCAAATCGTTGCGGCTCATGACGGCTTCCGCCACTAAGAAACGGCCGAGCAAGAACTCCTCACCCATCCCAGTGCCAGCCACAAAGTCGACTCTGCCCCTACGAAAATGGACATCCACCCGCGCGGGCTCCCGGGCCACGGCCAGAATGCCGGTCTGACGCTGCTGCTGCAGCAGCGCCAGCACATCGGCCGCGGGCACTGCGAGGAGATGTCCCTCCAGCACCACGGCAGAGTCTGGAAGCAATCCCAGATCCCGCACAATTGTTTCCAGACGTTCATCCGACAGCTGGCGGTGGATCTCTTCACTCAGCGCAGGTTCATCCAGCGCGACCTGCACAGCCTCCCGCAGCCGCGCAAACAACTGCTTCCGTCGCCGCTCCTCTTCCAATGATCGCGGCTGGGTAGTGTTGCTGATCGGCGCAGCCTCCCGATTCCGCGCACTCTCTTCCTCCGGGCTCGGACTCCCCTCCACCCCATATCGACTTAGCGTGTGGTCCACCACCGCCAGGATGGCCTCGGGAGAGAAGGGCTTCGTGATGTAGTCGACGATCCCCAACATCTTGACGAAGCGCTCGCCGACCTGATCCCCCTTGGCACTCATCAGCACCACCGGCACCTTGCGCAGATCGGAGGAGCTACTAAGCGCTTGGCAAACCTGATAGCCATTCAATTTCGGCATGACAAAATCGAGGAGAATCAGATCGGGACGCTCCTCCTCTGCCAGCCGAAGCCCCGCCTCGCCATCCGGTGCGGTGCGCACGAGGTATCCCCCCTTGCTTAGCACCAGCTGCACCACTTTGAGAATGGTGGGACTATCGTCGATGACGAGAACGCGCTCGCCGGCCATGCGCAAAGGAGAGTAACACTGCGCTGCCTCGGGCTTCAAGGCTGCGGGCCCCTCGTCCGTTCATGGGGCTGTAGGTGGCCGGTTTTCCGCCTGCGATCCGAACCACATCGCCCAGATCGGCGCCACCGTCAGCACCAGAGAGGTGATCCCCAAAAAGGCACCGCTCAGGGCATAAAGCGCCGTAAATGAACCATTGCCATACCGCACCAGCCACGGAGCGGCCAGGTGGAGAAACGCTGAAAACCAGGCAGCACTGATCCAGAACAGCTTGGTGCGCGCGCCAGTGAGCATAAAAAGGTGCGTCAAGATCAGCAAGATCACCGGCACGGTGAACAGATGAAAGTGACTGACTTCCAGTAGCTTGCCGTACGTCATGGCCACCGAAATCGGCGCTGCGCCGGGAAGCGTGATCTCGGGGCCGTTGGCCGACGTCCCCATCGGGGATACGGCAGGCGCGCCGGAGTAGTAGCGGCCGATTCCATCCCCCACCAACTGCTCATAAAAAAGCGCCGAACTCGCGAGCCCCAGCAGCGTAAAGAGGCCAAAACAGGTGTAGATCAGCTTCGCTTCCAGCGAGAGATTCCAAATGCGGAATCCCGACGAAGCGAACTGCCTCATCGTCGGGCGGTCGTCGAAGCTGCCTGCACTGGTTTGATCAGAAGCTCCTCCACCAGAACCAGGGCGCGCCGCACCCCGATCGCCATCGCGCGCGAAGAAATGGTAGCTCCGCTCACGGCCGCAATGTCCTGCCCGAGGCTGAACGGGTCGCGTGTCGTCTTACCGACGAACTGGCGCCGGAACCGCTCATCGCGCACCTCGTCACCGCGCGGCTCTCGATAGGCGATGATCTCTTGGCGCACTGCGGCTCCGGCCGGCGAAATGGTCACCGCGAAGGTGATCGGCATGTGTTGTCCGAGCTCATCGTCGAACAGTGCATAGCCGTCGACGCGGTCATCGCTATTGGCAATGAACACCGTGTAGTGATCGTGCGCCAATCGGTAACCGAGACGCTGTTCGATGCGGGCCCGCTCCGCTGTACCTATGGAGATCTCGCGAAAACTCACCCTCTTACTGGTTCGAAAGGCATCGGCCAGAAACTCGCGCGGCGTCCAAAAAGTGGTGTCGGCCCGGGCGGGTCCGCCGAGTAGCTGCACCGCCGCAGCAAAAATCGCAAGCCAATTGAAAGTGGTTTTCATAATCACTGCAGTGGGTATATCGGTCCCCAGGCTGGCTGTCAACCTGCGAGAAGCTAGCGAGAAGCTAGCTGCGAGAAGCTAGCCGGCCTTGGCGAGGACGACCGTCTGCATCGTGCCGAGATAACGCCGCATGAGAGGGGAGAGGGCCTGCTCTAAAAGAGCGAGCGGTTCGAACCAAGCGCCGGGCGGCGCGAAGCGGAACGACACTCCGCCCGAGAGACCATACAAGAGGAAGGTGTGGTAGCGACGCGTTCGCAGCTGGAGCTGAGGAAATTCCTCGAGGAACTGATCGCGGTCGCGATCGAACAGGAGGTAGGGTAAAGCTGCGTTGGCGTCGCTGAGCGGGCCGGTTTGGGGAAATTCCCAAGTGGCGCTCTCGGTCTCGGCGGGTTCGTGGTGCAAATACTGAAAGAACAGGCGCCCGAAGGTCGACATGTGGGGCTCCATCATGGCGATCACACCGCCCGGTTTCAGCGTGCGCAGTGCCTCGCGGAAGAAGGCGCGAGGCTGGCCGAGGTGGTGGAGCACAGCCGTCATGTAGATCGCCTTGAGCGACTCATCGGCAAAGGAGAGGCGATAAGCGTTTTCGACCCGGTCGGTCCAATCATATTTGTGGACGTCGGTAGCGATAAGATCGGGCAGGAGCTCTTTCAAGAAGCCTCCGCCGGCGCCGAGTTCGATCGAAGCACCCGCCATGCCCGAGGCGGCGAGACTGCGCTCGAGCGCTACAAACTCGCGGTAGTAGGAAACGTAGAGCTTCCGCAAAAATGGCTTATCCAGGATCACGTCGTGGTGAAATTCGGTGGTGCGCGGATCGTCGAGCGAAAGCACATTGAGTGCGGGGTACTTGAGACGGCGCAAGAGACTACTGAACGCCATGGTCCACAGTCGAGTGAGGCGCGACGCCCAGGGCGATCCAGAAGGCGCCGAGGCTCATGTAGTAGTAGTTGCAGAAGGCCTGTTTGTTGACGAGGAGAAAGAACAGCTGCGTCGCGCCCAGCAACGCGGCGAAGGCGGCCGGCGTACGGGGCAGCCGCGCGAGCCCGATCGCACAGATCGTGTAGAGAGCGCCGAAACAGAGCCAGGCGGGCGGTGGAGAGATCGCCGCGCCGCCGCCGAACAGGCTGAGCGAATCGCTGCGCAATGGGGCGTGCCACTGCACAGTGATGAGGCTGCGCACAAAGTCGTGCGGATTCCACCAGAAGAAGGGCACGGTGATCGCGGCGGCAATTCCGAGCGCAAGGCCGAGAAATCGCAAACGGCGCTCGTGCCCCCACAACAAGACTACGGCCGGCAGCGTCAGCGGAAGGTACTGCTTCATAGCGAGCAGTAGGCCGTAGAGGTAGGGCAATAGCCGCGGGATCCGCACCGCGATGAAGACGATCAGGCTCAGCGCCAGCAGCACCAGCGGCTCGGTCCACGACTGCTCGAGCACATAGAAGCCGCGCGGCGTGAACAAGAAGAGCGCAGCGGCGGTGGCACTCAGGCGGTTAGGGCCCGCGGCGGAATAACTCGATTGATGATCGTGGTCGAGGCGCCCGGATGGCGAGGCGCGAGGAGGGAGCATACCCGTCGATACGTGACCGACGACCCCCCCCTCAAGTCTACAGAATGGGGGCAAGCCCCCCGCAGCCACCCGGGATGGATCGGCCGCGAGGACGATCGAGTTATTCCGCCGCGGGCCCTTAGGGCGCGCGTAGGCGATGAGTCCACCGGTGGTGGTCATGGCGGCCAGGTGGGCGAAGCGGAGATCGTCGCCCAGCAGCTGGCCCACCGATGACAGCACCAGACTGAGGGGGGGATAGATGAACCCAAAGGTGAAGCGGCCGTTTTCGACCATGCCGGGCCCATAAAAGGAGGTGTCGGGGTGGTAGGGGTTGGGAATGAAGGCGGAATAGGGGTTGCGGCCCTCGAGGAGGGCGCCGATGCCGGCGTGTTGAATCTGGTAGACGTCGATCCCTGGGTGCGGGTCCATGTGGATGACCCAAACTCCGAGGAGAAAATGGGTGGCGAGCAGGAGCGGTATCCGAGCTCTACCAAACCAGGATCCTTCGCCTAGGCCTGCTCCGGCGAGCATCGCTGCAGCAGCGATACCGAAGCCATAGAGGACGATGGCGTTCGGCTCATCGGAGCGAAGAAAGTCCGCCGGCGGATGGGTGAGGATTTGGGCAAACTGGAGAGTAAGTCCAGTGGCGAGCAGGACGGGGAGCGCGCGAGCCGCGGTATGCTCTAGCCGATCGCGATGCGGTGCCAGCAGGGCGGCGAGCGTGGCGATGGCAGCCACGATCACCCAGAAGATCGCTTCACTCGCGTAGGTGCCGTTGTTGACCTGGATCGCTCGTCCGAGGGCCAGCCCGGCGACTGCCAGGGATAGCCGGGTCAGGGCGCCGAGATCACACGAGGAAGAATCGCTGGTCATGTCTGCTCTTCGTGGAGCCGTTCGCGCATCCAGTCGACGCTCGCTGCCACGCCCTCTTGAAGCTCGACGCTCTCGAGAAGCCCGCTCTCCTGCGCCAACCGACGGATATCGGGGTGGACGGATTGGGGTGAGCCCGCCGTGTGGCTTTCGGTGCGCGACTCGTGGGGAAGCTCCACCGAAGCGCCGGTCTCCGCCGCGATGAGCTCCGCAAGCTGCAGGATCGAACGACGCTCCGTACCAGCGACGTTGTAGACGGCCTGCTTCGAATGGAGTAGCACCCAAAAGAGCATGGCAGTGGCGTCGGCAGCGTAGAGCCAGCACCGCTCTTGCGCCCCCTGATCCAGAAGGGCGATCCGGTGGCTCTTCATGGCCCGGCGGATGAATTCGTAGATCACACGGTGGTCATCGCAACGCACTCCGGGACCGTACACCGACGACACTCGGGCGACGCGCGTGGGCAGGCCCTCCTGTTCGGCATAGGCGCGACAGAGCGTTTCGCCGAAGATCTTGGCGGAGGTGTAGATTCCGCGTGCACCGAGCGGCGACTGACAGGGGTGATCCTCGGTGACGGCGTGGCCGGTAGCAGAGGGGGCGTAGATCTCCGAGGTGCTGAGGAACAGCACCCGGGCGCCGCACTGGTTGGCCCGTTCGAGCAGAAGTTCGAGAGCACGGCCGTTGAGCCGGATCGTTTCGAATGGCTGCTCCAGAAAACGCTTCGGCTGGCCGTAGGTCGCGCCGTGCACCACGGCATCGAAGGTCTGCCGGATGAGCCAGTCGGGATCGGCGCTGAGATCGACCGGTTCGAAGTGAACATGGGGCGCGGCAAAGAGTCCAGCCAGCCAGGGCGGAGGGGGGCTTC
This sequence comes from Myxococcales bacterium, assembly GCA_023248875.1. Taxonomy (GTDB): domain Bacteria; phylum Myxococcota_A; class Polyangia; order Palsa-1104; family SHYY01; genus JAHFDT01. Next base: position 43,200 of record JAHFDT010000006.1, on the reverse strand, counting down.
GGCTGGTGGCGATGAGACGAATGCCGAGACCATGGCGCTGATTGGCGAGGACGACCGCGGCGCAGAGGTGCGAACCGAGAAGGCCCGTGGCACCGGTCACGAGCAGAGTTCGCCCGACCAGGGGTTCGAGCGAGCAGTGGGCGAGCGCACTCTCCGCGCAGGTGAAATAGGCGCGATTCACGGGGACCTCTCCAGCAGGGTCCGCGCCTCCTGGAGAAGCCGCGCGGGACCGATCCCTGCGACCTCCAGGAGATGTTTCCGCGGACCGTAATCACGCAAGAACTGATCCTGGATGCCGAGCGAGGTCAGTGCATAGGCAAATCCGCTGTTATCGAGCGCGCGCCGCGCTTCATCGCCAAGACCGCCCAGTACGCTATGCTCTTCGGCGACCAACAGACGGCGCGTCTTCGTTACACTGGCACGCACCCGAGCGGCATCGAACGGCTTGATCGAAGGCGAGTAGATCACCTCGCAGCGATCGCCGCCGATCTCACTGGCTACCTCGAGGCAGCTCGTGAGGAGCTCGCCGGCAGTCAAGAGGGTCAATTCGTGTCCCGTTCGGACTGAGATCGATCGCCCGACGGCCAGCTCTTCGTCGCGAAAAGCGATTCCGTGCGCCCGATCGGCGAGCCGGAAGTAGTTCATGCTGCCGCTGCGATAGGACGCGCGAAACAGGCGGTCGAACTCATGGGGACTACCGATACAAAAAACTTGAGTGCCCGGCAGACTCTTGAGCAGGGCGAGGTCGGAGTAGGAGTGGTGGGTGCAGCCCATCGCGGCGTAGTCGATGCCCCCACCGACGCTGACGATATTACCCGGTAGGCCCGAGTAGCAAAAATCGTTCTTGATCTGTTCGAAGCAGCGCTCGACCACAAAGCCGGTGATGCTGTGAATGACGGGAAAGAAACCGGTTGCAGCCAGGCCCGCCGCCGCGCTGGCCATCGCCTGCTCGCGGATACCCACGTTGAGAAATCGGCCCGGGTAGGCGGCTGCGAAGTGGCGCAGCCCGAAGGCGCCGATATCTCCTACCAGCACGAACAGCGATGGGTCTTCGCTCCCCAGGCTGGTCATGGTGGCGGCAAACTGTGCCCTCACGACAGCTCCGCCATCAGGTCCGCCATCTCCTCCTCGGTGGGCGTGCGGCGATGCCAGCCGTGATCGCCAGTGAAACGGCGAATGGGATAGCCCTTTTGGGTGTTGGCACGAACGAAGAGCGGCGCGGTGCGGGAGGCGCGCACACGGGGCACAAGATCTCGGCGGAGCTCGCTGAGGTGGTGGCCGTCCACCGTATGCGCCTGCCATCCCATCGAGCGCAAGATCCCCTCGTAGTCGAACGAATGGGAGTAGTGCTGCGATCCGTTGCAGTCGGCGATCACCACCAAATTGGAGAGCGCAAGATTCTTCGCCATCATGACGCTCTCCCAGAAGCTCCCCTCGTCCATCTCTCCATCGCCGACCAGCACGACGACTTGCCGTGGGCTGCCCTGCTGCCGAAGGCCGATGGCCAGACCGCAGCCGATCGCGATGCCATGGCCCAGGGACCCCGTCGAGGCTTCGACGCCCGGCACCTTTTGGCAATCCGGGTGGCCGCCGAGGAGCGAACCCGGCTGGCAGTAGGTGGAAAGGTGGGTCGCGTCGAAAAAGCCGAAGTGAGAGAGCACGGCATACAGAGCGGCACTGGCGTGGCCCTTGCTCAAAATGAAACGGTCGCGGTCGGGAGCCTTGGGATGGTGCGGGTCAATATGGAGGCAGTCGCGGTAGAGCACGTACAAGAGATCCATGATGGAGAAGCTGCTGGGGAGATGGCCCTCCCGAGCGGTGTAGACCATCTGGAGCACTGTGCGCCGCATCTGCTTGACCACTTCTGCTTCATCCATGGAGGTTGCGCCCCACCTCTTTGAGAATGTCCCACCCCGTAGCAAAGGGGCTCATCTTGCGCACACCGCCGATCCGTTTGGGCTCGTCGCCCGGCACTTCGGCCACCTTGAGCCGCTGCTTGGCAGCGCGGATGCTGAGCTGGGCTTCGTAGGTGAGGTGGGCGGCGTCGATGTCGAGGCGTGCCAAGAGCTCTCGTTTATAGGCCCGAAAGATCACCAGGGCATCGGTATAGTGGCCACCGAAGCAGCGATTGATCAAGAAGGTGAACAGCGGGTTGCCGAGTGAGGTGAGAAAATCGTCGTCCTGGCTCTTCGCTCCATCGAGATAGCGCGATACGATCACCATGTCGTAGCCTTCGCGCATCTTGTCGATCAGCACCGGGATCCGGCCAGGGAGCGAGTTCCCGTCGGGGCTAAAGGTGACGATGACGTCGCCGGTGGTCTGGGCCTGCGCCTGCCGATAGGCGGCTCCGAGACCCGGTTGGCTTTGGAGAGTGACCGCCCATCCCTGTTCGCGCAGCCATTCGACCGTTCCATCGGTGGATCCCCCATCGACCACCAGAATCTCATCACACCAGGATCGATCGATCTGAGGCATGACATGCTGCACCCCGTCGATCTCGTTGAGGGTCGGTATGATGAGCGAAGTCTTCACCGTCTGAATGATAGACTAACTGGTCGCCGGGAGGAAGACACGGAAGCGCGTTCCTCCAGTGGGGCGATCCTCGATCTCGATCCAGCCATCATGGTCTTTGACGATGCCATGCGCTACCGCCAGCCCGAGGCCGGTCCCTCCTCGATCGAATTTGGTCGTGTAGAAGGGCTCGAAGATTTTTTCCCGCTCTTCCGCCGGAATGCCGATCCCCGTATCGTCGACGGTGAGCAGGACATAGCGCCCGGGCAGTGCGGTCTCCAAACCAGGCTTTCGTCGGCACACGCCACGCAGACCGAGGTCGAGTTGACCGCCCGACTCCATGGCCTGGATGGCATTGAGACAGAGATTGAGGCACACCTGCTGCAACTGATCCGCGTCCGCGAGCACAGTCGCCACGGTGGGTGCCTCCGAGGACTCCGGCGAAAAGGGTTCGAGCTTCACCTGGATCCCGGCGGAGGAGAGCTGGTGATCGAGGAACTCCAGGGAATCGAGCAGCACTCGCGAAAGGTCGACCGGCTGCCGATCGCTGTTCTTCTGCCGCGAGAAATCGAGGAGGCGCTGGATGATCTTGGTGATTCGACTCGCCTGCGCGGCGATGATGGCCGCATTTTTGGCGACTTCGGCACCGTCCGTAGCACGCTTCTCCATCGCACGGGCACGCCCCCCGATCACGTTGAGCGGTGTACCCGCTTCATGAGCAATCGTGGCTGCGAGCTGACCGATGGTCGCCAACTTTTCCGACTGGCGCAACCGCGCTTCGAGGGCGAGCTTGGTTTCGACGCCGCGTCTTGCCTCGGCCCGCGCCTCGCGCAAACTCGCAGTCATCTGATTGAACCGCTCGGCCAGATCACCGATCTCGTCGGGGCGGCCGCGCAAGAGCGCGCGCGTGAGATCGCCATGGGCCACCTCGTCGATGCCCAGCAGCAGTCGGTTGAGCGGTGTGGCGATGGTGCGTCGCGTGGTCCACCAGATGAGGCTAGCAAAGGCCAAGCCGACCAGAAGGGCAGTGAGTATCAAATTGCGCTCGCTGGTGCTCAGCGACTGCTCGAGGCCGCTCTCGTCGCGCTGCAGATCCAGGGCGCCGATCAGGGTGCGATTGCCATCGCGAATCGGCACCGTATAGGCATAGAGGGGACGACCTTGAGCAGTGATGTGCTCGCCCCAAGGATCGCCCGTAATCTGGACGTGGCGCAGCCGGGTCTCCTGAACTGACGAGAGCTTCGAATTCTCGTCCAGCCAGACAATGCGGAGCGTCGCATCCCCGGCGCCGACCTTCTTGAGGAGAGGTATAGGGTCTTGCGCAGCCAGGGCCTCCTCGAGCAGCCTGCCGAGTGCACTTCCCACCGTCTGGTCTTGGCGCTCGAGTTCGATCGCCGATCGCAAATGCCGGCTGGCGCTCAGGCAGGATTCGATCGAGAGACGAAGTGTATGGCCAAGTGACTGGGTTTCACGCTCCAGCTCTGCGAGCAGCTGATTGCGTCGGAATCGTAGGGAGACACCGCCGTAGAGTGCGAGCGCCATAGCAAAAAGGGACGCGGTGGTAGAACCAATACGAGTACCAAGCTTCATTTCTACGGCGTAGGACGGTAGCGCTTCATCAGCTCGGCGACATCGGCAAGTGGCAGCCCCGGCGCAAAGTGCTCGTCGCGACCGTGCATGTCATCGGCCGCGCACAGCGCGTTGACGATCGCCTCCTCGGTGGCTTCGATGACGGCCTCGTAGAGTGGACCGGTGGCGCGGTCCAGCAGGACATCGATCTTGTGGGTCATCCCCTGGGCGATGCGCGGCACGCGATTGGCCGTCGAAAAGCCAATGACCAGCTCTCCGGAACCATGGGCCGCGTAGGATCCCACCCGCCCGATGCCGAGCGCCGCCCGCTTGCACAGGCGGGTGATCTGCTGCGACAAGAGCGGCGCATCGGTCGCGACCACAACGATGATCGATCCGTACGAATAGGTGCGTTTGAGCAGATCGCGGAAGCGCGGCAGCAGCAGCTCGCCGACCGGCACACCATCGATCCTCAGGTTGGGCATGACACCAAAGTTGGTCTGGACCAGCACGCCGATGGTGTAGGCGCCACCTGCCAGCTCGGCGGGCACTCGACGTGAGCTGCTCCCAATGCCCGCCTTGAAGTCACAGGTGATCATCCCGGTCCCCGCGCCGACCGAGCCCTCCGCAACCGGGCCCGAAGTCGCTCCTTCGATGGCGCGATAGACATGCTCCGAGCGAATGTGGCGACCGACGGAATCGTTGAGATAGCTATCGTCGCACTCGCCGACCACGGGAATGATCACATCCAGGTCGGCCCCGATGGCGGGATGAGCGCGGGTGATGAACTTCACCGCCGCATCGGAGACCTTTCCCACGCTCATGGTGTTGGTGAGAAGGATGGGAGTCTCGAGGAGCCCCCACTCCTGGACCTGGGTGAGCCCGGCCAGCTCGCCAGCGCCATTGAGGACAAAGGCGCCCGCGATGGTGCGCTCGAGAAAGTAGGTATCCGACGGCACGATCGCGGTGACGCCAGTGCGAACCGGCCCTTTGCCCGCCGTGAGCTTGCCCTCCCCCGAAATCAAGGTGGTATGGCCTACCCGCACTCCGGCGACATCGGTGATGGCGTTGAACGGGCCGACCGGAAAGCGACCGAGAGTGACCCCCAATTCGCGCAACCGTTTGCGAGGGGTAGTCAGCTCTGTGCCTCTCCGGCCAGTACTAGTTTGGCCTTCTCGTCGCGCGGCGCAGCATCACGCCGTTTTTCACGCAGTCGCTTGAGCCCCCCCGCCAGGATCTCGGCCACCAACGTGCGGTATTCGATCCCCGCGGCCTGAGTGATGAGCACGAGATCGGAGTAGCCCGGTGTCAAGCCCGGCAGTGGATTCACTTCGAGAACGTACACCTCGCCCTTGGCATTCATGCGCAGATCGACCCGGGCGACATCGCGGCAGTCGAGTGCCAGGAAGGTCTCCCGCGCCGCTCGCTCTAGCATCTTCATCTCGGCCGGCGTGACCCGCGCTGGACAGTCATAGTGAACGTGCTTCTCCCATTCCTGCTTAATCGCGTAGTCGTAGACTGGGCGCTCGTTCGTCGCGTCGTGAAACACCACCTCCATCGGCGGTAGCACGCGCGGGCGTTTGTCGCCGAGGAGCCCCACCGTGAACTCGCGACCCGCAACGTACTCTTCCACCAGTGCAGGTTGGCGATACTTCTCGATCAGCTCCTTGACTGCCGCCCGCAGACTCGTTTCGTCGTCGACCACTCCTTTGGCGGCAACGCCTTTCGAAGAGCCTTCGGCATTGGGTTTCACAATCAGCGGATAGCGCAGGGTGGGCGAGAGTTTTTCTCGCCCCGTGATCATCACCTGGAATTCCGGTGTCAAAATCCCGTGCTGCTTGAGGATGCGTTTCGTCAGCGCCTTGTCGAGGGCCAGGGCCAGCGTTGCAGAGTCGCTGCCGGTGTAGGGAATGCCACACAGCTCACACAGCGCAGGCACCGCTGCTTCCCGGTTCCTGCCCACCAGCCCCTCGGCGATGTTGAAGACTAGGTCGACGTTGGATTCCATGAGGCGGCTCGGCAGCTCGCTGTTGGCCTCGAGCGGCACCACGTCGTGACCGAGGGATTCGAGCGCGGTGCGGATGGCCTCGATGGTTTCGGGAGGATCGTATTCCGCCTCAGCGTCGGATCCCTTCGAATCGACGCGCTTCATATTGAAGGTGAAGCCCACGCGTAATGGATCGGTGCGGGTGCGACTCTTGGGCGCCGCTTCGAGAGCATCCTCCGGGCCGAGCAGCTTCCAGCGCACGAGCGAACTGCGCAGCACAGCCGCGATCGCCCCATCGTAGCTGAGACCCTCGCGTTTGGCGGCAGCAAACAGCCCGGCGCCCGGCTCCAGCGACGGCAGTGCATTCACTTCGAGAAAATAGATACGCCCGTCGTCGCCCATACGAAAATCGAGGCGCCCGACATCACGGACGCCGATCGCGCGCACCACCTGGCGCGAAAGGATCTTGAGGCGCGCCGCGACGTCTCGCGGTAACTCCGCCGGGCAGCGGACCTGTACCTTGCCAGGCTCGGTGTTCTTCAGGCGGTAGTCGTAGATGTTGTATTTCGACCGGGCCGCCGGATCGATCACATACTCGACCGGCGCAAGAACGCCCTCATCGCCCACGCCCTCGATGAAGGGCACCGTGATATCAGTACCCGCGACGAACTCTTCCACCAGAACGCCCGCGGGATACTGTTCGAGGGTGCGGGCGAGAAGCGTTTTGAGCACCTTGGGATCGCGCGCGACGGCGTCGTCGCCAATCCCTTTGGAGGAGCCTTCGTAGTTGGGTTTGACGATCAGCGGAAAAGCGAGACCGAGCGATGCCTCAGCGAGCGTTGCCAAATCGCGCGGGGTCAGCAGGCGAGCGCGCGGTGAATCGATGTTGTGAGCCGCGAGGAACTGCTTGGTGAGCCACTTGTCGAGCGTCACCGTAAGGACGTAGGCGTCCGAGCCGGTGTAGGGAAACCCCAACTCTTCGAAGAGCGCGGGGTAGAAGGCCTCGCGTGCACGGCCGCGCCGCCCCTCGGCGGTGTTGAAGATGAGGTCGGGTGCGTAGGCCTCAAGCCGCGCTGCAAGATGGGAGGCGGGGCCAGAAACTTCGATCTTCTCGACCTCGTGACCCGCCGCGGCCAGTGCAGTGGCAATGGCGGTCACCGTCTCGACAGTATCGAACTCCGCCTCCTCTTCCGCGTCGGTCAAACGTAGATTATGGGTAAACGCAATTTTCACGGTGGCTCGCCTCGCGTCGTGGGTAACACCCCGGCTGCCGAAGATCAATATCGTATGTCACTTCAACTGAACTTCCGCGGCGTGGGCTTCGGCATCATCGACGGCTTCACTGTATTTAGCGAAGGCTTCATAGCGTTCTGGGGCGACCCGCTCGGCTGCCAAGAAGAAAGTACTGTGCACACGGAGTCGACCTGGCGAATAGTCCACGTGCTGCGCGAAGCGACCGAAGTTGGGATCCGAGAGCTCGACCGGAGGAGTGGGCTCGGCGGTGGCTCCCTGCGGAAGAAGCAGGGTCGCCATCATGGTGATCTCCGGCGAAGGGCTCAGCTGGAGTGGCATGCTCCGGCCCGCGGTACTGATGTAGTGGCGCCGGAGCAGCGCGGGATAGGGCACCGACAGGAACAGGCGCTTGCCGACCGCCCGCGCAAAATTCGGTGCGTGAAAACGGTAGCGCAGTTCGACGGGGCGCGCGTCATCCGCGGGCGAGTCGTGGCGCAGCTCGATCAAGGACGCGCCGGGGAAATAGAAACCGAGCGTGTGCTGTTCGAACTCGGAGTTGAGGCGGTTCGGATCGAGTCGGTCGATCCCCTCGCGCCATTCGAGCGCCGGCCAACCAGAGAGTGTTTCGTGGACCGTCACCTCGGCGCTTCCGTCAGCAGCAAGCTGTGCCTCGAGCACGACGCGACGCTGTTCCGGCATTGGCGCCGACGGAGTCACGGTGACGAAGCGCGGCTCCGGCTGGTCGTCTAACACCAGAGCGGACTGTCCCTGCAATAGCGGCGACGCATATCGGAACGGCGCATGGCGAAAACGGGGAGCCAGTACCGAGGTGGGCGTAAGCGCGAGCAGCGCCTCCTCATAATTTTCCAGGTCCGGCAGCGGCCCCTCCAGGCGAGCTCCGAGCTTGGTTCGCGCCAGCCACACTTCCGATGGGATACCGAGCGTTCGTAGGAGCGCTCGCTCGAGAGAAATGCGGTTGCCTTCGCCCCGAGTGAGGATCGACGTTGCTGGCTCTTCGAGCGAACCGCTCTGCTGGATGTGGGCGCGCACCCATCGATCGATGGCCTCGGGGGTGCCGAGCTGCCGCGCGAGTCGACGCAGCTCTGGGTTGCTGCGAAGCGTGCCCCACTGAAGCTCGCGGAGATAGTCGCGCCAGGCCTTGAAAGTCACGCCTGATCCCACTCGTACCGAGGCGACCTTCTCGACGAAGGGGGTCTGTGCCGGTTCAGCCACCAGTTGGGCCTTTTCCCGGTCGGCCCAGGTGCGCACCAGGAGGCCGGCCATACTCTCGACCTTGGCTGCAGGCGCGGGGCCGCGCAGGTCGATCTGCAGCCCCATCTCGCGCGGTGTCGCCAAGACAAATTCCGTGCGGTCGAGGGGTGCGTCGTAGGACTGAAAATAGAAGCGCTCCCCCAAAAATCCGTCGGGAAACGCCCCCGGTGCGGGCACCGGATCGAGGTATTCGAACTCGACGCAATCGCCGGGCTCGAGATCGGGCGCAGAGATTGACCGCTTGTCGCCGCTTGAATCCGGAGGTTCGGGCTCCCTGGTCGAGCCATCGGCCTTGAGCGTTCGCAGCGTAAGGATCTCGGCCCCCTCGGGAATGGTCACCTCTCCCCACTGGTCGATGCCCTCCTTGGTCTGCACTCGAATGATGTTGTGCGTGAGGGTGAGCTGAGCGCCCGTCGGAAAAACCCGCGAGACCGTCCGATCGAGCAGGATCACCGCCGGCGTCGGGTAGCGACGACCGCTCTGGGCAAATTCGGCGATGACCTGTTTGCCATCGATCCGGAAGCGATCGATGGGGCTCTGGCCATCCAGGGCCAGTAGGGCACGGTGCAGCTCGAGCGCTTCGGGGGCGAGAGCGATGCCTTCGGCGAGGATGGCGCGCGCTTGGTCTCGGCGGTCGCGGGCCAGAAGGTCGGCGAGACGGATGCGATAGGTGACGAGGCGCGGGTTGTCTTCGATCAGCAGCACGAGAAGCAGGCGCGCAGCCGGGGCATCGCCGATCGCCGTCAGCGCGCGCTCCAGGCCAGAGCGCCATCCCTCGCGCTCCGGATCGAGCCGCAGGAGCCGCTGGTACTCCTGTATCGCGGCCCGGGCATTCCCATTCGAGAGCGCCAAGGCCGCCTGTCGATCAGAACGAGAATCGCAGCGGACCAGCTCTGCGGCCAGCCGCTTGCCCTCGCTCGTAGCGTGGCGCTCCAGGGCGAATTCCAGCGCCGCTTCGACCGGCGGGCAGGCCTCGGGGTTGGCGCGATGCGCTGCCAAAAGGGCCTGCTCGGCCTCCACCAGCCAACCGAGCGCGTGGTAGGCCTGATAACGCGCCAGATGGGCACGCCAGCCCTCGGCTTCGCCGAGCCGCGCGAGGGCCTCTTTGGCATGGTCCTGCTGCAGCTCCATCAGCGCCAAGTTGGTGCGCGCCCGCTCCGCATGGGGATCGATTTCGACCACTCTTTCGAGGAGCCCTCGCGCGCGATCGGTCCCAAACCGCGCCGGCACCGAGGGGTCCTCCGAAGCCAGTTGGGCCGCCACCAGCAGGCCCGGTACGAAACGTGGTGCGCCCGCGACCAGGCGCTCAATCGCTTCGGCGCCGAGGTCGGAATTTCCACTTCGCAGCGCACGATAGGCGACCACGAAGTCATTCAGCAGGGCAAGTCGGCCATCGAGACGAGGCAGCGGCGACAGATCGATCGCCCGAGCTTCGGTGGGAGGTGATCCGTAGGGCGGATGAGGAGCTGCATCGAAGGTCACGCCCCCGCTTTGGGAGACGATCCGCACCGATAGCGGAAGGGAGGTCGCAGGAGCGGCGACCCGCAGCAGCAGTTGATGCCAGCCGGGAACCAGTCGCATCTCGACCGTCTGTTCGCGAGCCGGGTAGGATGCGCTGCCCTCGTTGCGCCACACCGTACGGCGGTCGATCACGAGATGCCACGGCTGGTCGCTCTCCACTGTGACCCGCAGATCGCTCGTGCGCTCGACCTTGAGCTGCACCTGGGCGTGCGCGACGCCTGGGCGAATCTGCCCGGTGTTGACGTCGAGCCGACAGGCAGGGGCCGCCACGCGATGGCCCTGCGAAGGCGTGGCCGGTTCAGGCGGAAGCGGGCGATCGAGGTCGAGGTGCGGCAGGTGGCCGTAGGGGCCTGCCAGCTGCCAAAAGTTGGGACAGCCGCGCCGGCGGTCGAGGGTCTGCGCGGCGACCTCATCCCCCTGCCGCCGTGCAGAGCGGGCGCGTGCGGCCAGCAAATGATCGACCGTGCCAGGCGTAAACTGAGTCAGTTCGAGCGCGGCCAGCTGGGCAGCCAAGGTTCGCTCGTCACGCGCCTCCCCGGTGAGGATTTCGATCGCCCCCGCCGCAATTTCCTGGATCGCCGGCGTCCAAGGATCGCGCCGATCGGCCTTCTGAAGGATCGCTAGCCACGCGGTGCGCGCCGCTTCCGGCCTAGCCTCGACCTGGGCCAGATTGGCCAGGCCCAGCAGCACCCGGGGGTCGCCCGAGTGGAGCGCCAGAGAATGTTCGAAATCGGCGCGGGCACGGGTTGCGTCGCCGTCGAGATAATCGATCCAGCCACGGTCGCGCCACCCGGCCGCGCGGGTCGGCACCTTGGGGATCTCGGTCGGTGGAAGAGCACAGCCGGCCGCCCATAGCACGAACAGGAGTTTCCTATTCACGCTCGATCACCAGCTCCTGCCCTACCGCCGCATCCACCTCTCGACAGAAGCGTCGAAACTCGGGATACTCGGCCCGCCCGATCCGGTGGCGGGAGAGCTGCAACGTCCCTCGCAACGCGACTTCCCCGGCTACCCGCTCGACGGTCACGGCAAAGGATCCAAATGGCCCCTCGATACGACGCGGTTCGGGCAGCCGTTTGGCCGTGTAGCCCTTCGGCAGCACGATCGCTACCCGCTCCTCCTGCTGCCACGGATAGCCCAGCATGAGATCGTGCTGCCGTGACGATAGGCGAGCGTAGGAGCGCAGGAGTTCGCCCTCGCGTCCGAGGGCCGGCATCGCGAGCTCGGGTGCCCCGATGGAGTTCGGGTGGAAGCGCGCCCAAGTGGGAACCTCGAGTCGCGACCGCACCTCCACCGGACGCTCCAGATTGTCGATGGTTGGAAATTCGACAAAGGTGACGCTGGCACCGGGGTGGTTTTCGTTCTCCGCCTTTTCGAACCGTTCGCGTCGTACTCCGAGCGCCTGATAGTGAGATCGCCATTCGTGTGCCGCCTCGCCCGCCACGCTCATGGTGAGGTCGACGCGCGCCGCGCCAGTCGGTGCCAGCTCCACCCGGAGGCTACGCACCACGCGGTTGCGGTCCTGTGCAATCACGGGCGTGCGCGTCAAATGGCCTCGGCCGCCGTGCGCTGGATCGACCACCAGCAGTACGGGAACATCCTGATCCTGGGCGGGTAGCTCGTCGGATCCGGAAAACTCGGCAGTACCATCCAGAAACAGCTGGTACTTGGGAACATAGACGATGGCGTGGTCGAACGGCGCCAGCGAAGCGGGATAAGGATCCAGGTCGCCCCCGTGGCGCGTTCGCACCAGCGCGAGCGTCGATTCGACGTGGACCAGTCGCAACAGCGCCACCAGCAGGGAGGCCTTGTCCTTGCAGTCACCGAACTTCCGCGCCAGCACCTGCGTCACCGGATAGGGCTGGTAGCCGTGGATGCCGAATTCCAGCCCGACGTAGTGGGTCTTTTTCACCACGAGATTATAGAGTGCGCGAATTTTCGCGCGCTCGTCGGTGAGACCTTGCGTTGCCTCCGCCGCGGCGCGTATTAGCGCATCATCGGGCTCGAGTGCGTCGCGCACGAGCTGGGTGTACCAATCGGCCACCTCCTCCCAGGTGCGATAGGTGGAGACGTGTACGTAGGCGGCCACATCGGTAAAGCCCGGCATGCCCGGTTCGGGCGCGATCTTAGGGACCTGGCGTGCGCGGAAGGTATAAATGGTTTCGTCGCCGTTCGTCTCCTGGGAGCTTTCCATCGACGGCAGTTGGGGCCGGTTGAAGTAGAAATTGCGGCTGCGGGGTGTAATGAGGATGTAGTCGCTCTGGGCGCGCGGTAGCTCCTCTTGCAGCACCTCGAGCGCGCCAAAATAGTCGGCGAGTAGATTGCGTCGCCCCACGTCCGAGACGGTGTACTCGACATCGATCACATCGCCCGGTTCGAGGTGCGAAAATGAAATCTCGTTCGCTTTGACATCGTAGTACAGGCCGTACCAGGGCTCGGAGAGATCGCGTTCAGACTCGGTCACGGCGGTCGTGACTTCGCCCGATTTCTTGTAGACACGCGCGGCGCGGACCTCCACCGACTGCGTGTCCGGCGTGTAACGGATCGCCACGCCATCCTGATCGCGAGCGCCCCGCTCGTTGAGGATCTGGACGACGCGCTGGTGGAAGGTCTCCGACAGGCCATTCGAGTGCACTCGGGTGACACGTCGATCGAGCAGCACGCGCGCCGGATCGGGTGCCGACTGCGACACAGGTTCCGCCCGCCGTACGAGTTCGGGCACTGATTCGGCGTAGGCCCGCGCCAAATCGACACTGGTCGCCCGGCTACCGGAAAAGCTCTCGATCCGTTCGAGGTAGGCGCGCAGTTCGGGGTTTTGGGGCCGCAGCTCCAGGGCTCGGCGCAGCCGCAGGAGCGCTTCGCGATCGCGCCCGAGGCGATGAAGAATGCGGCCGTCGCGTTCGATCAGACGTGGCTCGTTGGGACAAATGGCGAGGGCAAGCTCGAGCCTCGGGTGGGCTTCGGCACTGCGCCCTGCCGCCTCCAGTAGATCGGCGCGCTCCAGGGCGGTGGCCGTCCGATCGGGGCGCACCCGGTCGAGCTCATCGAGAAGGCCGAGCGCGCCCTCGAGGTCGCCTTGGCTGCGCGCCCACCAGAGCAGCGCTCGCAAGGCCCCCGCATCCAAAGCATCCCCGATGTGCAGTGACCGGTTGTGGCGCTGCGCCACCTCCGGTCGGCCCAGCCGATCGGCCAACTCTGCGGCCGCGTGATGGAGCACCAACGCGTCATGTCCTTGAATCAGACGCTCGATCTGATCGAGCGCCTGCGCAGGCAGGCCGTGGTTCGAAGTCAGCGTCGCCAGCTGCACCGCGGCCGGAAGAAAATCGGGCTGGGCCGCCAGTGCCTCACGCCACTTGGCTTCCGCAAGCCGATCGCGCTGCTGCTCGGCATAGGTTTCGGCGAGCGCTGCGCTAGCTCGGGCGCGCTCTTCGCTGTTCCCCGCGAGACCGATGGCTCGCTCCAGCCAGCCCCGTCGCCGGTTCAGATCGGTCGTGGCCTGCGCCACCAGGCGTGCGGCGAGGCTGGAAGGATCGATCTCGAAGGCTCGTTCGAGCTGCTCTTGGGCGGTTTCGTCGTCTTCACTGGGTGGTGAGAGATGGAAGAGGTACTGGCCCCACGCACGTACGGCGATACCCTGGCGCTTTTGCGCCCGCTCGCGCAGGGCGACGGCGAGCTCTCGATCACCGAGCCTGGCACCGCGCCCGGCACCGCGCGCGGGTGCGTGGACGATCCGCAGCAAGAAAGTCCAATGACCATCCGCGGCACCGAGCTTCACCGTCAGTCGATGTGGCCCGTGCTTGACACGCACGCGATGGAGGATCTGGTCGAATGGAACGTGCCGTCCGGCTGCGAGATAGCTGGCCTGGTCGATGAACAGGTTCCCATCGAGCCACACCTTGACCGCGCCGGTCGCTCCCACGCCGATGGCCAGCTCTTCATCGCCGGTGTGGACAAGGGTCGTGGCGTAGCCTGTCACATGGTTCTCGGGACGCAGCACCGCGGCGAGAGAGATGAGCCCGTGTCCGCTGTCTACGAGCTTCTCATCATAGGGGCGCCACGACACCGTGTGCCCCAAAAGTCCATTGTAGCTGTGACCATCCAACGGTGCGGCCAGGTCGCGCTCGACCGGATAGGCACGCTCGTGACCACTCTTGCCGTCGTTGTCGAAGGGGCCGATCACCTGCCAATCACGGACGATGCCCAGCGAGTCGCGCAGCTTTCGGGCACGCTCACGGTCGCCCAGCCGATCGGCGATCTGCGCGCGTAGGTAGGTCGCGTGAGCACGTACCTCACCGAGCTGCGCGCGGTCGGTCATGACCTCATCAAGAAGTGCCGCAATCGGAGCGCGATCGTCGACCAACGGGTAGAGATCCAGTAACCCGAGGAGCGGCGCGATCGCCTCCGGCTGGCCAGCCAGCCGTTTCGCTTCTGCTCGTCTCGCGGACAACTCCCGATCAAACACATTCTGCGCAGCTGTCGGCAAAGCCGTCCCCAGCAGCATCAGCAGACTCATCACCCGTCGCATTTTCGGCAGGCAGTTTAGCATTGTTTTGCACGATGCCAGGGGGCATGGGCAAAGAGGGAACAGGGAGAGAATGGCCGTGTGCAGGATCTGCCGGCTACTTCTCCCAGTGACGAAACCGCTCGAGATAGGTCCGGTCGTCGACGAGAACCGCCACACGGGGAAAACGGGCCGCCGCGTAGTTGATCGGCAGCGCGAAGGAGAGCCCTTGCGCGTGGCGCAGAACGAACGACATGATGGCCACGAGCTCACCCTGCTCATTGACAACGGGTCCACCGCTGTTTCCATCATTGATCGGTAGATCGCTCTGGACGAAACGTGCACCGTCCATCGGGCGTCCCACGAAACTGACGATGCCTCGGCTGACGGTAAAGCCAAGGTGGCGCGGGCAGCCTACGGCGTACAGCTCGTCGCCGGGCTTGAGCGCGGTGGCATCGCCGAGCACAGGGGCAGAGCGCCGCTGCGGCGGTATTTCAAGGAGCGCCAGGTCGATGCCATGCTCGATCTGCGCCACCTTGGCCCCGACCCTGGTACCATCGGCAAAGATGACCTTCGGCGAGCGCATCTCGCTGACCACGTGCTCAACGGTGATCACCAGACCCGCAGTAGGGTCGATGAGAATTCCAGCGCCGTAGATGCCGTTGTCCTCCACGGTGACCGCATAGTCGAGTGTGCGAGCGATCACCTCCCGCCGCTCGATCGGCGGTGGGTTGGGATGCCGGGCGGCAGCGAGACCAGGCAGAAGCAGGACAGCGAGAAGCGGGCGGATGGGCATCGAGGAGAAAGTCTGGCCGATCAGCAAAAGAGCGCAAGCCGGCAGAGCCAGGCATGGAGGTTGCTGAGACTGCGACCGATGGCGAGCTATTGGTGGGCGCTCGTGCGGGCGACGGGGCCGTTACCCATCGTACGGGCGGCGACGTTGCGGCTGTGGCGAGCGGATCGTATCCGAAAGGTCGTTCCTGCCACGCGGAAGGAGCTGGTGACCGCTGCCACCGCGCTCGGCCGCAGCTGCCCGATCTTTGCCGTGACGGCGATCGAGGCGCAAAAGATCGCTGGACACGAAGGACCGGACGAGGTAGCGCGCGCACGACAGCGGGCCGACCGGTTTCTGGCGGGACAGATCGAGCTCTTCGGGCGGATCCATGATCGGCGTATGCTCGATTGGCAGACCGATCCCGTGACGGGCCGGAGCTTCGATCGGGAGGTCCCAGCCGACCAGCTGGTGCCCTATCCCGGTGAGATCGATCCGAGAGGGGCCTGGGAGCTGGCGCGCGCCGGCCATCTGGTCGAGCTGGGCGCCGCAGCCCAGCTCCATCCCGATCGTGGCCTCGCGATCGCTACCGCCATCGACCAAGAGATCGACAGTTTTCTGGACTGCAATCCGCTCGGTACCGGTATCCACTGGACCTCGCCACTCGAGGTGGCATTGCGATCCCTCCATTGGCTGGCGGCACTCGAGCTGGTGCGGGAGATCCCACGGGCGACGTGGAACTGGCGTCACCGGTGCCGAATCGGTGCAGCGCTGGTGGAACAGGGTCGGTTCATCGCCACCCACTTGGAGCAGTGGGGGATGGTGAGCGGCAACCATCTGTTGGGGGAGCTACTCGGTCTCTTGGCGATCGGCAGTGCGCTCGATGGGGCAGCTGAATCCAACCGGTGGCGGGATCAGGCGCTCGGGAGGCTCCCCGCCATCGCCGAGGCGCAGGTGCTCGACGATGGTGCTCACTTCGAAGGGGCGACCGCATACCATCGATTTGCGCTGGAGCTGCTGGTGGCAGCGGATCGGATTGCTTGGGCCCTGGGTCGCCCATTTCGTTGGCAGGCGCTGCTCGGAAGAATGTTCGGTTTCGTGCGCGGATATCTTTGCCCCGATGGCACGGACCCCGGGGTCGGGGACAGCGATGAGGGGCGGGCGCTGCCCCTCTTGGCGCGGGCGCCACGTGATCATCACTATCTGCTCTCCTTGGGCGCGGCACTGCTCGGAGATCGCACGCTCAAACTGCCGGGTCAGCACTTCGCAGCGGAGGCGATTTGGCTGACCGGCGCGGCGGGGTATCGACGCTGGCGAAGGCTTGGGGAGTGCCCCCTGCGATCGATCACCAGCTTTCCGTCAGGAGGTCTCCATGTCCTTCGCGGCGCGGAGGGCGATTATGCGCTCTTGCGCGCGGGGGGGCATGGGCAGCGGGGCGTAGGGGGCCACACGCACAATGATCAGCTGGAAGCGATCGTCACGCTCGGGGGTGCACCCCTGCTGATCGATCCCGGCACCTACTGTTACCTCGGCGATCCGCTGTGGCGCGACCGCTTTCGTGCTACCGCAGCTCACTCGACGGTGGTGATCGATGGCCAGGAGCAGGCACCGCTGTTCGAGGCGCGCCCGTTCGCGCTCCCCGAGCAGGGACGGATCCATCGGGCCTCGGCCGGTGAGCGCGATCGGCTGCGCTGGGTGGTCGCGGAGCGTCGCAGCGCTGCCCACCACGTTCGGCGCTTGGCCTACGATCCGAAACGGCGGGCAGTGCTCTTGACCGATCGGATCACTGGGCGAGGAAGCCATGCGGAAGCGCGTTACCAGTTCGGCGAAGAGCGGGTGCGACCCCTGCAAGCAGCGGATCGGGCGATCGCCGCCTGGCTGCGCGCTTGGCGTGCACCGTGGGCTGGAATACTCGATGAGACCGGTGCGCTCCTCATCAAACACCAGGGGCATCCCTGGGCGATCTTTGCCCCCCTGGGAGTGACGCCACGTCCGCTGATCGAGGAGGGCTGGTGTTCGCCGCACTACGGCGAGCGTCGCCCGGCGAAGATCGCTCTCATTCGGGTACAGCTTCCAACGCTGATCGAGATTGCGCTGCTACTCTTACCCCTCCATCTGCGTAGAGTAGAGAGGTGAACGACGTCAGTGAGCTCTGGGAGCTCGCCGCCGAGATGGGCCAGCGTGCTGCGGTGGCTAGCGAGGGGATCGGTGAGCTGGTGCGGCGCGTGCTAGCACTGGGGCGGTCGGTCGGGATTGCCGAAGAGAGGGAGAGCCACGCGGTGGCGCGGGCGATCGAGGCCTACCTTCGAGTCTTCGATCAGCGTCGCGAACGATGGCTCTCTTTCTTCGGCCATGAGCTCAAAAGCCCCCTCAACATCCTATTGAATGTCCTTTGGCTGGTGCGTCAGCGCGGCCCGCGAGAACGCTTCCTCGAGCTGGCGGAACGAGCCGTGCACAAGCTGGAGCAGCAGATCCAGGATCTGCGCCAGCTCGAGCGGAAGGTGCACGAAGCCGAAGCGCCGTAGGCGATCGTCCTATGCTATCTTGGCGACTCGATGGAGCGGTCCGAGCGGGCACACACCACCGTTCTCGTGGTCGAAGACGACGCGGCCATGCGGGACCTGCTGTTCGAATCGCTCTCTGAAGAGGGCTACCAGGTCGAAACGGCCCCGGGAGGTCGCGCGGGAATCGAGCGAGTCCGATCGGGTGGCATCGATCTGCTGATCACCGACGTCAAGATGCCCGACCTCGATGGCCTGGATGCCCTGCAAGAGATCCGGGCCATCGCGAGTGACCGTGCGCCACCCCATATCATCGTCGTCACCGCCTTTGGTTCCATCGAGACCGCCATCAAGGCGGTCAAGCTGGGTGCCTACGACTACATCACCAAGCCGTTCGAGATCGACGCGCTCCTGCTGGCGGTCGACAAGGCACTCAACGAACGGCAGCTACGACGGGAAGTGGCGAGACTGCGGCGCGAAGTGGCCCGCCCCTACCAGTTCGACCACCTCATCGGCCGCTCATCGGCAATGCAGGCGGTATTTTTGCTCCTGCGCCGCCTCACCAGCTCCAGCACCAACGTGCTCATTACCGGCGAGTCGGGCACCGGCAAGGAGCTGGTGGCGCGGGCGATCCACTACAACTCGCCGCGCGCCAAACGGCCCTTCGTTGCCGTCAACTGCGCCGCCATCCCTGACACCCTGCTCGAGAGCGAACTGTTTGGCTACAAGCGCGGCGCCTTTACCGATGCGCGCACCGACCGTGCCGGCATGTTTGTCGAGGCTGAAGGCGGCACCCTGTTTCTCGATGAGATCGGCGATCTCTCGCCGTCGCTGCAGGCCAAATTGCTACGCGTGATTCAAGAGCGCGAGATCCGGCCACTGGGGGCGAACCGGCCCGAAAAGGTGGATGTGCGAGTTCTCTCTGCGACCCACCGCAACCTCGAGCAACGGATCCAGGAAGGGGGATTCCGAGAAGATCTCTTCTACCGCCTCAATGTGATCCAGGTGGCACTGCCGCCTCTACGCGAACGTACCGAAGACCTCCTGCTCTTGGCCGACCACTTTTTGGCTGAGGCCGCCCGGCGCAGCAACAAACCTGTCGCCTCTTTCGACGAGACCGCTCTCAAAGCGTTGTGCAACTATCCTTGGCCGGGCAACGTGCGCGAACTCGAGAATGTGATCGAGCGAGCGGTGGCACTCGGCGAATCGTCACTGCTCACGCCCGACGATCTGCCTTCGCAGGTGCGGCAGCGGCGCACCAGCGATGTATTGGCGGGAGCGATCCTGCGCGATCTCACCTTAGCGCAGCTCGAACGCGAATACATCGAGCGGATGTTGCAGGCCGAAGGGGGCAACAAGACGCGTGCAGCACAGCGGCTCGGCCTCGACCGCAAGACGCTGTATCGAAAACTCGAAGAGTATGAACGCACCAGCACGGTGGAGGCAACCGCTGAACCTGCTCCGGCGGCCCCGTCCGAACCGCGCGAGACCACGGTCCCCATCCCGCGCCAGCCACCGTCGATCCTCAGCGAAGATTGACCACCGGCTGTCGGGCTTTTTCGGCCGCTGCCTCGGAGCCCGCCCAGATGACCGCCGTCATCGCTATGCTCGGCGAGCTCGCCAACAGCACACTCGACAGCGCCAACCCGATCGCCAGGCAACGACCGATCGTGATCACCAATGAAGTTGATCGAGCGCGCCCCCAATGCGGTTCGAGTGCCGCTTCGAGGAGGACTCCCCCATCCAGCGGCAGCGCTGGCACCAAGTCGATGAGGCCCAGGGCGAGCTGCACATCAGCGAGCGCAGTGAGTGCCACTCGCACATCCAGTTGAGTTTGATGGTAGGCGCAGAGGTGAGTCACGAAGGCGCCGGTCAGACTCACTAGGGGTCCAGCGAGCGCAATCACGACGCGTCGGGCCGGCACGATCGCTCTCGGCAGCCGCACAATCCCCGGCGCCCAGAGTGTCATCCGATCGATCGCAACGCCCACCCAGCGCGCCACGATCAGATGAGCCATCTGGTGCAGTGTCACGGCCAGCACCAGACCCAGGGTCATCACCAAGGCCCACGTTACGGGCCCCGCGAGCGCCGAACCGTGGGTGAGCAGCGAAGCCATGACCGCCACCGACATGCGCTGCGCCGCCCAGAGGGCGAAGAGCGGCAGTCCCACCAGCAAGCTAATGTGGACTTCGACCCCCACGCGGCCCACCCGGACCAGCCGAATCGCGCCGCGCGCCTCCATACAATCGAAGATAGGCCGGATCCGGGCCGGCGAAATGGCCGCCCGCTTCGGCGTGGCCAAAGCCCTCCTCCGCGAGGATCCGTGCCCAGCGCTCGTCGACGGTGCGACGGTAGCGTTCGCCTTCACCAAAGGCCGCACGGTAGCGCTGGTGCAACTCGGGTGCGCGCCGCTCCAGCCAAGCGATCAGGCGACGATGAGCGGGCTCGGCGAGATCGGGCATACCGAAGCCGACAAAGCTGGCGTCGGCGGCGCGGGCCTGGGCGAGCAGACGTCGCAGCGCCTCCTCCGCGTCGTTGAGGCCCGGCAGAAGCGGGCCCATGAGAAGCCCTGTGCGCACCCCACGCTGTCGCAGGAGGCGCAGCGCCCGTAGCCGTGACCGGGGGGCAGGTGCTCCCGGCTCGAACCAGTGCAGGAGCTCCTCGTCATCGCTGCCGCAAATGATCCCAATCGATAGTGGCTGCCGTTCTGCCAATTTTGCCAAGCGCGCCAGATCGGAACGAATAAGATCGCTGCGCGAAAAGAGTGCCAGCGGCCGCGCGGGCGCCGCGCGGATCACATCGAGCAGGCGCCGCGTAAGACGAAACATGCGCTCCGCCGGCTGGTAAGGATCGCCCGCCGCCCCCAGGATGAGGCCGCGCCCTGCTAGCTCGGGCCGCGCGAGATCTTCGGCCAGCGCCACCGCGGCGTCGGCGCGGACCGTGATGCGCCGATCGCTCGCCCCCTCGGGACCGTGGCCGCGCAGCCCGCAGGCGGCACAGCCGAACTCACAGCCGCGGTAGGGATCGATGACCAGACTGCCCGAAGAAGCCGCGTGGGGATCGACGAAAGAGCCGCCCAGGAGGGGAAAATACTCTGCCTTCTTGGAGGATTCGGTCGGAGCGGGCGCGGCGAAGAGCGAAAGCTGCGGGTCACCAGCATCCACCTGAACAAAGATGCAGCCTTTTCCCAGATCTGTCAATCACCCCGCGAAGATGAGGTCCCAGAAAAGCTTGAGCGACAAGAGCGCGACCACGATGACAAACAGCCGGCGAATCTGTTCAAAGCTGCGCACCAGCGCCCAGCGCGCCCCCAGCCAGGCGCCGAGCGACATGGCGGCCGCCATCGGCAGCGCCACGCGATAGTCGATGAGCCCGCGCCGACCGAACTCGAAGGCGGCGATCGCCGAGGAGACAAAGTTGATCCATTTCGAGAGCGTGACCGCCTCCATCAGGGAGGCGCCGAGAAGGGCGACCGCCACCAGCGTCACGAGCGTCGTGTAGCCGCCCGAAAAAAGGCCGCCATAAACGCCCAAGAGTGCGGTGGCGAGCATGCCGACCAGAACGCGCAGGCGGGAAACTCTCGCGACTGCTACGGCCCCCAACCGTGGCTGAAGAGCCACGATGACGAGCACCGGGAGCATCGACACCACCACGATGCGACCCAGCACCTTTTCAGGCAGCTCACCGGCGAGGAAGGCGCCATACCAGGAGGTCGCCAGCGTGACGATCGCCAGCGGGGGGAAGAGATCCCACCGCAGCGGTCCGGCACGCAGCAGCCGTACGCCCCCCGAAAGCGATAGGAAGGTGATCGCCAGCATGTTGCTCGCGACGGCGCTGCGCGGGGCCATTCCGAGCCCGATCATCACCGGAACCGTGATCAGCGTATTTCCGCCGGTGATGACGCCGATCATCGCGGCCAGCAGCGCCACCACTGAGAGCAAGAAAATGGCGTCGGGCGCCATGGGGGCCGTCAGCCGGCGTCTTTCAGATCCTTGGACGGCCGCTTCATCCCCGGGCGTAGCACCCATTTGAACTCGGCCGGGGAGTCGATCACCTGCCACACCAGGCGCAGCGCGGTCGCCTTGCCGAACATCACTACCGGCCCGCTCAGGAGCGCAGTGGCCAACGTGCCAAGCTGCGGCTCGTGACCCACCAGCGCCACGGCGTCGAGACCGGCACGCGGCATGAGGACCTCTTCGACCACCGCCTGGGGATGGCGCCCGGTTCCCAGCTCCGGAGCGACATCGAGCGCCTCGTGGTACTTCATGCCGACGGCCACGAGCTCGGCGGTCTCGACTGCCCGCACCAGCGGGCTCGTGATCAGCGCGTCGAGCTTGACTCCCGCGTCGCGCAGCAGCTCGCCGAGCTCACGGGCATCCCGGCGCCCGCGGGGCGTGAGCGGCCGGTGGCCATCGTCAAGCGGCGCATCCTTCTCGACCGCCTTGGCGTGGCGAATCAAAAAGAGATCCATGCGCACAGTGTCCGAGCGGTCGCCGTGGATTGCAAGAGATTCGCACCTTGACTTGAACACGCGCGGGCGGTACCGAATCGCAGTGCCATCGGTGGCGAAAAAGCGCAAAGCGAAGGGCGATCCCGATCGCATCGCTGCGATCATCGCTGGCCTCGAGGCGCTCTACCCGGATGCGCACTGCGAACTGAATTTCGCGTCGCCCTTTCAGCTGCTGATCGCGACCATACTTTCGGCGCAATCGACCGACAGGATGGTAAACAGCGTAACATCGACGCTGTTTGCGCGCTTTCCCGATGCCTTTGCGCTGGCAGCCACGGAGGTCGCTGTGGTCGAGAAGCTGGTGATGCGCACCGGCTTCTTTCGACAGAAGGCGAAAAACATCGTCGGGGCGGCTCGAATTCTGGTTCGCGATCAGAATGGCGAAGTGCCACGTACGATGGATGAGCTCACCGCGCTGCCAGGCGTGGCACGCAAGACCGCGAACGTGGTGCTCGGCAGCGCCTACCGAATGGAGGAGGGCATCGCTGTCGACACCCACGTGACCCGCCTGGCGGGCCGACTTGGCCTGAGCCGGGAGACCGCTCCGGTGAAGATCGAACGAGATCTTATGGCGATCTTTCCCCGCCACAAATGGACGCAGCTCGGCCACCAAATCATCTGGCATGGCCGGCGCATTTGCCATGCCCGCAAACCGCAGTGCCATGCCTGCGCGCTCGCCCCCCACTGTCCGTCTGCCGGAAAGGTGTAGACACCATGATCGTCGACCCCGCGATTGAACGCTATCTCTCCTCCCTGCCGCGCGCGCCCCATCCCGTTCAGGAGGAGATGGAGCGGATCGGCGCCGAACGCAATTTTCCCATCGTCGGCCCGCTGGTCGGACGCCTGCTCGAACAGGTGGCGCGTGCGATTCGAGCGCGCGATGTCTTCGAGGTGGGCTCCGGGTTCGGCTACTCGACGCTCTTTTTTGCCCACGCCGTGGGAGACAGCGGTCGGGTCGTCCATACCGAACGCGACCAGAAAAAGTCGGACGAGGCGCGCACACTTCTCGGGCGCGCCGGGGTGGGCAGCCGCGTGACCTTCGAAGTGGGCGATGCGCTCGAGCTGCTCGCGCGCTACCCCGGACCGTTCGACCTCCTTTTCATCGATTGCGACAAGGAGAGCTACCCCGCGGCGCTCGAACTGGCGCGCGCGCGTGTGCGTCCGGGCGGCTTCATCATCGCCGATAATGTGCTCTGGAGCGGCCGAGTCGCGGCCGATCCGGCGAGCTACGACGACGCCACGCGCGCGATCGATCGCTACAACCGGGCCGCTGCCCAGGCTACTGATCTTCTGACGACGATTCTCCCGCTCCGAGACGGTGTAGCGCTCCACTACAAATTGGGCGAGGCGCCGCGCCGCGCGGGCCCCTCGACCACGATGTCGGGGATGGCGCCACCTATTCGCAAACCGGCGTCCAAGAAGTAAGGGCCTGGGAATGAACAAGTCAGCCGCCCTCGCGCCCGATCCATCCCGGCCGGCTTTGTTAACGGCTGCGGTCCTCGCGTCACATCCGTCAAGGGTGCTCCCTTCCAGTTCTCGCCGTCGCCTCGCCGACCGGGCGCCTCGACCGCGATCATCGGCTGACTTGTTCATTCATAGGCCCTAAACGGTGGCACGCGAGTATCCCGAGCGACCTCACGTGGCCGTCGGCGTGGTGCTACTGGAGGGCGATGGAGTGCTGCTCATCCAGCGCGCCCGAAATCCCGGTGCGGGGCGCTGGACAGTGCCCGGCGGTGGCGTCGATGTCGGCGAAAACTTGCACGCTGCTGCGCTCCGCGAGTTGCGTGAGGAGACCGGACTGGAAGCGACGCTCGGGCCCATCGTAGAGGTATGCGAGCGTATCGTCGCCGATGAGGCAGGCAAGACGCTCTACCACAATGTCATCATCGATTTTCTCGGCACCGCACCGAACGGCCAGCTGCGCGCCGGCGATGACGCATGCGACGCGCGCTGGGTGCCGATCGATGAGCTATCGAATTATGAGACTACCGACGGGCTCGGGCCGGTCATCGAGCGCGCGCGTGCGCTCCGCGAGGGCCAAAACCTTCCACCTCACCAGCCGGACGCACCGTTTCGTCAGTAGCGGCTATTTCTTCAGGGCGGGAGCAGCGCCGTTACCAAAAATCGTGTAGAGCTGCTGCCACTTGCCGTCCGGCCGTACGGTGAACTTGCCCTTCCGGCCTTCGGTCACGGTGTAGTCGCGCTCTTTCTGGGGATTGAGCTGGTTGATGGCGATCGGGAAGATGCGCTTGCCAGCCTCGACGATCGCCCTCGCATGGGGAAAGCCAGCGCCGATGAAGCCCTTCGGCATGTCATAGTACTGGAAGGTCACGTCGACCCGCTTGGGCCCCGGGAGCTGCTTCCACCAGGACTGGTGGCGCGCATCCTGGCGAATCTGTTTCGCTAGCGCCTTCTGCTGGGTTTTGTTCGGCATGGGGGCAGTAAAGGCATGGGCCGCGCCCGTGGTGGCTAGAATTCCGAGAATCGTGTGCTTGATGGTCATGGTGTCACCTCCGTATGACACGGCGCGCCATGCAATGGTCGGACCAACAAATGGATAAATCAAATCTGTCACTTAGACGTTTCCTGGAGATGGCTAAGCGACCGAATAGGTGACTACTCTCGCAGCCAGACCTCGTCATAGGGGCAGCGGCAATCGCGCTCCCGCGGTTCGCCATACTCCACCACGCGACCTTCCCAGTTCCGCAGCGTGAGCTTCTCGACCCCCCATGCCAAGAGGTAGTTGGGTCCGATCGGAATCTTGCCGCCGCCGCCCGGTGCATCGATCACGAGGTGCGGCATCGCCATCCCGGTCACCCGTCCGCGCAGCTGGTCCATGATCTCAATCCCACAAGCGACCGGAGTGCGCAGATGGTCGGTGCCCCACACGGGATCGCCCTGGAACAGGTAGTAGGGCTTGACCCGCGATCGCAAGAGGCCGCGGAAAAGCTCTTCGAGGATCCGCGCGCTCGAGTTGATGCCCCGGAGCAGCACCGTCTGATTGCCGAGCGGGATCCCGGCGTCGACCAGGCGCTCGCAGGCGGCGCGCGCTTCGGTCGTAAGCTCCTTCGGGTGGTTGAAATGGGTATTGATGTAGAGCGGGTGGTAGCGCCGCAGCATGGCGCACAGTTCGGCATCGATCCGCATCGGCAAGCAGACCGGCACACGCGTGCCGATGCGGATGATTTCAACGTGCGGAACCGCGCGCACCGACGAGACCAACCACTCGAGCTTTTCCGTCGAGAGGGTCAGCGGGTCTCCCCCCGAAATGAGCACATCTTTGATCGCCGGCGTGCGGCGCAGATAGTCGAGCGCCCGTTCGAGCTCCGGCTGAGCGATCACCCCGTCGTCCTGGCCGACCAGACGGCGACGGTTGCAGTGGCGGCAGTAGATGGCGCAGCGATCGAGTGCCAACAGCAGCACGCGGTCGGGGTAGCGGTGAACGATCGCCGGCACCGGTGAGAGCGCCTCTTCGCCCAAGGGATCTTCGAATTCCCCCGCCGAGGTGACCGCCTCATCGACCAGCGGAATCACCTGGCGCCGCACCGGACAACTCGGATGGTCGGCGTCCATGAGCTGCGCATAGTAGGGGGTGATGCCGATGCGAAAGAGGCCCGGTGCCGCGGCGATGCCGAGGCGTTCCTCGGGCGTAAGACGCACGAACCGCTCGAGCTCTTCGAGCCGCGTCAGCCGGTGTCTAAGCTGCCAGCGCCAATTGCTCCACTCGACTGGCAGTGGCTCCGCCGCGAGTGGAAGTGGCATCAACCGTTCGTGCCGCCGTCGGTCGGCTTGGTCGCCAGATCGGCTGGCTTGCTCATGTCTTCGAGAAAAACGTCGAGCCCACCATCGCCAAAATCCTTTTTCGGCCAAGCGGCAATACAGGCGTTGAGCTTGGCCTGATCGACCAGCGCCTTGGGCAGCGTCGGCGGCTGCAGTAGCGCCGGCTTGGAGAAGTCGAACAGCTCGTAGAGCGGATCGGCATTGGCGTCCCGTGCCGAAAGCGCGCCCAAAAGAAAGCGGGCCTCGACGAAGCGCGTGATCGAAGTGTGGTCGTACACCTTGTGCGAAACGAAGTGCGGCCGTGCGTAGGGCGACACGACCACGAGCGGCACGCGGAAGCCGAGGCGGTCAAAGCCCGCACCCGGGGCCGGCGAGGGCCCCTTTACGCCATGTTCATAGATGTACTCGCTAGCGTCCGGTGAACAGGCGGTGGGCGGCGGCACATGGTCGTAGATCCCGCCGTGCTCGTCCCACGTGATGAACAGTGCCAGGCGCGGCCACTGCGGGCTTTTCATCACCGCATTGACGATCTTCTCGAGAAACTGATCGCCGAGCTGGATATCGCCCGGCGGATGCTGGTCATCGCGCAGCGCACCGTCGCTGCGCAGATTGGGATCGACCAACACAAAATGATCGAGGGTGCCGGCGGCGGCGGCGCTGAGAAAGTCCTCGATCTTTTCATAGTGGTCGCCAATGTGCGTCACGAAGGTATTGGTGAAGATGCCGCTGCCCGGAAAGGTCTCGTAGTACTCGTGCCAAGAGACACCCGCCTGTTCCAGCTTCTCGAGCAGATTGGGCTCGTGGTGGCTGAGCAGCCAGTTGTAGGTGTAGCCGAAGCTAGTGGCTCCATAGAGGTACATGCGGTTGGGAAAGGTGGGTCCCATGACGGAACAGAAAAATTGGTCGGCGATGGAAAATCGATTGGCGAGCCCATAGAGGAACGGCAGATCGGTCTGGTCGTAGTAGCCCATCGCGCGCGCGCCCTGCGCATCCCCTTTGCCGCCCTGATTGGCCACCACGAAGCCATCGTTCTTGCCGTTGTTCCACTCCTTGTGGCTCCCCTCCCATTCATGGCTGGTGTCATCGAAACAGTAGTCGGTGAGGTGAAAACGTTGGACCGGTTTGCCATCGCTATCGAGATTGCTGGCATTGGCGGCCGCGACCTCAACGTCGGGCTGCCCCGTCGCAGGCAGATTGCCCAGTAGATGGTCGAAGGAGCGGTTTTCCATCATCACGACGACGACGGTATCGATCGGTATCTGGGGCCCGATGGGCGCATCCTTGGCAAGCGATTCTCCCGGCAGCGCTCCCGCCTTGAAGGTACAGGCAGTTCGCGCCGCTGCCGCTTGTGCCTCGGTATAAGTCGAGCGCGGCCCGAGATCAGGCTGTGGCGTCGTGGGAGTGCCGCCGCAACCGATCCCAAGAACCGCCCATGAAAGCTTAAGCCAGCGCATGGGCGAGTCCTACCATGAACTGCAGAACGGGGGACGGGGAATTTTATGACTAGGGTCTGTCCTCAAAGTCCGGACCGAGTCGGGCGGAGTTCGCAGCCCGGCTCGCGCGAAGCGACGAGGGCGCCTACTGGCGGTAGGCAACCGAGGAGCGACAAAGCGAGCCGCAGCGAGAACGAGCCCGACGACGGGAGGACTTTGAGGACAGAGCCTAACTAGTTCCACTCACCCAGTGCCATAGGGTCGGCAGCCGGATCGCAACCTGAGGATCTGCACGCTCCACCGCCTGCTCGATAAGATGGCGCCGCATCTCTTCATCGCCACGCTGAGCAAACGCCCAGGCGCACAGCGCCAGTAGCTGAGCTGCGCCGGTAATGCGGAGCGCCGCCTGGCTGCGCAGCCACAGTTCGTCGTCGTCGATTTCCAGCCTGCCCTCAGCAAACTGCACGAACAGCTCGGCGGTCCAGTGCTGCACGCGCAGATAGTTCCCGTCCGGCACCGCTCCTCGGGAATCGAGCCGCGCGCGTGCTTCACCCACGCGGCCGAGGTTCACCAGCAGTCCGATCTCGACGTAGGCGAGCACCTCCAAATAGACGCTGCGGCGAAAGGGCGAGTGGCGCAGCTGGATCGCGCGACGAAGCTCTGAAAGGGCCGGCTCGAAATCGCCCCGACGCGCCGCGATGGCGGAGAGATTCTGGTGCGCGGCGGCGCGCAGTCGACGCGGCACGATCTGGCCGGCCAAGGTGGCGCGACACAGCGTCTCCGCCTCGTCGAGTCGATTCTCCTGGATCAGCATCGCCGCCAGATTCATCCGTCGGCCGCGGGCCAGGCCCATACCAAACGTACCGACGAACAGCAACCCAACGACGGTACCGAGCGGACCAAACGCTTCGGTGTACATGACGGTCGCCGCCACCGCCGCCGCGCCCGTGATGCCGTAGGTGAGCGCGGTCAGAGCGCGATAACGCGCCGGTGAGCGCACCTCACCCTTGCCATCGATGTGGACCAAATTACTCGGCCCCGCCTGCTCGAGATTGGGCGCTAACCGGAGTTCGGGATCCGCTCGCAATACCAGCGAGCGCGAATCGGAGGGGCGCCCCACCTCATGATGGTAGCATTGCTACACTCGCCGCGAGAGCACGATCTCGATCGCCTCTTTGAACCGCCCTGCGGCCAGGAGAGGATCGAGGCCGTAGGTCTTTACCACCTCGGGATCTCCGACGAGCAGTAGCCGCGCCAGGTCGACGCCCCACTTACGTGCAAAGGCCTCGATGTAGCGCCGGTTGCGCTCCTCGGTCTGGGCAGCACTTTCGCCGCCGCGCCAGGTCGACTTGCCATGGAAGTGCAGCACAAAGGAGCCGAGCGCACACTCCACCTCGAAGCCGGCTAGGCGCGCGCGGATCGAATAGTCGACATCCTCACCCCCACCGATGCCAAAGGATTCGTCGAGCAGCCCAATGGCGTCGTAGACGCGCTGCGGGATGCGAACACAGAAGTAGGGCTGGATGAGAACCCGCTGCGATCCACTCGTGTGACGCCGATGCTGTTCGGCGATTTGCAGCAGCGCCGCCTCGTGCCCGAGGTAGTCCTCGAAGTCCAGCGAGCTCTTACAGTCAAACGTACCCTGGCGATACTGCACCTGCTGATTCGACGTGGGCAACACAATCGCTCGCTCGACGCTAGCCACCGGCGGCAGCCACTCGGGCGTGAAGATGAGGTCGTTGTTGAGGAACAGAACATCCGCTCCCCCAGCGTGGCGTAGCACCTCATTGAGATTGCGCGCAAAGCTCCGCGGTTCAGGGTTGCGGATCACATCGACCATCGGCCAAGCCTCGACGGAGGCGGGGAAGTCGGCGTTATTATCGATGAGCCAGAAGCGATCGATCTGATCGCGCGGGGTATGTGCAAAGAAGGACTCGATCGCCGGCACGGTGTAGCGGTGCGAAGCGCTGGTCGTCACCATCCCGAAAAAGTGCTTCATGATGCGCCGCCCCGGACCGCGAGATCGGCCTCGATTCGCCCGATCCAGCGCTTGGCTACCGTCTCCCAGCCGAGCCATCTTGCGACCGCCAAGTTCTGTTCAGCCAGTTGAAGATAATGAACTTCGTCGACCAGCAGGCGAAACAGTTCGAGCGCCCATACATTGATCCAGCCGTCGCCGAGCGGCACCAAAGGATTGCGCCAAGCGGTCTCGGGCAGGGCGCCCAGCGCCGTCGAAACCACCGCGCAGCCCGAGGCCATCGCCTCCATGGCGGTGATGCAGCTGGTCTCGGGAAACACGCACGGGTAGGCCAGGACCCGGCACTGCTGCGTCGCCTCGCGCAGCTCCGCCTGCCCTACCGCGCCCTGGTAGCGGACACCCGGCAGCGTTCGTGCCTGCTCGTACAGCTGCCGCTGCTCATCGCTGTCCTCGGTGCGATAGATCTGCATCGAGCTGAAGATCCAGAGCTCCGCCTGCGGCAGGGCGTCGTGCACGATCGGCCACGCTTTGAGCAGGAGCTCGAGCCCCCGAAAGGGCGTCGAGGAATAGTAGGCACGCGGCGGCCGACCGCGCAGCGTTTCCGGCGTGGTACGAAATCTTTCCAGCGGCACACCGTTGCTGCTGAGGAACACCTTGTCGAGCGACAAGTGCAGCTCGGCCTGCCAGCGTTCGAGCATGTAGTGCGAAAGGACGATGACCCGGTCGCAACGGCCATAAACAGTGGCCGCCAGGGCCCGATCGCGCAGCGGCTCGACGAACGGCTGGTTCACATCGTCATGGCACCAGAGGTAGTTGAGCCGCCCTGGCCCCCGCCCCTGCGCGAAGAGTCGGAAGTCGCGCACCGCCACAAAGACTTCGCAAGAGGCCGGTTCGCCCGAAATCGTCACCTCATGGCCCTGCCGCCGCAGCGCCGCCGCCATCCGCAGCACCGCCGTTTCCGTTCCTCCCAGAGGATGGCGCTCGCACCAGTCGAGATCTTGCGATGCACCGTCGGGCAGATGCGCCTGAAAATGGAAATGCATGGGTGCGAATTGTACGACGAAACTTTTCGAAGGAGCCGGATTTTCCTGCTACTTTATCCCTCCGTCCCCTTCCCCTCTTTGAAATCGACCGATTCGGTGTACAGATCGATCTTGGCGATGCGCAGCGCTTCGCTGGTGGTCTCGTGCTTTTCGAAGGTGATGGTGCTGATGCCAACGCCGCTCAGTCCGAGCGTCATGAGCGGGGTCTTGCAATCGGACGCGAGATAGACGATCGAACCGGTGGTTTCATTCTGCGCGTCGTGCTCCACCTCTCCCACGAACTTCTTCCACCACTCGTACCAGGGCTTCAAATAGGTCTCAGGAACGTGGATCGAAAGCGTGGGAAACTCCACCCGGCCGGCCTCAATTCTCGGCCACTTTTCCCTGCCCACGGGGTTCTGGATGATCTGCTGCTTCACCGAAATGGGGTCGATCTTCACCACGTGCTTGGTGGTCTCCTTGTCGAGCTTCTCCAACGTCAGCTGATAGTTTCTCGGAAGCCACATCTTCTGCTTGGTGATCGGTGCCTCCATGGGCGCCAGCTCGGCATCCTGCCGCTCATAGTCGAGCCGCTCGACCGCGATCTTGACCGTCACCAGCGCCGGCGCTTTGGCCTTGGCATCACACCCGGGAAACTGGACCTCGCTGATCAAGGCTTCGCTAAAGGTGCGCCGCGACCGCTCATACCCATCAAAATCGCAGGTGACAATCGCCCCAGCACGGCGTTCGGGCGAAGCTCCGATGCTGGCCTTGATCCATTTCCAAAAGCCGGGCGCCATGGAAGCGCCGACCTGCAGCGTAATGTCCTCGAACTTCTGCCGCCCTGGATAGCGTGTCACCAGCCCCTCACCACCGACCTGCTCGCCGATCGGCTCCGACTTGAAGTTGCCGCCGTCCACCGATGTGATCACGCCTACCTTTTGACCGTCCAACTCGAGATAGAAGCGCGCGGCTGCAAAGGCGCGCGTCTTCTTGTCCTTGGCGAGGCTCGAGCTCTTGGACTTCCCAGAGAAAAAGTCGACAACGTCTTCGACCTGCTCCTTGAGGTTATCGGCGATCGTCGCGGCTTTTTCGAGGTCGTCCAGCAGCCCCATGCAGTGTCCCCTCTTGGCGGCTCGATAGTAGCCTGCCTAGAAATTATCGGCAATCCGACCGAAGAGTTGCTCAGAGAACGGTCACTGCGACCTCTTCGCGTCGCGCCGCCGCTGCGGCCGCGGCCACGCTGATGGCGGCGGGTCCGCCCTCTTGGCGAAGCCCTTGGGAGCTCAACCCAAAGGCCCACAGCACGGGAGCCAGCGGGCGAAAATCGAGGTCCGATTCGCTCAGAAACAGCCGCCCCAAATTCTCCACGTAGGCGGTGGCAAGCTCTCGAAATGACAATTGATCGAAGGACTGCGCGGCCTTCCGGCTTTTATAGGCCGAGCCGATCAGCGCAAGAAAGACGGCATGGTAAATGGTCTGAAGTTTGGCCTGCCCCCACCGTCTGGTCTGCCGCTTGAGGACTTGACGAATGAAATGGACATTCAGCGGCACGTGGAAGGACTCGTCGCGCGTGAGAATCTGTAGGAGCTGGCGCACGGTCGGCTGCCGCACGTTTCGTAGCGCCAAACGGTAGGTGGTCGAACCGATAGTCTCGAACATCAAATTGGTGAGCATGATGGTCTCCATGCTCTTGGCCCGCCCGTAGAGCCGATAGAGCGTGCCGGTCATTCGCCCCATCGGCCGCACACCCCCGCCGATACGCCCGAGAAATTCGGTCAGTAGCTCGCGGTGCCATCCCTCTTCATTGCCGTAGAGCGTGAGGCACTCGCTAAGCTCCGGATCCCAGGCACGCACCTCTTCGGCCAGCGCCAGCGCCTGCGCTTTGCCCGACTCTTCGGCGCGATAGGCGGCGTTGAAAAAGCGGATGCAGCCTTCGCGCTCAGTCTCCGACACAAATTCGATCGGCTGCGACCAGTCGAGCTGCTCCTCGTACATCCGCTCGGCTCGCTGGCGCAGTGCCTGCAGCCACCACTCGGTCGGCCGTTCGATGGGAGTACCGATCTTTCCTCGTGCCATCGAGGGGACTCAACCAGTGCCAGGCGCTAGAGTCAAGCGCTACTGAAATGCGTAGAGCAGGCCATCGTTGCCCGGCACGAGGAGCGTTCCATCGTCGGCAATCGCCATTTCGGCGAAGCTCGTGCCGCTGAGCGATTGGCCGCTCGCCGCCAGCTTCCACAGTGGGGTGCCCGCGGTGTCGAAGGCGTAGACATAGCCATCGCTGGAATTGAAGTAGATCCGCTGCGCGCCATCGACCACGGGGCCGCCATGACGGTACATTTCCGCCTGCTGGCCGACCGGTTTAGCCCAGTTCTCCTGGCCCGTTGCTGCATTGAGCGCATGCAGCTTACCGTCGGCGAGCACCACAAATAGCTGCGGGCCGATCTTGGCCAGCGAGGTCCCGCCCCCGCCGCTCGCCACCTGTTTGGACCAAAGGAGCTTGCCTTGGAGATCGATCGCCACCACCTGCCCCCCCGAGTCGGCCCCATAGACGATCCCCGCCGCGCTCACCAGGGGCGATGACATCAGCGCGTGAAGGCCGCCCGTCGCCGCGACCTTCCACTGGGTCTTGCCCGTCTTGGCATTCAGCCCCACCCAACCATTCTGTCCTCCCGCGACGATCAGCCCCTCGCAGGACTCGGCCAGCGCCGCATCGACCTCCCCCGGCCCGGTCGCTTTATCGCTCTGCCACTTCAGCTTGCCATCCGCATCGAGGGTAAACAGCTCCCCGGTGTCGCTGCCATAGATCACCAGCCCATCGCGCGTAACGATCGGGCTGCAATCGTCCTGACTGCCAAAGGAGTAGTTCCATTTCTTCAGGCCGGTGCTGTCGACCGCATAGGCGGTACCATCCTGGGTGGAATAGTAACTCGTGCCATCGACACGGATCGCCGGTTGAGCATAGCCGTAGCCGCGTTTTCCCGCGAAGGTCCACTGCGTGCTGCCCGCGCCATTGAGCGCCCATAGCACGCCCTGCATTCCGTCGTTATCGCCCCCACCGACGATGATCGTCCCGTCCCGAGCGATCACCGGGCCGGAAGCCATGGCCTTTCCCGAATTCAAAGTGGTGCCAAACGGCCCCTTCTTCCATTGCAATGTGGGCATGGTACCGACGATCGCCGGCGTGGATCCCGAATTGCGATTGTCGTGGCGAAAGCGCGGCCATCCTTTGATCGAGAGCCCGGTCGGGTGATCGACGTCATCCTCCATGAGCTCATCGGGGCAGCGCGGCTCCGCGCAGGTGCCGTTTTGACAAGCCAGGGAAGGGGGACAGGTCGTCGCGAGGTGGTACAGACCGTCGTCGCCGCACTGGAGGATGTCCTGCCCCTGGCAGATGCGGCTGTCGGCGGTGCAAACGAAGGCGAAATCAGGCGAAATCGCGGCGTCGCTGTTCCCCGGAGACGGCTTCTTGTGGGAACCGCAGCCGATGAGCAACACCAGTAATGCTAGCCATTGCATGATTCCCCCTCAGACTGCGATCGCGCGCCTGGGATAGCTTGGAAAAGGCGGACTGGCCCGGCAGCGCGCGGATCTGCGCTTCGATGCGGTCGATTTCAGCGCGCCCTTCGCGGTCCGAAAAGAAGCGCGCAAAGATGAGCTCGATCACCTCGCGCGTGCCGCCGACGCCGATCCCCACCGGGCCCCAAAACAGATTGAGCGCGCTGCGACAGAGAAAACGTGCCAGCGGATGGGCGCGCAGCCGCATGTCGGCCTGGTGATAGTAGAAGGAGTAGTGGCGCCGCTCGTCGCGCGCCAGCTTGGTGACGAGCTTGGCCAGTTCGGGATTGCCCGTGGTGCGAGCGAGCGCCGTGTAGGCGGCTGCCGCGGTCGCCTCGTTGAGGGCGCCCCAAGCCATGTGAGCGGCTGCAAAGTGGGGTGTCAGCTTGGCCGCTGATTGCGAGAGGAAGGCCTCCACCTCCTCGGCGAAGGCGGCGCCCGCCGCCACCCGAGTGTATTGGTTCTTGGACGACGGATAGCCTACCTCCGCGAGAAAACGGTCGAGCGCGATGCCGTGGTGCGTCTCCTCGTAGACCCAGCAGGCGAGAAAAGCGGTCACCTCGGGATCGTGCGCCGTGTGGCCGGCCAAGAGGTCGCGCAAATAGAGGATCGTGTGGGCCTCGGTATCAGCCATGTAACGAAGGATCCGCCGCTCATCATCGCTGATACCGTGGTGCGCGGCCGCCTGCCAGTCGAGGTCTGAGAGATCGACCGCGCGCGAAAGTTGGACGAAGCGCTGGATGTCGAATCTTGCGACCTCAGCCACGGCCGCTATGTAGCACAAAACTTGCTATCGAAGGTGAAGCGCGATCTGCTACTAAGAAAGAATGCGCTCGGTTGCCATCGTTGTCCTCCTCACTCTGCTTCCTGCTGTTGCCCCCGCCCAGCGCCCCCGCCGGCGCGCCGTGCGCAGCCGACCGATCGCCGTCTACACTCGCGATGGGCAACCCAATGTCCAGGCGCAGGCAGCGGTGGTGGTCGACCTGGCGAGTGGCACCGAGCTATTCCAAAAGAATCCCGACGAAGTGCGGCCGATCGCTTCGATCTCCAAGCTGATGGCCGCGATGGTGGTGGTCGAGCACAAACTCGATCTCGATGCCACCACGACCATCAGCGCAGTGGATCGTGACACAGCCCAGGGCGGCGCCCGATCGCGGCTACCGGTGGGGATGCAATTCACCCACCGCGACCTCCTCCATGCCGCGCTGATCGCCTCCGACAACCGCGCGGTGCCGGCGCTCGGGCGCGCCGTGGGGCTCAATCCCCCTGCGCTCACCGCCGAGATGAACAAAAAGGCGCTCGCACTCGGCCTAAAACGCACTTCCTTCGGCGACCCGACCGGGCTCGATGATCGCAACCGCTCGACGCCCCGCGAAGTGGCCAAGCTCCTCCAGGCAGCACTCCAAATTCCGCTCATCAGCGAGATCACCCGCAAGGCGCACTATGTCGCATCCCCGGTCGGCAAACCGCGCTGGCGGATCGAATACACCAACACCGACCAGATCGCCCGCGGCTCACGCCACACCGTGCTCGGTGGCAAGACCGGCTACACCGATCTGGCCGGCTATTGCCTGGCGATCGCAGCGCGCCTCGCCGGCACGCGCGAAGTGGCGATGGTCTTCCTCGGTGCCCACGGCAAGCTGACGCGCTTTGGCGACTTCAGCCGCGTCGCGCAGTGGATCAGCGAAAAAGCCCGAACTAGTTCAAATTCGAACTGATCTCCTCGATCGCCCGCTGCGCCATCACGTTGTGCGGCTCGATTTCGAGCGCGCCCCGAAACTCCACCAGCGCCCGGCCGAGCTGCCCTTTCGCCAGGAAGGCGCGGCCGAGGTTCAAAAACGGATAGTGCCGCGGCTCGTAGCGCGGCGCCTGCTTGGCCAGCTCAAACCAGGCGATCGCATCGTCGACCTGGCCGCCTTCGAGCAAATAGGCACCGATATCGTTGTAGGGGTTGCCAAAGGTCGGGTCGACCGCGATCGCCTTCTTGCACTCGTCGATCGCCTCGTCGAGTTTGCCCTGGTGGCTGAGCGTCCACCCCAAAAAAGTGTGCGCTTCGGCGGTAGGATAGATCGCGAGCGATCGCCGGTAGAGATCGGCAGCGCGTTCGAGCGCGCCCGCCATCTGCTGCTGATAGGCGCGGCGGATCAGCGCCATCGCCCGCTCTTGAACCTGTTGGCTGTCCATGGCCCTTCCGGTAACAACTGCGGGCCCCGCGGTCAAGGGGCGTGGTAGCATTTCTGGGTGAATCGTCAGGCGATCGCGGGGCTGCTCTTGGCCACGGCCGTATCGGACGCAGCTCCCTGCACCCGCTCCTTGCCGGTCCGCCTCGCCCCCGTGGCCCCGGTGCAGATGGCGGTCTGGCTAGAGGACGCGAAGGGCCAGGTCGTCGATACCCTGTTCGTCACCCGCTCGACCGGCGCGCTGGGACTCGGCAACCGCCCCGGCCATCCTCGTCTGGTCGGCGACTATCGCTTTCCCTACGGCGCGCGCGAGATGGTGCTCCCGGTGTGGGCGCATGCGCGCGGGAAGAGCTACCCGCCCCTCGTCATGGAGGGGGCTACGACGATAATGAGACCATCGGCTACCACTTTCCGATCAGCTCCGAGGGCTACGACGCCCCAGAGGCCCAAGCCTTCGCTGGCTTCAACGAGATCGCGGCAGTCTCAGGAGCCACGCCCATCGGGGGGCGCGAGGTGACTTCGTCGATCACCTGGACCGCACCCGCCCACCTCCCGAGCGGCAGCTACTCCGTGCGCGTCGAAGTGATCAAGATCGTCACCTCGGGCTGTGACGGCACCCTCTGTACGCCCCCTCTGGCGCCCGCCGCCCTCACGCTGACGCCGCTCGACACCTCGATCGCTCTCGCGTTCCTGGCCCCGCCCGGCCTTCCCCGGCCGACGCGCTATGAGGTGCGCTATCTCGTCGGCGGCGCGCTGACGCCGGCCAACTTCTCCACCGCGACCCCCGGGGACGGTGCGCCACCGCCGGGGCCAGCGGGGTGGCAGGAGTCCTTCGCGCTCACCTCGCTGCCCGCGGACTCCCCAATTTCGGTGGGCGTGCGCAGCGTGGCCGCGTGTGGCGCCGCCTCCTCCCCGACTCTCGCCGCGACTGCGACACAGTCGGCGCAGTACAGCACGCTGCACGGCTGCTTCATCGCCACTGCCACCGCCGCCTTGGGCTCGCCGCTCGAGCACCCAGTCGCCCGACTCCGTGCCTTCCGCGATCGGTGGCTGCTCGGAAACACTCTCGGGCGCCTCGTGGTCGCCACCTACTATAGCTTCAGTCCGCCGCTGGCACAGGCGATTGCAGGAGCGCCGCGGCTGCGCTCACTGGCACGTTCGCTGATCGAACCGCTGCTGCACGGGACGTCGCCATGAAGCGCTGGGCGCTCTGTCTCATCGCCACCTCGGCGATCGCCACACCTCGCATCGATGGTCGAGCGCGCTGGATGATGCTGGGCGCGATGCGTCCCGAGCCGGTGAGCGTCCGCATCGCTGGCGGAGCGGCTACGCTCATCGCCCACGGCTTCGCCGCCCGGCCCGGAGCCGGAGATGTCGCTTTTGTCGACGGGGATCAGGCAGCACTGGCAGCGATCGCGGCGCTGCCCGGCGTGCGTGCCATCGAGCCGGTGGCGGCGCTCCATCCATCGCTCGACCAGTCCCGACCCCTCACCGGGTGGGTCGCGGCGCGCAACGAAACCGGGCTCGATGGTCAAGGTGTGCTGGTCGCGGTCGTCGACACCGGTTGCGACTTTCGCCACGCCGACTTTCGCACCCGCGAAGGCAAGACCCGGATCGCGGCCCTCCTCGACCTCGGCCACCCTGCCACCGCGGCACACCCGGAGCTCGACTATGGCGGCGCAGTCTCGCTGCGCGAGGAGATCGACGCACAATTGGAGGCCGATGCGGCGACCCAAACGGCGGCGGCGCCGGTACTCGAGCGCGATATCGACGGCCATGGTAGCCACGTGCTCGGCATCGCAGCGGGCAGCGGCTGGGCAACGAGCAACGGGCTGCTGGCGCTGCGCTACCAGGGCATGGCACCCGCTGCCACGCTGGTGATGGCGCGAGCGACCCGCGACGGCCACCACTTTACCGAAGAGGATGTTCTGACGGGGCTGCGCTTCGCGGTCGATCGCGCCCAGGCCCTGGCCCAGCCGCTGGTGGTCGACTTGAGCCTCAGCGGCGATGGCGGCCCCCACGATGGCACCTCCAACTTCGAGCAGGCGATCGATGCGCTCTTTCCCGCGGATCTGCCCGGACGAGCGATCGTGATCGCCACGGGCAATAGCGGTGCGCGCAGTCTGCATGCGGGCGGCTATGAGCTGA
The DNA here is from genome assembly GCA_023248875.1 of Myxococcales bacterium. Classification (GTDB taxonomy): domain Bacteria; phylum Myxococcota_A; class Polyangia; order Palsa-1104; family SHYY01; genus JAHFDT01. Next base: position 4,724 of record JAHFDT010000006.1, on the reverse strand, counting down.
GCGGTCCGCTCGCGCTTCCGCTCCACGTGGCTGGCGCGACGCAGGTTTCGATCGACCTATGGTTCTCGGAGGCCCCCATCTCGCTGACCGTCGTGGCACCTAGTGGCAAACTGTCCGGACCGGTCGCTTCTGGCAGCAAACTCCTGGAGAATGGAGTGGCTCTCGATGACGCTTCCGGGGGAGTGGATCCGCTGAACGGACGCTTTTCGGCCCACATCGACTTGGGCAGCGCACCGCCGGCCGGCACCTGGCAGATCTTACTGACGGGTCGCAGCCACCGCTGGGATGCCTGGGCCACTGCCGCGCCGATCGGTAGCGCGCGATTCGGCGCGCAGCTCGATGATAGCGATACCGCCGAGCCGCCCGCTTTCGCCCGTTCGGCAATCACCGTCGGTAGTTTTGTCAGCCGCGACCGCTGGACCAGCCCCCTGGGCACCCTGATCACGCGCAATCTCGTGGTCGGCAGCCTTTCGAAATTCTCCGCCGCCGGCCCCACCGCCGATGGCCGTTTTCTACCCGATCTGGTGGCACCCGGCGAATTCATCGCCGCGCCGCTCTCTTCCGACGCACCACCCGACCAGTCCGGTTCTGCGTTCTTCGTCGCTGGCGATCCCAACTATCTGCGCGCGGACGACGGACTGCATGGCCTCCTGCGCGGCACCTCCCAAGCGGCGCCCCACGTCGCCGGCGCGATCGCGCTCCTCTTGCAGCGCGATCCCACCTTGACCCGCGAACAGTTGCGCGAGCTGCTCCGCGCCTCTGCGATTCCGCCGCCGGGCGAGCCCGGCTACACCGCCCGGGGAGGTTTTGGCCACCTCGACGTGGGTCGTGGTCTGCGGCTGCTCGACCGGATCCCCACAGACCCGCTCGATCCCAAAACCTCGACGGTGGACGTCAGCCGCTCACTGGTGCCGCCCGGCAACGACCTCGTCCGGGTCAGCGTGACGCCGCGCGATGCCACCGGTCGACCGATCGGTCCGGGGCACGAGGTCCACATCGAAGCCGCCGATCTGAGCCTTCCCTATGCCGCGATCTTCCAAGGTCCGGTCGCCGATCGGGGCGAGGGGCGCTACGAACGAGTCCTGATGGCCGCGGGCCCGCGCCGTGCCGCCCTGCGCATCCACGCGGCCGTCGACGGCGTCGAGCTCGAACCACACCCCACCGTCTGGCTTGTCGCCCAAGCAAGCGAGCTCTCCTCCCCTCGCGGATGCATGCTGGGCGCATCCCACCACGCCCCCTGGCCGCTCGGGGCCCTCCTGCTTTGCATCACGCTGTTTGGGCGCTACACTGCCCGCGCTCATGGGGTTTCGCGCCATTTCACTCGCTCTCCTCCTCACGATCGCCTGCAGCCACCAGGTGGGCGATAGCTGCGCCACCAACGCGGACTGCAGCCCGCTCGGCGACCGGTTTTGCGACGTCTCCGCTCCGGGTGGCTACTGCACCGTCGAAGGCTGCGACATCCGCCTCGTCAATGGCACCACCACCGATACCTGCCCGAGCGAAGCGGTGTGCGTGCGCTTCTTTTCGCCCCTCGCGAATAAAACCTGTGATCCCACCCACCCCAGCGGCTGCTCGCCAAGCGAGCGCTGCCTGTGCGATGAGGCGGATTGCCGACCAAGCGATGGCGGCCTCTTCAGTGGCCACTGCGCGCCAGAGTCGAGCGAGCGGCGCAGCTGTGAAAAGCGCTGCGAACGCAATACCGATTGCCGCAGCGGTTACTCCTGCCGTGAGACCGGCAGCCATGGCGCCGAACCGGTCCCCACCAGCAGCATGAAGGTCACGACCGATGCGGGCGTGGTGAATTTGCCGGTGGGTACTCCGGCCAAATTCTGCGTGCAATGATCGGTTTCATGCTGCGCCGACTCGGCAGCAGCCTCTTGGCAGTCGGGGGCGTATCGGTGCTGGTCTTTCTGCTGGTGCACGTTATCCCCGGCGATCCAGTCGACAACATGCTGGGCGAAGGCGCCGATCCTCGCGACAAGGTGGCCCTACGCGCCTGTCTCGACCTCGACCGACCGCTGGCAGCACAGTTCGGCCGCTTCCTGGCACACATCGCCGATGGCACTCTCGGCCAGACCTGCCACGATCCGCTCCATCCACGCACCATCGTTTCGCTGATCGGCGAGGCATTCCCGGAGACTGCCACCTTGGCGCTGGCGGCGATGGTCGTGGCACTGCTGTTCGCCTTGCCGCTCGGGATCACCGCCGCGCTGCACCCTGGCACCCTCGTCGATGGCGCCGCTACCGCGCTCTCGTTGGCCGGGCTCTCCCTGCCCACGCCCTGGCTCGGTCCGCTCCTGCTGTTTGCGTTCTACATTAAATGGCCGCTCTTTCCCGGTCCTGGGGATGATGCGCCCGCGCTGGCTCGCCTGGTGCTGCCGTCGATCATGCTCGGCACCCATCTCGCTGCGATGCTGGCGCGAATGACGCGCTCGTCGCTGCTCGAAGTGGTGCGCGAGGACTACGTCCGTACCGCGCGCGCCAAAGGACTCCAGCCGCTCGTCGTAGTGACGAGGCATGCGCTGCGCAACGCGCTGGTTCCGGTGATCACCGTCGCTGGCATTCAGTTCGGCTCGTTGCTCGCCGGCGCCGTGGTCACCGAAAAGGTCTTTGCGCGCCCCGGACTGGGGCTGCTGCTCCTCGACGGCATTGCCCAGCGTGACTATCGCATCGTGCAGGGCTGCACGCTGGTGATCGCCCTGTCCTATGTGCTGGTCAATCTGCTGGTCGACCTTGCCTATGGCGCGGTCGATCCACGGATCCGAAACAGGGCTAGCGCATGAAACGACTCGGTCCAGGCCCGACGCTTGGGGCCGTTTTGGTCACCCTGTTTCTGCTGGCCGCGCTGCTCGGCCCTGCGATCGCTCCCTACTCACCGACGGCGCAGCGCTTTAGGATTCTCGAACACCCGAGCGCAGCCCACTGGCTCGGTACCGACCAGAATGGCTGCGATCTGCTCTCCCAGGTGCTCCATGGCGCGCGCCTCGCCGCCGGAATTTCGCTCGCGGTGGTCGCGATCTCACTGGCCATCGGTACCACCGTTGGCGCTGTCGCCGGCTATTCCGGTGGCCTCGTCGACGACGCACTCATGCGGCTATGCGACATCCTGCTAGCCTTCCCCGGCATCCTGCTCAACATCGCCCTCGTCGCCCTCGTGCGACGGCCAGGGATCGCCCATCTCATCTTTGCCCTTGCGGTCAACGGCTGGGTCGGCTACGCCCGAGTCGCGCGCGGGCAGGCACTGGCGCTGCGCGAGCGCGAATTCGTCCAGGCTGCGCGCTCTCTCGGCGCGCCCGCCTGGCGCATTGTGCTCCGCCACATCGTGCCGAATCTCCTCGGGCCTCTGATCGTTCAGGCTACCGCCGGCTTCGCAGGGGTCATTCTGACCGAGGCAACGCTCGCATTCCTCGGCATCGGACAGGCCGCGCCCTATTCCTGGGGCGCCCTGCTCGACCAGGGCACGACCTTTCTTTGGCTGACCCAGCACATCGCCATCGCTGCTGGCCTCTGTATCGCGATCGTGGTCCTCGGCTTCAACCTCCTCGGCGATGGCCTGCGCGATCGCCTCGATCCGAAGTCATCGTAAAGATCGGTCACCGGAGAGAGATCTACGAATAGTGTGGTCAGTCGGCCACCCGCCAGCTAGTCCCAGAAGGAGAATCCATGAGATCGATGCCGCGCTGCTTGAGCTGATCGCGGATCTCATCGGAGCGGGCAAAGTCCTTGGTGGCGCGCGCAGCCGTGCGCTCGGCGATCGCTGCTTCCACGACGGCGATATCGATCTTGCGCGCCATGGCTCGCCGGGTTCGGTGCGCCGCCAACCAGGCGGCGGGATCTTCTTCCAAGAGGCCGAGTGCGGCCGAAGAGGTCGCCAGATCGACCGCTAAGCGATGGAGACTGCGCCGCTTGACCTCCTTGGGTGCGGCCAGTTTGCCATCGAGCAGACGATTCGCGACCGCCAGCCCTTGCGATAGCGCCGCTAGCGCTCCAGGGGTGTTGAAATCGTCGTCGAGCGCCTCATCGAGTGCCGTACGCCAACCGGCCGCCTCTTCGGCGATCGGCCCTTCGGTCGGCGCCGCGCCCTGCGCCACCCCCTCGCCGAGGCGACGCCGCACGAGATAACCATACTCGAGCTGACGCTCCGCCTCTTCCAGCCCGGGAAAGCGCAGCGCTCCCCCCTCTTCGAGGACTTCGAAGTTGATCGGGTGACGATACTGCGTCGTCAGCAGGAAATAGCGCACCGCTTCGCCACCGTGGCGCTCGACCAGCACGCGCAGCAAAAAGGCACGTTCGAGCAGGTGCCGCATGTTCTCATCGGACTTGGCGATCTTGCGGTCATTGAAATTGACGAAGCCATTGTGCAGCCAGTAGCGCGCAAAGGTAGCGGGGCCGTGGGCGCCCTGCGACTGGGCGCGCTCGTTTTCGTGGTGCGGAAAAACCAGATCGCACCCACCGCCGTGTAGATCGAATTCGCGTCCGAGGTAGCGCTCGGCCATCGCGGAGCACTCGATGTGCCAGCCCGGACGTCCCGCTCCCCAGGGCGACGGCCACGAGGGCTCGCCCGGCTTGGCCGCCTTCCACAGGGCAAAGTCGAGCGGGCTGCGCTTCTTGGCGCTCTGCTCGGGGGTCACCTCGACGCGCGCGCCCGCCTCGAGCTGGTCGATCGGCTGCTTGGAGAGTTCGCCATAGCCAGGAAAAGCCGCGACCGAGAAATAGACATCTCC
>JAHFDT010000287.1 GCA_023248875.1 Myxococcales bacterium | reverse complement strand
AAGTAAACTGTTCCGTGATCGTCGCCGTGTCTCTCTTCGCTCGCTTCATCCTGCCGTATAGATCACGGCAACCCTCCCGAAGAAAGTTCTATCTACTGCTTTCTTCTATCCGATCGGAATGTATCGAGGATTTAGATGTGATCGCCCTGAGTCTCCCGGTTTTCAGTTCTCGGTGACCGATGGACCGGTTAGGATGAGGCGTCGAGTTAGGAGGATCCCATGGTCCATCGCTTCGCCCTCGCACTGGTGCTCCTGTCTTCCTGCAGCAGCACCACGCCTCCACCGGGACGTAGTCTGACGCTGCTCTACACCAATGATGAACACTCCCACCTGTTTGCCTTCGGGCCCGAGTCGGATGACTACCCCACGGCAACCACGGCGGGTGGCGGTTCGCTCAAGGGCGGCGTCGCACGGCGCAAAGTGCTGCTCGATGCCGAGCGCTCGAAGGCCAAGGCGCTGGGCGATGTGCTCACGGTCAGCGGTGGAGACAACGCCATGGGTACACTGGCGCAGGTCGGGTTTCCCTCCGGGAGCGATTTTTCGATCATGAAAGCGCTCGGCTACGACATCGGCTGCCTCGGCAACCACGAGTTCGATTTTGGGCCGCAGGCATTGGCCAAGTCGATCACGGGTGCAATGGCGAGCGGTGGGGCACCGCAGCTGCTTTCGACCAATATCCACTTTGATGCCAACTCCCCCGCTGATGATGATCTCGAAGCCCTCTATGGCGAAGGAACCAGCACCAAACCGCTCAAACGCTACCAGGTGATCACGACGCCCAGCGGGCTCAAGGTCGGCTTCTTCGGTATCATGGGCGCCGAGGCGGCCTATTACGCGCCTTTCAAGGTGCCGGTGCGGTTCAGCGGCAACCTCAACGAGGAGACCAAGTATGAGGCGGTGCTATCCAAGCTCTACGCCGACGTGGCGCCGACGGTGGAGGCACTCCGTAATCAGGAGAAGGTCGATCTGGTGGTGGCGCTCAGCCACTCGGGCCTGGACCTCGCTCACCCCGAAAATGGTGAGGACTATCTCATCGCCCAGCGCGTGAGCGGCATCGATGTGATCGTCAGCGCCCACAGCCACACCGTGGTGGAAAAGCCACTGCTGGTGCAGAACGCTGCCACCGGCAAAAAGGTGATCGTCGTACAGGCAGGTTCGTTCGGCCAATACCTGGGACGGCTGGTGCTGCGCGTCGCACTGGATGGTACGCTCACCTACGACGCCGATTCATCGCAGCTTGTCCCCGTCGATGACAAGACGGTCCCCGATCCGACGCTCGGCAAGGCCCTGGAGAGCGTAGTGGCGGGGCTCGAGACGACCAAGCCCCAAGGGGGTAAGTCGTTTTTGGAGGATGCGCTTTCGCATACACTCGGTAGCACCATCAGCGACGACCCCAAGCTCTTCGGCGATCTCTACTTCTACAAGCTGGGCAAGACCAACTTCTCCGTGGTCGGCCTCAAGCCCTTCGTCGAAACCAGCCTGCTCGACCTCGCCGCCGACGCGGAGTTTGCCGCCGGTAAGGCGGCGCTGCCGCAAGATCAACCGCCCGACCTCGCGGTCCATGCCGCTGGTTCGATCCGCGCCAACATCGATCCCGGCAAGACCGGAGCCCTCTCCTTTGGCGATGCCTTCCGTGCCTTCCCGCTCGGCGCCAGCCCTTACGATGGCACCGTCGGCTACCCACTCGTGCACGCCTATCTCTGGCTGATCGAACTGCGTGGCGCGCTCGAGATCGGCGCTACCATCGGCATCTCGACGGCCAACGATCTCTTCCTCGGCTACTCGGGGCTCCGTGTCACCGTCGACACCAGCACCGAGCGCATGCCCTTCTCGCCGGCCGACTACATGAACCCCATGCGCGGCCGCGTCACCAAGATCGAGTGGAATTCGAAGCGCGACAACACCGAGACCTACGACACCGTGCTCTTCGAAATCAAAGACGGCAAAGTGAAGTACATCGACGACAATCCCACCAAGCTACTGCACGTGGTCACCAACCTCTACATCGCCTCCTTCGCGGACTCGCAAGGAGTGACACTCAAGGACAAGAATAGTCAAAGCGTAAAACTCCAGGACACCGTCCTCCACCGGGGCGACACCTCCGAGATCAAAGATTACCAGGCCTTCGCCGGCTATCTCAAGCAGCTGTGCGATGGCAACAGCGGTTTGCTGCCAAGCCGCTATGATGTCGCCTCCGACGGAAAGCTGCCCAAGCGGTTCCTCTGCTCCGGTCCTGCCTGCGTCCAGCCCTGACCTTCGGCCTAGTACTACTCGATCACATGCGCGACTCCGCGAGGGCCGGGCTGCGTATGTTCACGGGCCGACGGCACATGGGGTAGAAACCAATTCGCTGTAGCAGGACTTGCTGAAGACAGCGACGCAGCATCGGCAAGGTCCACTTCCGTCGCCTCCGGGGGGAAAAGCGCTCGTTGGAGCGCGAGGAATCCGTACGCGATAGCGCAGAGCGCGGCGTGGTGATGGAAGCCTCGCCAGGTTCGTCCCTCGAAATGATCGAGACCGATCTCGTGTTTCATTTCTTGGTAATCGCGCTCGACGCGCCAGCGGAGTTTTGCGAGTCGGACCAATGAGGACAATGCCCCGCTGAATGTTGGAATTGAAGTGGCGGTTCAACTCGCTCCGATACCATTATCGGAGCTTCTAATGAGGAGAACCGCCGATGAAGAAGACTGCCAGGAAGAAGGAAGTAAACCAAGCAGCAATCGAGGGACAGCGGTGGCTGCCGCTGGCGGGCGTGATGTTCACGCTTCGTCGCGGGCTGCGTGAGCTGGCCATCGAGAGCGGAATCAATACGCTCAGTGCATTGCTCGAACAGGAGCGCACCGAGTCCTGTGGTGCGAGGTACAAGCATGATCCGGAACGCCGTGCTTTTCGTGGTGGCCACGCGAAGGGCGAGCTTGCGCAACCGCCACAGCTCCTCGCGCTCCTCGGTGGTCAGCGCCCCAGGCTTGCCCTTGCCCTGGTCAGCCCGGGCCCGATCGACCCAGGTCCGCACGGTCGAAGAGGTCAGATCGAGATTGCGCGCCACCTCGGCCGC
>JAHFDT010000115.1:2198-12275 GCA_023248875.1 Myxococcales bacterium | reverse complement strand
TGCAGATCACCCCCAACTACTTGAAAGATCCAGAGGGCTCGGCCCTGGTGCGCGCCGGCAACACCTGGGTGCTCTGCACCGCTTCGGTCGAAGAGAAGCAGCCTGCCTGGATGCGCGGCGCCAGCGGCGGCTGGGTGACCGCGGAGTATGCAATGCTGCCGCGCGCCACGACCACCCGCAGCGGCCGCAGCCCCAATGGTCGCGCTAAAGAGATCGAGCGGCTGATTGGGCGGGCGCTGCGCGCTGCGATCGATCTCAGAACCCTGGGGCCGCGGACGATCACCATTGACTGCGATGTGCTGCAGGCCGATGGCGGAACCCGCACGGCGGCCATCACGGGAGGATTTGTGGCACTGGCGATCGCCTGCCTTCGCCTCACGACGAAGGCCAAGATCGTCGATCCGATCCGGGAACCGATTGCCGCGGTGTCGGTCGGAATCGTCGGCGGCGAGCCTCTGCTCGATTTGGCCTACGAAGAGGATGCGGCGGCCGAGGTGGACATGAACGTCGTCATGACCGCGGCGGGGCGCCTCGTCGAGCTGCAGGGAACGGGGGAGCGGGCCACCTTCGATCGGCGGCAGCTGGATGCGCTGATCGATCTGGCCACGGGAGGCGTGGCGGAGCTGGTGGCTGCCCAGAAGGCGGCGATCACGAGCGCGGCATGAAGCGGCTGGTCTTCGCTACCCAGAACCGTCACAAGGCGGCCGAGCTCCAATCGCTCTTGTCATCGATCGAGGTGGAAGTGGTCTCTCTGGGGGAAGCCGGCTACCCCTTCGAAATCGTAGAGGACCGTCCCACCTTCGCAGGGAATGCACAGAAGAAGGCAGAAGAGGTGGCTCGGTGGATCGGTGGCCCCGCACTCGGCGACGATAGCGGGCTCGAAGTCGATGTCTTGAATGGCCAGCCGGGGGTGTGGTCGGCGCGCTATGCCGGGGTCCCTTCCAACGACGCCGCCAACAATGCCAAACTGCTCGAGGCGCTCCACGCTGTACCGGCGCCGCGCACTGCACGGTTTCGCTGTGCTTTGGCGCTGGCCGAGCCGGGCACCGCGACGCAAATCGAACAGGGAACCTGTGAAGGAGAGATCTTGACCGTGCCGCGGGGAAGCAGCGGTTTTGGCTATGATCCGCTCTTCCTCCTGCCAGAGCTTGGACGCACCCTGGCCGAGCTTTCTCCCGCGGAAAAAAACCAGCGCTCCCACCGGGCCCAGGCCATGGCCCGGATGGCGGTCCACCTGCGCGGAGTCCTCGCCCGATGAGGCTGCTCGTGATCATCCCCGACAACTTACCGGCGCTCATCCGGAAAGGGGAGGTCACCCGTTGCTACTACAACCCAGGCAACCATTTCGACGAAGTGCACCTTGTGATGCTCAACGACCAGCGGGCGGATCCAGCGGAGGTGCAGCCAATGGCGGGAGCGGCCCAGCTGTTCCTGCACAATCTACCGCCTCCCTCCTTTCGCCGCTCCTTGGGATGGCAGCCAGCGCTGTTGCGCCCCTGGATCGAGCAAGGGATCGCGCTGGCCCGACACATCGCTCCCCATATGGTGCGAACCTACAATAACTTCCTGGAAGGTTTTTTGGCGGCCGAGATCAAACAGCGCCTCAGAGTGCCACTCGTGGTTTCAGTACACGGCGTTTGGGATCGGGATTGGGACTATTTGCGCCCGCGTTTTTTGCGCCTATTTCGCAAGCGATTCGAAATCGCCGCGCTGCGTGCTGCCGACGGGGTCATCGCAGTGTACCAGCCGATCGTGCGCTATGCCCGCGCGCACGGCGCTCGGCGCGTGGAGCTCATCTACAACATTGTCGCGGGCCAAAACCTCTCGCCCAAACGCGACTATCGGCTCTCTTCGCCGCCCCGGTTAGTGACCATCAACCGCCAGTTGAAGGAAAAGAACCCCGAGCAGATCATCCGTGCCGTGAGCCGACTCGATTGCCACTACCTGATCGTCGGCAATGGAGAATATCACGAACGGCTTAAGGCGGTGGCGGTCGCCGAGGGGTGCGCGAACCGAGTGGAATTCGTCCAGGCGATCCCCAATGAAAAGCTGTGTGGAATGCTGAAGGATTTCGATCTCCACGTTTCCCACTGCGACTACTGGGGCATCTCGAAGTCGCTCATCGAGGCGGCGCTGTGCGGCCTTCCCACAGTGCTGAATCACCATCCCACAGAGCCCCTTCCGGACTGTCAGGGCGGCTGGCTGTCCCTGTGCGACAATACGCCCGAAGGGTACCAAGCGGCGATCCAGGCACTGCTCGGCGATGAGGCCGCACGCCAGGCGCTGGGCGAGCGGGCTTTGCGCCATGCCGCCGAGAACTTTTCGCCGCAGCGGATGGAGGAGAAGACGATCGGGCTCTATCGAGACGTGCTGGCGGGGAGATCGGGATGAAGCTGGTGACCGTCGTGGGGGCGAGGCCGCAGTTCATCAAGGCCTCGGCGGTGTCACGGGCCATCCGTGAACAGGCGGGGCGAATGCACGAGGTGCTGCTCCACACCGGACAGCACTACGACGCGAACATGTCGGAAGTTTTTTTCACCGAGCTCGACATTCCTCCGCCGCACTACAATTTGGCGGTCGGCTCGGGTAGCCACGGCCAGCAGACCGGACGCATGCTCGCTGGCATCGAAGAGGTGCTGATCCGCGAACGTCCCGACTGGCTGCTGGTCTATGGCGATACCAATTCGACCTTGGCGGGGGCGCTGGCGGCGAAGAAGCTTCACATTCCGGTGGCGCACGTCGAAGCGGGCTTGCGCTGTCACAACATGGCGATCCCGGAAGAGATCAACCGCGTGGTCACCGATCGCATCAGCGACGTTCTGTTTTGCCCCACCGCGGTGGCGGTCGAAAACTTGGCCCACGAGGGGCAGCGTGCGGGAGTCGAACGCGTCGGCGATGTGATGTTCGACTGCGTGCGCCACTTTGGAACGCAGGCGCGGCGCAGTAGCGCGGTGCTCGAACGATTGCGGCTGCAAGAAAAACAGTTCGCGCTCGTGACCGTCCATCGCGGGGAGAACACGGATGAACCGGTGCGCCTCGCTGCCATGTTCGCAGCCCTGGCGGAGCTCGCGGATCATCTTACCGTGGTACTGCCGCTTCACCCGAGGGCGCGGCGGAAGATCTCGGGAACACCGTTAGAACAGCGGCTCGATCGTTTGGTGTGTATCGAACCCGTCTCCTATTTCGATATGGTCCGGCTGGAATCGGCGGCGCGGGTGATCCTCACCGATTCCGGAGGCGTGCAAAAGGAGGCCTTCTTCCACGGCGTTCCGTGCGTAACGATGCGCGAGGAGACCGAGTGGCCCGAGACGCTGGCGGACGGCTGGAACCGTCTGGTGGGGGCCGACCGAGAGCGGATCGTGGCCGAGGTGCTGAGCGTCTTGGCGGAGGAACCCTCGCGCGCGGGAGCGCCACCGACCGAGGCCTACGGCGATGGCTTCGCCGCACAGAAGATCGTTGCCAGGCTACTGCGTTAGCGCGGCGCTCGGTATTAAGCCGAGTGAGCACCGCTATAGCGACTGCTTCAGCACCCGCGCCACTTCGTGCTGGGCGGATTCCGAAATCGTCGGCCAGATGGGCAGACTCAGCACTTCGCGCGCGGCGGCCTCAGCAACCGGAAACGTGGCGCTCTTTTGCGCAAAGGGGGCCATGCGATGGAGCGGCTGCGGGTAGTAGACCATGCTGGCGATCCCCGCTGCAGCCAGACTCTTCTGGACCGCGTCACGCCGCTCCGCGGGAAGGCGAACGGTGTACTGGTGAAAAACGTGTTCGGCATTGGGGCTGCGCAGGGGAATCGTCACTTCGGCGAGCGCGCCCAATCGCTCGTCGTAGCGCTGTGCAGCAGCTCGTCGCGCGGCGTTCCAGGCGTCGAGATAGGGCAACTTCACCCGCAAGATCGCGGCCTGGAGCGCGTCGAGGCGCGAATTGTAGCCGAGCAGCTCGTTGAAGTATTTCTTCGCGGAGCCGTGGGCCCGCAGCTTGCGCGCGCGATCGGCGACGGTGGCATCGCTCGACACCAGCATTCCGCCATCGCCATAGGCGCCGAGGTTCTTGGTGGGAAAAAAGGAGAAGGCTGCCGCATGACCGAGGGTGCCGACGTTGCGCGAGCGATGGCGGGCGCCCAAGGCCTGGGCCGCATCCTCGAGTAGCAGCAGATTGTGCCGCGCGGCCAGTTCGGAAAGAGCGTCCATTTCGGCCGCTTGACCATAGAGGTGCACCGGAACGATCGCCCGGGTTCGGGGGCTGAGATACCGCTCGACTTGTCCCGCATCGAGATTGAATGTGGCCGGGTCGATATCGACGAATACCGGAATCGCTCCTGCCAGCCGAATCGCCCCCGCCGTGGCGGCAAAGGTAAAGGGCGAAGTAACCACCTCATCACCGGGCTCAATCCCAAGCGCGCGCAGACCGATGAGCAGCGCATCGGTGCCCGAATTGAGCGCGATCGCATGCGGAACGCCCAGGTAGGCGGCGATCTCCTGTTCGAACGCCTCCACCTCCGGGCCGAGGATGAAGTGGCCTGAGCGGAGCACACGCCGGATCGCGGCCTCGATTTCGCCCGAGAGCTGTTCGACCTCGCCGCGCAGATCGAGCATGGGGATCGCGGTCATGGTGCTCTGACCGATCCCCACAAGTGGGCGGGTCCTGTCAGCGGCAATCGACTAGCGCGCGGCGCAGGGGGATTCGGCGACGAGGAGTTCCGCAGGACCGGCGTCTGTGCCGGACCGAGGACTGTTCGACGAGGAGCGAATCCCCCTGCGCCGCGCGCGGTCATGGCGAAAGGCTCGGATGGCCGGCACCGCGCGCGGGAACGACCGCGTTATGGGAGATGCGATGGACCAGTTCGATCGACGGCCGCGCCTCCTCGATGGGAAAGCCGTGACCTGCGAGAGCGGCTTCGTAGAGACGCGTGTGGAGATCGGTGAAGCCCTCTGAGAAATCGATCTCTTCGTCGTTGATCCTCAGCGAACGAAAGCCCGTTTTGCCGGCGCTGCGCACCCCAGACGGCAGATCCTGCTCATCGACCGAGAGGAACCAGCGCACCGTAGCGCGCGCCAGCTCGAGCCGGCCGGCCATCTTGTCGGGCGTCACGAGATGAACCTCGCTGACCTCCGCAGCACCAAAGAGCCACAGCAAAAGGTCGAAAAAATGGATCCCGATGTTCATCGCGAGGCCGCCCGACTTTTCCTGCGAGCCCTTCCAAGAGGCGTGGTACCAGGGGCCGCGCCGCGAGATATAGGTCAGGCAGACCTCCGCGTGATTGGAGGACCTCTGCACCCGATCGCGCAGTGCGATGAGAGCGGGATGCAGCCGCAGCTGCAGCACCGTGAACACGCGGTGTTCGTATTCCTGCTCGAGCTCGCTCAGCTGGTCGAGGTTCCACGGATTGATGACCAGCGGTTTTTCGCAGATCGCATTCGCGCCGACGCGCAGCGCCAGCCGGACATGGGCATCGTGGAGATAGTTGGGCGAGCAGATGCTCACCCAATCGATCGGCTCTTTCTTGCGGCGCTGCTTCTCGAGAAAGCGGTCGAAGCGCTCGATCTCGGAAAAATAGCGAGCCTCGGGAAAATACTGATCCAAAACCCCCACCGAATCGTGTGGATCGACCGCCGCGACCAGCTGGCTTCCCGTATCCCGGATCGCGCGGAGGTGGCGGGGCGCGACGAAGCCCGCGACACCGATCAAGGCAAACCGATTCATAGGTGGCATAGTCTAGCGCAGCCGTTCGATCTTGTGTCGAATCGTGTTATGTGAACCTCCAGTGACCTCGCCCATCACCTTCATCAATCCCAACCTGATCCTCCAGGCGAACGATATGTTTACCACGGGCGTGGTCTACCTCCCCGTCAGCCTCGCCTATTTTGCCGCCGCGGTCGATCGCGCAGGTTTTCCCATCGAGGTGATCGATGCCTTCGGCGAGCAGCCGAATCAGTGGTGGCGCCAGGATGGTTTCATTTTTCGGGGGCTGACGCCGGCGGAGGTCTGTGCGCGAATCGATCCCGGGTCGCCGGCGGTGGTGCTCTATGCCATCAACACGACCGCACATCGTTCGCTAATCGGCCTGGTGCAAGCGGTCCATCAGCAGGCTCCCACCCGACCGATTATTGTGATGGAGAACTCCCAGGCAGTAACGGCCTATTCGCTCCGCCGCCTCCAGGGGGAGCTGCATGACGCGGGCGCGACCTACATCCTGACCGGGGAGCCCGAGCAGCGCGGCGTCGAGCTGCTCCAGGCGCTGGCGCGGGGTGCCAGCCCCTCGGAGATCTCGGCCATCGATGGCATCGGACTGCGCGAACGCGGAATGATTCGCTATTCGCCGCCCGCTCGAAAGATCGCTGACCTCGATGGGCTTCCCTTTGCCGCGTGGGAGCGCTTTCCGCTCGCCGGCTATTGGGGCCTGCACTATGCCCACGGACCGATGACCGAAAGCCGCTACGTATCGCTGCTCACCTCGCGGGGCTGCCCCTATCCGTGCAAGTTCTGCGTCATCCCCGAAACCAACGATGTGCGCTGGCGAGCCCGTACGGCCGTGAGCGTGGTCGACGAGATGGCCCATTTTCAGGAGAAGTTGGGCGTCTCCGAATTCCACATCGAGGATGTCGACCCGACGGTAAACGACGATCGAACGCGCGCCATCTGTGAAGAGATCCTGCGGCGTTCGCTCAAGGTTTCGTGGAAGCTTTGCGCCGGCACCAAGTCCGAGACCATCCGGAGCGAAGCGACGCTCGAGCAGATGGCCCAAGCGGGATGCAGCTACATCTCCATCTCGCCCGAAAGCGGCTCGCCGCGGGTGATGAAGCGGATCGGCAAGCCCTTCAAGCTCGACCATGCCGTGAAGTTGATCCGCAAGATGAACCAGCTTGGCATTCGCTCGCAGGCCTGTTTCGTCCTCGGCTTTCCTGGCGAGGAGGACTCCGATCGCGAGCTCAGCCGCGCCCTGGTGCGGGATCTCACGCGCGAAGGGCTCGACGAAATCGCCGTCTTCATCATCACGCCCATGCCCGGCGCGGAGATTTTCGACCAGTTCACCGGCTACAGCGACTACTCTCAGCTCAACTTCTCGCCGGTGTGGCGCAGCGACTACGCCGAGCTCAACCGCTTTCGTCTCCGCCTCTATCGTGAGTTTTTCCTGACGAAGATGCGCTACCATCCGCTCAAATTGGCGCGCCAACCGCTCAACTTCGTGCGGCGCCGATTTGAAACCAAGATGGAAATGGTCCCCTATCGCGCCGCCGCCACCTACTTCATGACCAAGCGATGGCTGGGTCACCGCGTCGCCGGTTCGGAAAGCGCATGATCGCCCAGCCCCTGCCACCGCTCGAACGCATCACCGAACAGGTGCGCTGCCCGCTTTGTGATACCGCGGAGTTCTGCGTCGTCTCGCCGGCGAACTATCCCGAGGAGCTGGGCGAAGAGAACCTCTTGCGGGTCTATTCCTCGTCGAGCGACCACCTCCTCATGGATCAGCTGGTCGCCTGCCAGAGCTGCAATCTGCTCTATCTCAACCCACGCGTGCGGTCTGAGATCATCTTGGATTCCTATCGCAGCGCCGTAGATCCCACCTTCGTCCAGCAGAACGCGCTCCGGATTCGCACCTTTCGTCGCAGCTTGCGGACCCTCATGCGCCGCCAGCGCTTCAGCCCTGTGACCGCGCCGCGGATCCTCGATGTGGGGTGTGCCGGCGGGGCCTTTCTCAAGGCCGCTACCGACCTGGGATTCTCCGGCGTGGGCGTGGAGCCGAGCGCCTGGCTGTGTGAGTACGGTCGCAAGGAGTTCGGCCTCGATCTGCGCGCTGGAACGCTCGCCGAACAGAAGTTTTCCGCAGGTGAATTCGATCTCGTGACGCTGTGGGATGTGATCGAGCATCTGCTCGATCCGCGGGCAGTGCTGGGCGACATCCGGCGCCTTCTGCGGGACACCGGCCTCTTGGTGGTGAACTTTCCCAACCACGCGAGCCTCGTCCGTCGCTTGTTGCGACGCAACTGGCCCTTTTTCTTGAGCGTGCACCTGACCTATTTCACGCCGCAGACAATCTCCCTCCTGCTCGAAAGATGCGGTTTCCATACCCTCGAGATCCGCCCCTACTGGCAGACGCTGGAGCTCGGCTATGCGCTCAAGCGCGCTTCCGCCTATGGTTCGGTGTGGGGCCAATTCGAGAAGCTCTCGCGGCGCCTGAACGTTTCAGCGCTGCCATTCACCTACAATATGGGCCAGTCCATGCTGGTGGCGCGAAAGAGTTGAGATGGTGCCACCGCGAGCGGTGATCTTCGATCTCGATGGCGTACTCTTCCTTTCGAGCGGTGTCCATGAGCAGGCCTATCGGCAAGCACTCGCAGAGGTTGGCATCTCGACCTTTTCCTATGCCGCGATCGCGGGTATGCGCACCGAGGAGGCGATGGTTCGCCTGCTCGCGGAAAACGATCAGCTTTCCTCGCCGGACCGGATCGCATCCTTGACGCAGAAGAAGCGCGATCGGGCGGCCGCCCTTTTGGCGGAACGGCCGCCGGTGGTGCCGCATTGCCAAGAGCTGCTCGAATGGCTGCACGTGCGCTGCCGCTTGGCGCTGGCCAGCTCGTCGAGTCGCCGAAACGTGCAGACCTTTCTCGAAGCCAGCGGCACGAAAGCGCTGTTCGAAACGATCGTGTGCGGTGAGGAGGTCGGAAGGGCCAAGCCGAATCCTGAGATCTATCAGTCGGTGCTCGCGCAGCTGGGGCTCCCCGCTGAGCAGTGTCTGGTGGTCGAGGATGCACCCCAGGGCGTGGCGGCGGCGGTGGCGGCGGGAATTCCAGTGGTGGGAATGGAGGGGTTGTGCGACCGGGCGGAGCTGTTGCACGCGGGCTGCGACGGGGTGATCGCTCAATTGAATGAGTTGAGAACATGGGTCTCAGCATGAAACGGATCGGGTCGCTCGCCGATCTCGAGCCATTTCCGGCCGCCATCACACCCGCGAACTGGACGGCGCTGATCCCCGCGGCCGGGAGGGGAACGCGCCTCGACCATCCCGGTCCCAAGGTACTGTTTCCCGTGCTCGGACGGCCGCTCATCGAGTGGATGATCGAACTTTTGCGCCCCTATTGTGCGCGCTTCGTGGTGGTCCTCGCTCCCACCGAGCGCGAGGTCGTGGCCCCGGCGATCGCGCGGCTCCTCCCGAGCGACGCCTATCGCATCGCCCTGCAGCACGCTCCGAATGGCATGGCCGATGCCATCGACCAGGCGCGTGACCTGGTGGCGACCCCGCACGTGCTGGTGACTTGGGGCGACCAGATCACCCTTCGGCCCGAGACGGTGGCTCGCTGCATGCGCGCTCATGAGCATCGGCCGGGGGCGCTCTTGACGCTGCCCACTTTGGTGCGCCCCGAGCCCTACATCCACTTTCAGCGCGATGCCGACGATCGGCTGGTCGCGGTGCTGCAGGCGCGCGAAGGGGAGATCGACCAACCGGTCGGTGAATCGGACGCTGGCCTGTTCCTCTTCGCCACCTCCACGCTGTTTTCGCTGCTGCGCGAAGCGAGGCAGAATTTCGCCCCCGGCCGGGCCACCCGCGAGTTCAATCTCTTGCCGCTGCTGCCGCTCTTCGAACTCGGTCCCGGATCGGTGATGAGCCTACGGATTCTCGATGACGAGGAGACCCTCGGAGTGAATACCCGTGCCGAAGGGGATCGCGCCGCCGCCATTCTCCGTCGGCGGGGGGAGCCAGTATGAGTGCTCCTCTCCTGAATGTCGTGATGTTCTCAGGGGGCCGCGGCACCGCCAGCATCACGGACGCGCTCTGTCGCCATCCGCAGATCTCCCTGACGCTCCTGGTCAACGCCTATGATGATGGCCTTTCGACAGGTCGCCTGCGGCAGTTTATTCCCGGGATGCTCGGGCCCTCGGATATCCGAAAGAATCTGTCGCGGCTCATTCCCACGGTCGACCGCGCCGATCGGGCGATGAGAACGCTGCTAGAACACCGTTTCGAGGACGCCACGACCTTTGACGCAGCGCTCGCCTGCCTCGATGGCTTTGCGCGGCTACAGCCGAGCGGTCCCGATTCCACCGTCCGTGGCTCCCAATGCGAACTGAATCTCGTGC
>JAHFDT010000115.1:0-2188 GCA_023248875.1 Myxococcales bacterium | reverse complement strand
AGGCTCAGGAATTGGCTCGCTACTGCGCCGCCATCGCCGAATACACCCGTGCGCAGCAGCGCCAAGGGGTCCATTTCGCGTTCGGCGACTGCTCGCTCGGGAATCTTTTCTTTGCCGGCTGCTTCCTCGAGAACGGACGGGACTTCAATCGCACCATCGCAGAGTTCAGCCGGTTCTGCGGAGCGCGCGGTCGGGTTCTGAATGTCACCGACGGTGAAAATCTGGTTCTGGTCGGCCTTAAAGAGGACGGAACCTTTCTCAAGAACGAGGCGGAGCTGGTATCGCCGCAGCATGCCGCGCGCATCGCGGAGATCTTTTTGTTGCCTCGCTATCTCGCTCCACACGAGGCGGACGAGCTGGCCAGCAAGAGCCCAGAGGCGGCCATCGCGCTTTTGCGAGAGCACTCGAAGTTTCCTGCGCTCAATCCGCTCGCCGCTGAAGCGGTCCTTGGCGCCGATATTCTGATCTACGGCCCGGGTACACAACATTCGTCGCTACTGCCCTCCTACTTTACTCGCGGGCTCGGTGACGCCATCGCCGCCAACACCAGCGCTGAAAAGATCTTCGTCGCCAATATCGTCAAGGACCACGAGATCCAGAATGAGACCGCCAACAGCCTCACCGACAAGCTGCTCTACTACCTGAACTGCAAAGGGCAGAGCGCATTTCGCTGGGACCAGGTGATCAGCCGCTTCTTCTTTCATGCTTCGGATGAAGCACTGGCGCTGGAGGCGAAAGGCGGTCGCTATGTTCCGTTCAGCCAGGAAACCTTTCGCTTTCCCATCGAGCGGGTGACGCTGATCGATTGGGAGGTGCGCGACGGCGTCCATCTTGGCGGGCGCGTGGCCGACGAGCTGATCAGTCTCGTCAATGCGCGACTGCAGCGCAAGGTGAAGCCCTATCGCTACATGGTCTCCATCGTTGTGCCCGCCCTCAACGAGAATCGGACCGTCAAGCGAGTCCTACACGAGTTGACGCTGCTCGATTTTCAATCGCTCGGTCTCGGCAAGGAGATCATCTTTGTCGACGGTGGTTCGACCGATGGCACCTACCAGCAGGCGCTCACCGAGCAGGAGGTGAAGTGCTTTCAGCTGAGCGGTCGCACCGGGCGGGGACGCGCACTGCGGCTCGGGATCGAGAAGGCCTCGGGCGATATGATCGTCTTCTTTCCATCGGATGCGGAGTATGATCCGAAGGACATTGCACAGCTGGTCGGCGCCATGGCGAGCAGCGAATTCCGCGTCGCCTTTGGCAGCCGTGCCATCAAGTGCGTCGATCTCAGCCAACGCATTCGTGAAATCTATCGTGGCAATCGGCTCGGCTATCTCATCAGCAAGTATGGCGGGATGCTGATCAGCATCGTCTGTCTCCTGCTCTACAACCGCTTTCTGAGCGACGCCTTCACCAGCATCAAAGCCTTCGATGCGCGTCTTCTGCGCGGCCTCAATCTTCGTTCGAACGGCGTCGATCTAGAGATGGAGATCATCGCCAAGCTCGGCCGCCAGAGCGTGTTCATCCTCGAGCTGCCCGTCGATTTCTTCCCGCGACGAAAAGAGGAGGGCAAGAAGACGACGGTATGGGATGGCATCCAAGCGCTGGTGGCGCTCATCCGGTTTCGCTGGGGATAATCATGCGCACCGTGTCGATCGTGATCCCTGCCTACAACGAAGAGGCCTTCATCGGCCGCCTGCTCGAGCAGATCGCCGCGGTGCCGACGGAACAGCTCGGATTTCGCAAAGAGATCGTCGTCGTCGACGATGGCTCGCGCGATCAGACCTTCGAGGTCGCGAGCCGCTGCCACTTTCCAGGAATTCGCGTCTTCAAGCAGGTCCCCAACCAGGGCAAGGGGCGTGCGGTACAGCGGGGCATTCGCGAGTGCACAGGCGAGTTCGTTCTGGTGCAGGACGCTGACCTCGAATATGACCCGAACGACTACTTGCCGCTGCTCGCGGCACTCCAGGGCGAAGAGCGCGTGGCCGTCTATGGCAGCCGTACGCTCGGTCAGATCCGACGCCGTGGTCGGCGCTCGCTATTTCCCGGTCGGCATGAGGACCAGTCGCTCGGACCCTGGGTCGCCGGCGTGGTGCTTTCCGCCTGGACCTTTGCCCTTTACCGTCGCTGGATCAGCGATATCTTGACCGCCTACAAGCTCTATCCCACGGCGGAGATCCGCAAGATGACCATCCGC